>JANPGW010000257.1:0-2179 GCA_031424115.1 Saprospiraceae bacterium | reverse complement strand
AGATTGAATACCAATAACAACCAATAAACACAGCAATAAACCAATGGGAACAGTCGCTTGTATGAAACCTGTGTAATAACCGCGTTTATCCGCAGGCGCATTTTCTGAAACGTAAATAATAGCCCCCGAATATTCACCGCTCAAAGCAAAACCTTGAACTAAGCGCAATCCTAACAACAAAACAGGCGCAAACCAACCAATTTGTGAAAAAGTAGGTAATAAACCAATCATAAAAGTCGCCCCACCCATAAGTAATAAGGAGAGTAAAAACGATTTTTTACGCCCTTTTCTATCACCCAAACTACCGAAAAAAAGAGAACCCAAAGGACGGATAAAAAACGATGACCCGACAATTGCCAAAGTCTCTAAAAAATAAGTGCTTTCACCACCTGGAAACAGTTGGTTGCTCAAAGTTTTAGCCAAAATGACCGCTAAAAATAGGTCATACCATTCCAGCAATGTACCTGTTGCAGAGGCAATGATTGCCAAGCGCATATTGTTTTTATCCATGATTCAATGTTGCGTTTCGACCCCAAAATACTGAGGGGTGATATGGTTGCAAATATAAAAAGATAAATCAATAGTTGATATATCAACTAAAATATTTTTCAAAAAATTTATTTTCAAAACCCTCAACTACCGCCCCTTCCAAAATGCTTTAATTAGTAGCATTTTTACAATTAGAGACAATGGTTTTCATGATGTTTTGGGTTTCTTTTAAAATATCGGGAGAGATACCAATAACGGCATTTTTTCTAAATATTTGAACCAAATCACTTAGTTTTTCAATGGTTTCATTCCCTTTTTCTGTAATTGTCAATTGAAACATACGCCGATTGGTCGGATGGATAGCGCGTGTCAAAAATCCATTTTGCACCAATAGTTCAATGATGCGAGCAACTGAGGCTTTGTCTTTAAACACTTTTTCCGCTATCTCATTTTGTGAAATATCCGGATTTTCAATAATGGTATTGAGTATCAACCATTGGTCAAGGGTGATATCAAAACCATGTGTTTTGAGTTGGTTTTGGAAATATTGGCGGTAGGTTTTTACCGATTTTTCTAAATTGTAAAAGAAAGTGTCATTGAGTTTTTCCATAGTTACAAAGATAGACACAACTATTGATATATCAACAAATTGGCACTTCAAAACAATTAGTGCAACAGAGAGCTATATCTATTGTTTAAATTCTTTCACAAAATCCCAATTGGGCGTAAGTCCCAAACCCGCGGCTTTTGGGGCTTCTATCATGCCATCCGTAACTTCAATTTTTTCATTGACTAAGTCATACATCATTGGATTACCGCCTAACGAAAATTCTATCACCACCGCAGAGGGGGCAGCAAATGCCACATTCACCCCTGCCATAAATGAAAATGCTGAACCCCAACAATGGGGTGCCAATTCGAGTTGGTAAGTATGCGCCAAATGCGCTACCCGCATCGCTTCGGTAATGCCACCAATGATAGCTGAGTCGGGCTGCACCACATCCAAGGCGCGGAGTTCAATCAAATCCCGCACATCAAAAGCAGTGTATTCGCTTTCTCCTGCGGCAATCGGAATAGCCGTTGAGGCTCTGACTTCGGCTGTGCCGTGGCGGTTATCGGGGCTAATCGGTTCTTCAAACCAATATAAATTACAATCTTCTACACCTCGACAAAACTGTTTAGCTTCGGGAACGCTGTATGTGCCGTGAGCATCGGTCATCAGTTTTATGTTGTCTCCTAACGCTTCTCTTGCCGCTTTTACCCGTTTGACGCTTTCTTGCACGGTTTCATCCATCACCCCTACCCTCATTTTCACGCCTTGAAATCCTTTTGAGACATAGCCTAAAAGCTGTTCACCTATTTTATCCGCATTTGCCCAACCGCCACTGGCGTAGGCTTGCATTTTATCCCGACAAGCACCGCCCAACAATTCTACAACGGGTACGCCCAAAGCCTTGCCTTTTAAATCCCACAGTGCGGTGTCAATACCGCTCATGGCAGAAATTGTCAAACCTCGGCGACCCAAAATGGGAAATTTTCGTCCTCTTGACAAGGCATAATGATCGCGTGTGCCGTTGTAAATGAGTTCCCAAACCCGAGAGATGTGGCGGGCATCTTGACCAATTAGCAACGGTTTTAGTTCTTGTTCAACACACGTCACAATGGAAGCACATACGCCAGAAGAACCGAC
>JANPGW010000256.1:0-1816 GCA_031424115.1 Saprospiraceae bacterium | reverse complement strand
CGAGGGAGGCGAGTTTTTCTTTTTGGATGAGTTGGGTTTGGGTGGATTTGAGTAGTGCAAGTGCTTCTTCCACGTTATTTCTTTGACGGTCTATTTCAGTTAAAGAAACTTCTAACTTCGCTTTTTGTTCTTGTAGAACGCGGTTCGCTTTTTGTTTTTGCTTATTGTTGTGATAAAATATAAGCGCAATCAATGAAAATAAAACCAATGCTGCTAATAAAGAGGCTACCTGAACCTGCTTTTCGTACTGGAAATGGCGCAATTCCACGTCTTGGCGATGCAATTGATCATTATAAAGAACATGAAGAAGTTTTTCTTTTTCTTGTTTGTTTATACTGTCTTTTGTAGCCATTGCGAGTTGCATATAAACAAATAGGCTATCTTTCAACCCTTTCTTTTTATAAAACTTTGTTAACAAAGTAGCAGAGTTATTCAACCCCGTATAATTCCTTTTTTCAAATTCAATTGCTTTTTTCGCAAAAAAAATAGCAGAATCGATTTGCTCCTTTTCATAATACAATTTGGATATACTGTTTAAAACAAGCGGTAAATAGCTCTTCTTTTCCGAAGTGGTTATTTTATTTAATGCTTTGTTAAAATACTTTTGCGCGTCCACAATTTTAGTCATTTTTAAATAGATTGTTCCAATCTCATTCAAATTATAAGTATCGTCGGGTACTAATGATTCTGCTTTTAAGCCAAATACAAGTGCAGAATCAAGCACATTGAGGGTGTTATAGTTTTTGCAAAGCGTCGAATAGCACCAATGGAGCTGGTTAGATTGAGTTTTCTCGGCTATTGGCGTTACTTTTAATAGATAACCCAATGCAAGTCGAGGATATTCTTGGTCTTCTAATGTCCAACTAATCAACAAATTGCTAAGAATAATATTGTCGTTATCGTTTTGTTTTTCAAAAATAGGCAAGGCTTTCAAAGCGTATTGCATACCCAGCGCCGAAGCCCTCGACAACCTATAATAAGTCGCCATTCTCAAAAAGCAAAGTGCTTCTCCTTTGGGATAATTTAATATTCTGGATAGTTCAAGACCCTTATTGGCGTAAATAAGAGATGAATCCAAAGCTCGCATGGCATAAATTTGTGAAAGTTCCTGCCATATTAAAATCCGGTTAGTATCTTCCCTACTACCAATTAATGCTTGTTGTAAGCTATCGATTATCTGATTTTGTGAAAAGCAAATTCTCCAAGCAAACAACAAAAAAAAGGTTATGCTGATTTTTGTTTTCATCATCCATTGGTTCTAAAAGTTAATTCAATAATAAACTCAGTGCCGACCCCCTCCTCGCCGAGTACTCGGGGTTCGGGATTTGCAACAGTACTCTCCACTTCCAAACTCCCCCCATGCCCCTTCACCACAATATCATAACTCAACGACAAACCCAAACCCGTTCCCTCACCCGTCGGCTTAGTCGTAAAGAACGGTTGAAATATCTTTTGTTTGATATTGTCGGGGATGCCGTTGCCGTTATCTTTTACACGAATTTCAATACTATTTGCTAACTTTTTTGTAGCAACCGATACTGAGGGGGTATAATTTTCCGAGGGTTTTAGTTGTTTGCGCTGGTTGACTGCATAAAATGCATTGTTGAACAGGTTGATTAAAACCCGTCCGATGTCCTGCGGAATAATATTGATTTTACCAATCGCTTCATCCAATTCCATGGTATAATCGGCATTAAAATTCTTGTCTTTGGCGCGCATGGCATGGTAGGAAAGTCTTATAGATTCATCCACGAGCTTGTTTATATCGGTCGGTTCTTTCACGCCTGTACTCGAGCGTGAATGTTCGAGCATACCT
>JANPGW010000255.1:0-1816 GCA_031424115.1 Saprospiraceae bacterium | reverse complement strand
CGAGGGAGGCGAGTTTTTCTTTTTGGATGAGTTGGGTTTGGGTGGATTTGAGTAGTGCAAGTGCTTCTTCCACGTTATTTCTTTGACGGTCTATTTCAGTTAAAGAAACTTCTAACTTCGCTTTTTGTTCTTGTAGAACGCAGTTCGCTTTTTGTTTTTGCTTATTGTTGCGATAAAATATAAGCACAATCAATGAAAATAAAACCAATGCTGTTAATAAAGAGACTAACTGAACCTGCTTTTCAGACTGCAAATGGCGCAATTCCAACTCTTGGCGATGCAATTGATCATTATAAAGAACATGAAGAAGTTTTTCTTTTTCCAGTTTATTTATGCTGTCTTTCGTAGCCATTGATAGTTGAATATAAACAAACAGGCTATCCTTAAGTCCTTTCTTTTTATAAAATTTTGTTAACAAATTAGCAGAGTTGTTTAACCCTTTATAATTCGTTTTTTCAAATTCAATTGCTTTTTTCGCAAAAAAAATAGCAGAATCGATTTGCTCTTTTTCATAATACAGGTTGGATATACTGTTCAAAACCAGCGGTAAATAGTCCTTGTCGTTAGAAATAGTTATTTTTTTTAATGCTTTGTTAAAATACTTTTGCGCGCCTCCGATTTTAGACATTTTTAAATAGATAGTGCCAATCTCATTCAAATTATAAGTATCGTCAGGTACTAATGATTCTGCCTTTAAGCCAAATACAAGCGCAGAATCAAGCACATTGAGGGTATTATAGTTTTTACAAAGCGTCGAATAGCACCAATGGAGCAGGTTAGATTGAGTTTTCTCGGCTAATGGCGTTACATTCAATAGATAACTCAATGCAAGCCGGGGATATTCTTGATCTTCTAATGTCCAACTAATTAACAAATTACAAAAAATAATATTGTCGTTACCTTTTTGTTTTTCAAAAATAGGCAAGGCTTTCAAAGCGTATTGCATACCCAACGCCGAAGCTCTCGACAACCTGTAATAAGTCGCCATTCTCAAAAAGCAAAGAGCTTCTCCTTTGGGATAATTCAACCTTTTGGATAGCTCAAAGCCCTTATTGGCATAAATAAGAGATGAATCCAATGCCTGTATGGCATAAATTTGTGCAAGTTCCTGCCATATTAAAATGCGGTTTGTATCTTCTCGACTACCAATTAATGCTTGTTGCAAGCTATCGATTATCTGATTTTGTGAAAAGCAAATTCTCCAAACAAACAACAAAAAAAAGGTTATGCTGATTTTTGTTTTCATCTTCCATTGGTTCTAAAAGGTAATTCAATAATAAACTCAGTGCCGACCCCCTCCCCGCCGAGTACTCGGGGTTCGGGATTTGCAACAGTACTCTCCACCTCCAAACTCCCCCCATGCCCCTTCACCACAATATCATAACTCAAAGACAAGCCCAAGCCCGTCCCTTCGCCCGTTGGCTTAGTCGTGAAAAACGGTTGAAATATCTTTTGTTTGACGTTGTCGGGGATGCCGTTGCCATTGTCTTTAACACGGATTTCAATAGCTTTTTCCAATTGTTTTGTAGTCACGGATACTGAGGGGGTATAATTTTCATCGGTTGAAAGTAGCTTGCGTTGGTTAACAGCATAAAAAGCATTATTAAACAGATTAATCAAAACCCGCCCCATATCCTGCGGAATGATATTGATTTTACCAATTGCTTCATCCAAATCCATGGTATAATCGGCATTAAAATTCTTGTCTTTGGCGCGCATGGCATGGTAGGAAAGTCTTATAGATTCATCCACGAGCTTGTTTATATCGGTCGGTTCTTTCACGCCTGTACTCGAGCGTGAATGTTCGAGCATACCT
>JANPGW010000254.1:0-8798 GCA_031424115.1 Saprospiraceae bacterium | reverse complement strand
ACGTATCCTGCGTTGATGTTTTCTTTGTACAAAAAATCATTGGATTCTTTAGTTGAAAGTTCGTTGGCGCGGTAAAATTTCAAATCATTGTTGATGTTAGCAAAACTTGATTTCCAACCCGTTTCCACTTTAAAAGTGGAGTCAATCGGGCGGATATAGTCTGCCTTACCTACCCAAATATCAACGGGTTGCTTGACATCTTGCTGAGAAGTAGAAACAAAGCTGCTCGATAAATCTTTATAAATACTCAAATCATTGGTACTTTGGGTATTAAAACGGTTGTAATCTATGTCAAAATTGACACTGTGTCCGGTTTTAGCATCAATATCATGCTTGATATTAAAATTACTCGAATATCCCGACCGCCGAGAATTGCTTAAATTGTCAGTGATGAATGAGTTGGTTTGAGTCGTTCCACTGCCGTCAAACACATCGGTAGTGCTCGTAGCGTCGCCTTTGCCATTTCTGCCCCACCCCCTTAGTATAATCCCTAAAGTTGTTTTTTTAGTGGCGTAAATATCAGCACCGATGCGTAAGTTTTTGAAATTATAGTCTGTTTCATCAAAATTAGACCCCCTAAAAACCTCATTATTGATAAAACGGGTCGTTTTGATGACTGAAAAATAGTCGCCTTGATTGTATGCCAAATTGCCAAAAAGGTTCACAATACCACTTCTGTAATTCATCGTCAATGATGGATTCAATCGGTAATAATTGCGATTGCCGGCGTTGACATCGCTTTGGTTGACTCTGAAACCGCCTAATGTCAGACCGGCAGTTCCGGTCAGTCCCAATTCAGCGTTGCGTTTCAAAACTATGTTTAAAATGGGACCTCCAGCGGCATCATAGCGGGCACCGGGCTGCGTGATGAGTTCTATGCGGTCAATTTGGTCGCCGGGCATATTGCGTAAAGCTTCGTTGATGTCATTGTAGGGCGAGGGCTTTCCGTCAATCCAGACCTGCACGTTTTGGCTACCGCCCAATGTTACTTTGTCCTGAATGATAACGACCCCCGGCACTTTGGTCAAAATTTCCATTGCCGTGCCGCCTGCCGCAATCGGGCTGTTTGCCACATTAACAATCAATCGGTCGGCTTTTTGCTCGAAAAGAGGTCTTGAAGCGGTTACTACAGCTTCATTGAGCATTTTTGACACCGCTTTCAGGGTAAAATCCACCGTAGCGGTTTTACTTTCCGCTTTCAAGGAAAAAACATCGGAATAGTTTTTCTCAAAACCGACAGAACTGGCTAAAATCCGGTATGTTCCTTCGGATACTGAGGGGATATTAAAAATACCCATTTCATCCGTCAAAGCGCCTTTTATCAAATGGGAATCCTTGGCAGCAATCAACGCCACACTGACGTACGGTTGTGGGGCATTTTTTTCATCAACGATTTTGCCTTGGATGGTGGTTTGGGCTTTTAGAATGAAAGTGAGTAGTAGAAAACCAAAGAGTAATAAGTGTTTTTTCATGATTTTAGGTTTTAACTGATTTTAATATTTGCAGTAAAGAGTTTTGTTGAGCTTTTAAGTTGCACCAATCAAGCGTTTGTCAGTAAAAAAGTTGAAGGCATATCTCCTGTGACTTTTTTAACGGCTCTATTGAATGTTGATTTTGAATTAAATCCACATTCAAAAGCAATGGCTAAAAGTGTCAAATGCTGTAATTTAGGATCTTTGATTTTTTCTTTGAAAATATTTACCCGAAATTCGTTCACAAAATCATTGAAATTTTTTTGAAATCGCGTATTTATAACATTGGAAATCAAAGAGTTATGAGATTCTAATTTTTCGGAGAGTTCACTTAAGGTGAGCTCCGGATTGAGGTATAATTTTTCATTGACCATCACTTGTTCTATCTTGGATTGCCATCTTTCAAGTTCAATATTATCTATTTTATTCTCTGATTTAATACCTTTTGTTAACACTTTTTCAATCACGGTAGAAGATGTCATTTCCTCTATCCTTATAAATTGCTGTATTTTTTCATCAAAAACAAGATGTCGAGGTTGCGCTTGTACATAGCCCATAAAGCTGATATAGTAAATGATACCAGCCAGAATTGCGCGTTGAACCCAATCATCCCAATAAGATAATTCGATCCAAAAACCGGCAATATAAGTGACCAACGTTGCCACTATACCGACCACTATAGCCCACAAAAAATGTTTGTACCAGTCAAAACGCACCCCCTCAGTATCAGAACGTTCTTTGGGCAACCATTGTAAATATTTTTGATACAATTGTACAGCAAGTGCTAAATATGCACATAAAGACATTATTTCCGCATAAATGGTGATGTCCCCAATGAAAAACGGACTGTGTACCATCCGAACCCACCAACCTTCTGCATTTTTACCCATCAAAAAAACGGCTAAATGATAGATAAAGTATGTGCAATAAGGGATAAAATGCTTGATATCTGGCTTTGAAAAATGAAAATCAGCATTGATTTGTGTTTTTAAATAGTAATAAAAAATGGGTCCAATGACCAATCCAGTACTGTGTGGAAAAAACCATAATTCCTGTCCTAAAACATAAATACCCATAAAACCCAACATTGAACCCAAGTTGGAAATACACAAAGCAGTTATCAATGCCGCCATCCAAAAATCGGATTTTCGTTCTTCTTGCATCCCCCTTTTAATGAATAAAACAATGTAAAAAATGCCTTGTACGAAAGCAAAAAGAAGTACAACGGCGTAAATGTTAAGTTGAATGTCCATAATTATTGCTGGATTGTTGGATTGCTTTTGTTGGTAAATTGAGATTTATTTCTTTTACCAACACCTTTAGGCAGCAAACTGTTTCTTTTTAGGTACACTTTAATCCAATTCTTGATACAAAACTGGCTAATTCTTATACCCCATTGATAAACCGGTATCGCCTACTACTTTCAAATCCACGGAGGTAGTTTCATTCGATTTATTATCAATGATTAATGCCGTGTTTTTATCCACCTTTACCGATATGGATTGATTGGGTTTCACGACTTGTGGTGAATGTGTGCCGCCTTTGATGGGTGCCAAATAAACAGTGAGGTCATTGGAAGAAACATTTTTTAATTTCACTCTAAATGAGCCGTGCTTATTGTTCCCCAAGATAAAACTGTCATTGGGTTTGATGACCGTATTGGAAGTTAATGTTCCACAAGAAGTTGTTAAGGTTGCGAAAGCGATACACGCCATGATTAATTTTTTCATTTTTAATAGAATTTTGATTGTGATAAAACAGTTTAGAATTTAATTATGGAGCAAAAATCTATTAATAATGAGAGGGTATCGCTTCAAAATATATTTTGAGACGTGTTTTATCTTTTTCTTTTTAATAAAATAAAAACGTCTTGAAAATCTATGACTTTCAAGACGTTTTGGGTTTTGCATTTTTTTACCCAACAAGTTGGGTACTACTTATGCGACAATTCGACCATGAGCGGCACGACAGCTCCTTTGTGTTCTCCCTTTTTGACGTCAAAACCAATTTTGGACATGCTGTAAGTCACCTCTGATGGCAAAATCAACTTATCACCCAAAGCCGCTTTTATTTTTTGCGATAACCCACCTTTGGCAGCATTCATTTTAATGAGCATTTGAGCCGCGTCTAAGGGTTCTTTAGAGTATAAAATCAGCATATAATCGGTTCCGGGATTGTCATCCATTTTCACCACTTTTTTTTCCGAAGGGAAAGCGACTTGGCTGTTCGCACCGATGCGAGGCGACATATTGTCGTCAAAAGGCATGATTTTATTCACTTTCCCCGTTAAATCAGTGGCAAAAGCGTAGATATAAGATTCAGAATTGGTGGCGATATAAAAACGGAACTTCGTCCCGCTGCTATACGAATTGTCCATTCTATACGCCACGAGGTCTTCTTTATATGCTTTATTGTCATCATCATCCGCGACAATAAGATTGCGGGTCAAAACCCTGTTAGCAGGCATTTTTTCACCAGTATTCATAGTGAACTCGACTTCACCAGATAAATTGGCTTTGATAATGGGCTTCAAAGGAGCAGGCTTTGGCGGCTCCGGTTTGTTGGGAGCTGGTTTAGGCTCAGGTTTATTGGGCGTCGGTTTAGGCTGTGGCTTTACGGGTTCCGGATTAACAGGGGTTGGTTTAGGCGAAGGTTTTACCGGTTCCGGGTTGTCATTGTTCTCTTTTTTGCGCGGTTTAGGCACATATACTGAGGGGGTCGGTTTTGGGCGAAATTCCTTGTTAGGGCCATAAGCTTGAATAGCCAAAAGGCTATATTTTGCAAAATCTTTGTACGGAATCCACACGTAACCCTTATCACGCCAAGCCGTGCCCCAAGAGTTTAAAACCCTGAAAGCACCGCCATATTTATTGTTATCGTAGCCTACTACGCACATAGCATGACGACCGTGTTGACCCGTGGGCCCGTCATCCGTCGCTTCCTCTTTCCAAACGTCACCCGAAGCATTGTAGAAACTTTTCGCCACAATGAAACCCAGCATACAGGGATAGCCTTCCGCAATTGCTTTTTTGACTGAATTGACTTTCAAATCATCATCTTCTTCGTTCGGATAATACAAGATTTGATAGTCCGTAATTCGAAAATCCATCGCTTCCTGAACTGCCGCCGAATTGACCGTAGACCCACAAGAATAAGGTAGTTTTGAGAGCGTAGCAACGCCCGAGTTTTTCATCAAATCAAAAGCATTCACCGGATTAGTACCGGCTTGACAATTGTTGTCGCCTTTATCTTTTATTTGCTCATAAATATAGGTCGGTGAAAAGATTTTCGCGTTGGGATTGACATAAGGTACTGTACCATTTTCATCTGGTTCGCTTTCCATTTTGGCGTACAAAATAGTGCGCAAATGGTAACCAGTTGCAAAAGCCACACAAGTGCCGTATCGCCCTTGGTCACCGGCTGTCGGGCAGTATTTTTCAAGCGAAGCCGAAGCCGGCATACTTTGGTAGCTGCTGGCAGTGAGTTTTACTTTGTAAGGAATGCCTCTGAGCGACGGCGGGTCGAAAATCATACCGGTGCCTTTTTCTTCTTGCGCTTGAAGCGTAAAATTGAGTAGTAAAAGTAGGAGAATTGAAAATGGTTTCATTTTAAGAATTTTGGATTTTTCAATATTTTTAATCGTTTGACAAATAAGTAGTTGAATGTAAATAATCGCTGTTAAACTTTCGTGGTTTTTATCCCAAAGGCTCGGGACGAAGGTTTAGAATCTATTTTTAATAAAAAAAGGATTTTTTGTAAAATGAGATTTTCAAGATGTCAGACGCTTTAAAAGCGTCTGACACCTGAGCGACCCACTAATTTTACGAAAGTACCAAAAAAAAGAAAACAGCGTTTATCTAAACGCTACTACTGAGATGAAATCAGATGCGTTTTTCCACACAAATTAAATAGAATAATATAATTTTTACAAAAAAAGTTAAGCCTATAGATACTTCCCTTTCAAACGTTTTCTCCGATTGAGTAGTTACAATTTATCAGAAATTTTGAATTGCGGAATATTATCGGGAAAAGCGTCTCAAATCGCCATTTTCTTTCTAAAATCTTTTGGGTTCATAGATTCGTATTTTTTAAAAACCTCGGTGAAATGCCCTAAATGATTAAATCCACTTTCAAAAGCAGCCTCTGAAACCGTTTTTCCTTCAGTCAAAAGAATTCGGGCTTGATTAATCCGCGTATCGTTTACAAAATCGGAGAAAGTCATGCCAACTTGTTTTTTAAAAAAACGGCAAAAAGCGGGCGTTGTCATATTGCTCAATTGGGCTGCTTCATCGAGTTTGGGTTGCAGCATGTAATTATTTTCAACGTACTCAAAGACTTTATTGAGCCGCAGATGTTCTTGAGACTGCAACAAAACACTGTTGTTGCCGGTATTGAGGTATTGGTATTGATCGGTCGTTGCCATAATATCTAAAATCTCTAATAACGCGCTTATCCTTGAAATGCCTTTTTTTTGCTCCAAACCTTTCATCAAAGCGCCGATTTGGCGCTGAATAGTTTTATCAAAAACCAAACCGCGATGGCTTTTTTCTAAAAGCTCTTTAATATTAGCTGCTTCGGGTAAAGTTTCAAGCACTTGCCGAACGAATAATTCAGGAATCTGAACTACCCATTCATCAAAATCATCTTTGCGGCCATACGTGAAATTAAGGTGCGGCAAGTTACTGCCTATCAACACCAAAGTACCATCATCATAAAAGGAACGGTGCTGACCCACATATTGCCTACCCGTGCCATTAGAGATAAAAACGATTTCGCAAGCGGGGTGATAATGCCAAAAATAGACATCCCGCATGTCGCAGGAATGGTGCAACACAACAAAAGATTCGTCTTTTTGGGGTGTAATATGCTCAAATTGCAGTCTCATTTACACGCTATTTTAATATTAAATTAACATTAAATCTATTTATAGGTTAATTTAGTGTAAAAATACATCAATTAACTGTAATTCCGGTATTCAAAAGGGGAATACCTTTGCACTAACATTAAATTAAAATTACTAACATGGAATTTTCATCAATTATTGGCAATATTGCCGCTTTTTTAACAACATTCAGCTTTTTACCTCAGGCACTCACCACTATTAAAACTAAAGATACTAAAGGTATTTCCCTCCCGATGTATGTAATGTTTGTTCTTGGCGTGAGTTTTTGGTTGTATTATGGTATCATGGAAAATCAAATGCCCATCATTATTGGTAACTTCATAACGCTTATTTTTGCGGGAATCATCCTTTTTTATAAGGTTAAGCATACGGTAAAAAGCAGTAGTAATCATTTTTGGAAAAAAAAATTAAAACAATATCGCCAAAATGGCATTTAACAGTCAGTATTTTTTTTTAACAAAATCAACTTAGCAACAAGTACTTCCAAGATTGAAAAAACCTTTCACTACAATGACAAAAATTTCTCGACTGTTTTTTATTTTTTTATCCATAATCACCCCCCTCAGTATAGCCGCTCAAACGGGCATCATCAAAGGGCGCGTATCGAATAAACTCAATAACGAAACCCTGCCATCGGCTACTGTTCAAGTAATGGGTACGACGCAAGGTGCTCAAACGGACGAAAACGGCAATTACGAAATCACGGGTTTAGAGCCTAAATTGTACAATATCAAGGTCTCTTTTGTGGGTTTTAAAGATATTGAAGTCTTTGAAATACAGATTACTAATGCCAAACCCACGCTTTTAAACTTTGAAATGGAGGAAAGTTCGGAGGGCTTGCAAGAAGTGGTCATCAAAGCTTCGGCTTTCAAAAAAACGGAAGAATCACCCATTTCCTTACGCACTATCGGCGTGACTGAAATAGCGCGTAATCCCGGCGGTAATCGCGATATTTCGAGGGTTATTCAATCGCTGCCGGGCGTGACGGCGTTACCAACTTTCCGCAATGACCTCATCATCAGGGGGGGCGCACCCAACGAAAACCGTTTTTATCTCGACGATATTGAAGTGCCGAATATCAACCATTTTGCCACCCAAGGCGCGAGCGGTGGTCCGGTCGGTATGCTGAATGTGACTTTTTTGAAAGAAGTGGACTTTTTCAGCGGTGCTTTTCCATCGAATAGAGGCAACTCGTTGAGTTCGGTTTTCAACTTTCGCCAGCGTGACGGGGCAAATGACAAATTGCGTTTCACCGGAACTGTCGGCTCAAGTGACTTTGGCTTGACCGCCGAGGGGCCTATTAATCAGAAAACAACTTTTTTGTTGTCAGCTCGCCGCTCCTATTTGCAATTTTTATTTAAAGCCATCGGTTTACCGTTTTTACCGACTTACAATGATGCGCAATTAAAAATTAAGCATCAAATGGACGAAAAGAACGAAATCACTTACACCTTTTTGGGTGCTATTGACCAATTCACGCTCGATACGGCTGCCCGCACCGACGAAACTAAAGCTTATCTGCTTGACCAAATACCCGTCGCGCCGCAATGGAATTATACCAATGGCATCAGTTGGAAACATTTCGATAAAACGGGTTATTGGACATTCGTTGCCAGCCGCAATATGCTCAATAACGAAGCCTTTAAATACAAGGACAATGACGATAAAAATGCTAAAATATTCGATTACAAATCGCAAGAAATTGAAAATAAACTTCGGGCAGAACGCACTACCCGCGTGGGCAATTGGAAGTTTTTGTACGGCTTGAGTTATGAATTTGCGAAGTACAATAATTTTACTTTTCAGACCCGCAACTTAGGCGATTCTACTTTTACAATCAATTACAGGTCGGCTTTTAGCATGAATAAATACGGCGCATTTGCGCAAATCAGTCGTAAATTGGATGCTGACCGCTTGGTTATTTCATTGGGGGCGCGGGTAGATGGCAATGATTATAACAGCTCAATGAAAAACCCTTTTAATCAATTTAGCCCCCGTTTTTCACTCTCTTATGCCTTGACACCGCAGTTGGCGTTCAATTTCAATACCGGTATTTTCAATCAATTACCACCTTATCCGGCTCTGGGTTTTAAGCAAAATAATGTATTTACCAATCAAGCAAATTTGAAATATATCAGGGCTTCACACTTGATCGGAGGATTTGAATTTAACACCAAAACCGACTCTAAATTCAGCATCGAGGGCTATTATAAAAAATACGCGAATTATCCTTTTTTACTGCGAGAACAAGTGACTTTGGCTAATTTAGGCGGTGATTTTGGGGTTATTGGCAACGAACCGGCGACTTCTACCTCCGTCGGTAGAACTTACGGCTTGGAGTTTTTATTTCAACAACGATTGTTTAAAGGCTTTTATGGCATTTTGGCATACACGTTCGGACACAGTGATTTTGAGGATAAAAA
>JANPGW010000253.1:0-1851 GCA_031424115.1 Saprospiraceae bacterium | reverse complement strand
GGATGCACCAATGGTATGAATGGCGACTGATGTATTGTTTATTTCTCTATCCTGATTGGCAGTACAGGTAGCTGAAGGAGACAATTCAGTCACCCCGGAAACCATTCTAAAATATTGATTTCCGACCGCAGTGGGGTTGCGAATAGCTATATACGACCTACCAAAACTGGCTGTTAAAGGCGTTATATTACTCGGATTAGTCCAACCGGTTGAAAAACCATCGCCGATGATGCCGGGTTGGGCTTGTAATGTAAAGAAACTTATGGAAATTAAAAAAAAAGCAAATGCGAATTTTGGGAATTTGAACAAGAGGTTCATTTTTGTTAATTTAAGAAATTAGTAAATGTAATTTATTTGTTACAGCACTGCAATTAAGCAGAGAAAAACTCGAAGAAGATTCATTTGGAAATTAATAGGTTTGAGAAAAACGAAGAGTATTAGTCTGTGTTTATTGTAATTTAACCAGTCATTTGTTTAAACATAGGTAAAAACATCACAACTAAAGCAAAGTTTTAAAATTTAAATTTGACAACATTTTTGTTATACAAATTTTATTGCTTGAAATAATAAAAAAACAAAGTTATAACATAACAAACATATGTTTAAACATTAGAATATACTTTTATTGAAAAATACCCTTTTTAGGGTATTTTTCAATAAAAGTTTTACTCTTTTTAACAATAAATTTAGTGTTTAATGTATTTTTCATTGATAACAGAAACAGATTTGTCAAATGGATTTGGTAACGATTAGAATTGTTAATTTATTAAATTCATGTTGCGTTTATGAGCAGTTTTCAAAATATGGAAATAAAATTGCAGTTATATTCTATGTTTAAAACCATTTTGAATAATGTATCAAACAAATATGAAAAAAATAGTCACTTTACTCCTTGTATTGATAATCACAACTAAAGTATTCAGCCAATTTATCCAGACGGATGTTCTCATTGTGGGTGGAGGTGCAAGCGGTGTGGCAGCCGGAATTCAATCCGCTCGTTTAGGCGTAAAAACGGTTATCATAGAGGAAACAACATGGCTTGGTGGAGCCTTGACTGCCGCCGGTATGTCGGCAACAGAAGGGAATAATGATTTACCTTCTGGCTTATGGGGAGAGTTCAGAGATAGTTTAAGCGTTAGATATGGTAGTATTAAAGCTTTGGCAACAGGCTGGGCATCTAAAACGAGTTTTGAACCAAAAGTTGGTGCCGACATTTTTAAAAATATGGCTTCAAAAGAATCGTATTTAAAAGTCTTGTATGAGACAAAATTTCAAAACTTAAAAAGAATCAACCCCTCTCGCGAGGTTATCCCTAATATTGAAGGCGGTTGGTCGGTGACAGTAAAAGATAAAAAAGGAAAAACCATCAAGATTGAGACGCGAATATTGATTGATGCTACTGAATTGGGGGATGTAGCCAAAATGGTAGGTGTTAGATACCGAATTGGAACCGACAATCCCACCGAAACAGGAGAAGAGGACTATGCCGTAAAGAAAACTGACATTGTACAAGATATGACTTACGTAGCTATTCTAAAGGATTATGGCGGTAATGCACCGGTTATTGCCAAACCACAAGGCTATAATGCTGCCGAGTTTGATTGTAGTTGCGGCAAAGATTGTTCAGGAGAAAAAGTTATCGGCTGCGATAAAATGCTTGATTTCGGTAAGTTGCCCAATGATAAATACATGATTAGTTGGCGCACTTCGGGCAACGACTATTACGCCAATATTATTGACGCCGACGAAAAAACCCGTAATAAAGCTTATGACGAAGCCAGAAAACTGACAATGCGTTTTCTGTATTATATTCAACAAGAATTGGAATATAAAAATTTAGGTTTAGCCGAA
>JANPGW010000252.1:0-5472 GCA_031424115.1 Saprospiraceae bacterium | reverse complement strand
TCTGTTTAGCCAATCAAGACCCCACGAGTAGGAATACTTCGGGTGTATTGACCGTCCCCACATCGGTCACAACATGGTTAGCAGACGACAAAATGAAATCGGCGACCACAGGCGGCAGCACGGCATGGAACACCGAAAAATATCTGAATATTTGGGTCGTGAGCTTCCCCGATAGCATCAGCGGTTACGCTCAAATGCCGGCGGGACCTATTGGCACCGATGGTATTGTGATAGATGCCCGATACTTCGGCAAAAAAAACAACAGCGATAAAACCTTTCCTTACACTGAGGGGAAGACCTTGACGCACCTTATCGGGAGTTATTTGAATTTATACGATTTATGGTCAGAAACCGAACTCTGTGGCGACGATTTTGTCGAAGACACGCCTATTCAAAACGCGCCAACATTAGGTTGTGTGGATTACAAACATGTTAGTACTTGTGGTGACAACCCCGTAGCCATGACCATGAATTTCATGGACAATACCAACGACGACTGCCAATATATGTTCACCAAAGGGCAATTGAAGCGGATGCACGCTTGTTTGGTCAAAGACGGTATCCGCTACGGTTTGGTACAAACGGGTGCTGTGCAATGTGGCAACAACAACCTCCAAGCTCTGCAAGAGCGCGCAGCCGACCCGTTAGCCCCTGCCTTAACCCCCAAATCGTTCAGTTATCGCATCTATCCCAACCCTGCCCAAGAGAGCATGAACTTTGAAATCGCCACCGAACAAAGTGCCAAAGCGGAGTTGACGATACTGAATGCCCAAGGCAGCATCCAAAAGCAATTGTTTTACACCATCAGCGAAGGCAGTCAAGCTTTCGAGGTGAAATGTAGCGATTGGTCGCCGGGATTGTACGTGGTGCGCCTGAAAGTGAATGATGAGGTGAAGACGGAGAAGGTGGTGATAAATAAATAAGTAGAGATGTATGTAGATATTTCATAACATTAACAAAGTCCTCGTAAAAAATCGGTTCAAACAATTTTTTTCGAGGACTTTGTCAATGTTATGAGTATAATTTTACATATCAAAAAGCGCCTCAATAGAACGATTTTCATGCGTATTGCGAATAGCTCGCGCAAAAAGTTTGCCCGTAGAAATTACTTTTATTTTATCGGATTTTCTATGAAGTGGGATGGTATCGCAAACGATAACTTCTGTCAGCATGGATTTTTCAATATTCTCGTAAGCTTTGCCGCTTAAAACGGGGTGGGTTGCCATTGCTCTCACGCTCTTGGCGCCTTTACTCATGATGACTTCAGCCGCTTTACAAAGGGTTCCCGCCGTATCAATTAGGTCATCAACAAGGACAACATCCATGCCTTCTACATCACCGATAACATTCATTTCGGCGATTTCGTTCGCTTTTTTACGGTATTTAGAGCAAGTGACGAAATCTCGTTCCAATATGCGGGCAAAATTACGCGCCCGTTTGACACCGCCCAAATCTGGGGAAGCAAAAAGGACATTGCTGAGGTCAATATTATCTTTCAAATATTGAGCAAATATCGGCTCACTCTTCAAGTGGTCAACCGGAATATCGAAAAAACCCTGTAATTGGTCAGCGTGCAAATCCATCGTCATCAAACGACTTACGCCCGCAGCTTCGAGCATATTGGCGATTAATTTGGCTGAAATGGGCACGCGCGGCTTGTCTTTTCTATCTTGTCGAGCGTAGCCAAAGTACGGAATCACTGCCGTGATATAGCCAGCCGAAGCTCTTTTGGCAGCATCAATGAGGAGCAATAATTCGAGTAAATTGTCGGCAGGAGCGAAGGTAGATTGAATGAAAAAGACGTAATCGCCACGCACACTTTCATTGATGACAGGCTGCATTTCACCGTCGCTGAATTTTGAGACGGTTAAATCTCCCAGCTTTTGGTCATATTCCAAAGCGATGTTTTCAGCGAGATAGCGGGATTGTGTTCCCGAAAAAAGTTTTATACCGGACATGAATTGATAATTAATATTCATACACTTTCATTAAGCCATAGGCTTTGTCGCCGCAAAGGTAAAGTCTGAATTTGGGTTCTTGAAGTGAAAGTTGATTTTTATTAAAATAAAATTTCAATCAATTGATTATCAATTAATTATGAATAAAAACGGAATTTAAATAATTGGAATATTATATCTGTTTAGGCTATAAAGAAATATATGCCACCCAATCTTTCTCTTCATCCACGTCGGTCAAAGCGGGTAAAAGTGTAACCGTTTTATGATTTTCAGCAATGCGGCTTAAGGTTTCTGAAAGGACATTTTCGGTGCTCCACGCCATATGTTTAAATAGAAATTCATGGAAACCTGTTGAAACACCCAATAAATAATAGCCACCATCGGTAGAGGGACCCACCACAAAATCGTGATTTTGGAGCATTTGAAAGGACTGATTTAGAATGTCCACCGAGACAGTAGGGCAATCGCTACCTATGATACAAACGTGTTGGTGTTGTTGTAAAATTTCATGAAAAGCATTCGACATTCGGTCGCCCAAATCCTCGCCTGATTGTACCCGTTTTTCAAAAATCTCATTCGACCAATCATCATTTTTATCAATAAAATCACTGTAAAAAACGTACGGTTGTACCCCCCTCAGTATCGAAGCATTTTCACGAGTGATGCGGGTGAGTTCGAGGTAAATCTGCAATGCTTTTTCATCTCCAACCGTCTTTGCCAATCGAGTTTTGACTTTTCCGAGAGCCGGGTTTTTAATGAAAATAATGAGCGCATTTTTGTAAGGCATTGATTGTCAATTAGTTGATTCGATCGTATTAATTCAATCTCCCCACCATTATCCCGGTATGCAATTTATTTTTGGCTAAATATTCCTTGAGCGGTTTGCTTGAAATGATGACTTTATGGAATTGCGAGGAGGCGTGCATCAGGTAAAGTTCGCCGTTGCGCCAGATAGCGAAACCGGTGTGTGCCATATCCATACCTTCCAAGCGGTTAGTGATGCCGATGATATCGCCATTTTTGATTTGAGATTCAATGTCGGCGATATTTGCTTTTGGGATATAGTATTTGGGACGGGATGAAATAGCGCGTTCTACTTTTTTCATACTCGCAAAAGTCGCGTAATTCGACTTGTTTTTGGTCAACACATTTTTGCTGGAACTGAGGTAACTCACGTTTTTATTAAAAGGTTGACCCCCGATTTGCTGGGTTATATTTTTTAAAACACCGCGTTTTTCATTTTCATAAAGCCAATCTGAAAAATAGTGCAAGCGAGAAGCATAATCAATATCACCACCTCGATAGCGAATATTTGACAAATTTTGCTTAAAATACTCAAAATTGGGTGTTCCTGAAAGCCGCGTTTGAGTGAGGGCAATCATATTTTCAACGAAAGTAACACAGTTGAACTGCGTTAAATTCACCTCTAATGCTTCATTGGAGGTTGATAAATATTGCCTCGTGCCATCGGATTGTCTAACAGCAGCTCTTTTATGCTTAGGGTAAGCTTGGCCTAAAAATGTTTTGCCGAATTGAAGAACACCCTCCGCCATGGAAGAAGGATGGATTTCATTCATTTTTTTGATGAAAATACTGAGGTGATAATCAGAATATCTTTCAACACTATATTGAGCAAATGTGTTTGTAAAAGATAGAAAAAAGATAAAAGAAAACGAAAATGATTTAATAAGTGCTAATTTTGATTTTATAATCATTTGATTATCAGATATTTATGTAAGTAATAAAAAGATTGTATCATTTTGGACTGCAAAACTACAAAAAAAAGATGTTTAAAAATTGAAATTAACTCAATCTCTAAACATCTTTTTTGAACTTTTAGTATACCATTGAGCTTATTTATAACCCACCCATTTCCGTTTTTCTTTATTAAACAGCCAATATATGCCATTTGCGAAGGCGAAGTTGAAACGTTCGGGTGCAGGTGCAGTATCCGGGAGTTTGAGGATTTGAGTCATCAAGCCCGTTTTGGCGTCATAAAGTTCTATTTGCATATCTGTAAAATTAAGTAACCCAAATTCAGCTTTAGATTTTTCGGTAAAAACGGCAGAAGAAGCATTATAATTCTCGGGCATTGTGTATAAATCAAATTCATTCCCGTCTTCTTTTACTTCATTTTTATCTTTTTTTCCGACGTAAAGGCGGATTGTTTCATCGGTTTTGGCTTCATCAACTTTATATATCAATAATTCTTGACCTGTCAAAAAGCAGACGGCTTCTAAAGGCGGCACCATAAAACCGACGGCATTCTCATAGGGTTGCATGGACTCTTTCACGAAGTTATCGCTTGATTTAGGGATGCCTTGCGGATTTAAAAGCAATTTAAATAAGCCTCCATCTGCATAGGCATTGCCGCACACGGATTTCTTAGAGGCATCATACCATAAGCCGCGAACATCAAATCCGGTCGTTAAGCCATCTTCCGAAACACGTTTTCCCACGGCATCAAAAACCGCTAAAGGGTAAGATGTATTACCGGCAAAAGCAGCATAATATTTTTTTTGTTCGGGATGCCATACTACACTTGCGCCATTAGAACCTTCTCCTTCGGGCATTTGAAGTTCAAGTGTTGACTTGAGCGGGCGTTGAGTTTGAGCGTGTGAAAAGGCAAATATGAACAACAGGTGGCAGAATAAAATGTATCGATTGCGAAGCATTTTTATTAATTTAGTGGTGAAAAATGAGTTAGATTCGTAAGACACACACAGAAAAAGCAGTGCCAAGTTTTCACCAACTTAACTAATGTTCATAAAAAATGGAGGAATTGCCTAAAATAGTGACTTTGTTTATGCTTTTATAGGGACAAATTGGCTTTAAATATTTTAACCGCAATAGCTAAAAGTATGACGCCCATAAATTTTCGGACAACCAATAAGCCGCCTCGGCCTAAGAGTTTTTCAATCGGATTGAGTAATCGAATGGAGAGATAAATGAATAAAAGATTGAGGGCAATGCCGATAAAAAGCGTCCAATTATCATATTCGGTTTTTAAGGACATAATAGTTGTCAACGTTCCGGAACCGGCTAAAAGAGGAAACGCTACCGGCACTATACTGCCCGTTTTAGCTTCATCTTCCGATTGAAAAATATCTATACCCAATGTCATTTCAAGCCCCATAATAAAGATCAGGATAGAACCTGCCAATGCAAAAGATTTCAAGTCAACCCCTAAAATGCCCAAAAAACGCTCCCCGACAAACATAAAACCAAACATCAAACAACCCGCCACGAGTGTTGCTTTTCCGGCTTCTATTTCGCCGATTTTTTCTTTCAATGAAATCAAAATAGGTATATTGCCCAACATGTCAATGATGGCAAAAAGAGTGAATGTGACGGTGACGATTTGGTCGAAATTCATAGATATATGGTTTATTGAGCAAAGTTAGGTTTATTGTTTATTTTTTTGGTACTTTCGTAAAATTAGTGGGTCGCTCAGGTGTCAGACGCATGAAAGGCGTCTGACGCCTGTGCGTGGTAATGCTCAACCATATCAATG
>JANPGW010000251.1:0-15762 GCA_031424115.1 Saprospiraceae bacterium | reverse complement strand
ATACTACATGTGCTTAATATCATCCGGTACTTTGTAAAATGTGGGATGCCGATACACCTTATCTTTTGCCGGTTCAAAGAAAGCATCGCTGTCGGCAGGGTCGGACGCTGTAATATGCTTGGATTCGACCACCCAAATACTCACGCCTTCTTGCCGACGGGTATAAACATCGCGGGCATTCTCGATGGCCATTTGTGCATCAGCGGCGTGTAAACTGCCCACGTGCTTGTGATTAAGTCCCGCATGACTTCTGATAAAAACCTCCCAAAGGGGGAATTCTGTATTTTTCATTGCCTGATTTTTTATGGATTATTAGGCTACTTTCACTTGTTCTTCAGCCCTTTTTCTCTTTTTTTCGGCGTATGCCATAGCGGCTTCACGCACCCATGCCCCATCTTCCCAAGCCTTGCGGCGAGTATCCAAACGCTCTTTATTGCAGGGCCCATTACCTTTCAGAATGTTGTTAAATTCTGTCCAATCCAATTCGCCAAAATCGTAATGACCTCGTTCTGCATTCCATTTCAAGTCAGAGTCGGGAACAGTTAAGCCTAAAGAGTGGGCTTGTTCGACCATGACATCCACGAATTTTTGGCGTAATTCATCATTGGAATAGCGTTTTATTTTCCATTTCATGCTCTGAATGGAGTTAGGTGAATCCGCATCATTGGGTCCGAACATCATCATAGCCGGTTTCCACCACCGATTGAGCGCATCTTGAGCCATGGCTTTTTGTTGTGGCGAGCCATTGGCAAGGGTCATCATAATCTCAAAGCCTTGTCTTTGGTGAAAGCTTTCCTCTTTACACACCCGCACCATTGCCCGTGCATATGGACCAAAACTGCATTTGCACAAAGGCACTTGATTCATAATCGCCGCCCCGTCAACAAGCCAGCCGATTGCACCCATATCTGCCCACGAAATGGTTGGATAATTGAAAATGCTTGAGTATTTTGCCTTGCCGCTGTGCAATTGTTCAATCATTTCGTCGCGCGTGATACCCAGCGTTTCAGCCGCTGCGTAGAGATACAAACCATGTCCGGCTTCGTCTTGAACCTTGGCCAAAAGTACCGCTTTACGACGCAGGCTGGGTGCGCGAGCAACCCAATTTCCTTCGGGCAACATACCGACTATTTCACTATGAGCGTGTTGGGAAATTTGCCGAATCAACGTCTTGCGGTAAGCTTCCGGCATCCAATCTTTGGGCTCTATCTTGATTTCAGCATCTATTTTTGCTTGAAATTTTTCTTCTAAACTGATGATATTTTCCATGAAATATTATTTTATATCAAAGTTAACGGTAATTTTCGCCGTTTTGGGGTGCGATTGACAGGTTAGTATAAAACCCGATTCGACTTCTTCGGGGTCAAGAGCATAAGTAACGTCCATTTCTACCCCCCCCTCAGTCAGTTTAGCGCGACAAGTACAGCAGACACCACCTTTACAAGCAAATGGTAAATCGGCGCCAACCGCCAAAGCAGCATCTAATACAGCTTCTCCCTCGTGAATCGGCACGTCAAAACTGACCCCATCCAAACGGATTGTGGCTACTGATATAACCTTTTCGGATAGCGAATGGTTGATGGTGGCGGCTTTTTTATTCGTTCCAAAAAGTTCAAAATGAATATTATGTCGGTCAATACCCCTTTCAATCAGCGCATTTCGGACGTCATTTATCATATCTTCCGGTCCACAAATAAAAAATTGGGTCATTTGTCCCCCCCGAGGTTTCGGGATTAGACCCCTCAGTATATCCGGTATTTTATCAAAAATTTGCTTGATTTTTGGGCTATCAATGCGCCCGTGAAACAAGTCGCTGTCCATTCTTTCACGGCTCAATACATGAAAAACGCGCAAGCGTTCCATATATTTATTTTTTAAACCCTCAATGTCTTCGCGGAAAATAATGGAGGCTGTATTGCGATTGCCGTAAATCAAAGAGACCTCGCTTTGGGGTTCTGTTTGTAAAGCGGTTTTTAAAATACTTAATATCGGGGTTATCCCGGAACCCGCTGCTATCAACACGTAATGTTTTTGAGCTACCTCGGGATGTGTTTTTTGGGTAGGGTAAAAACGACCATCGGGCGCAGCAACCTCTAAAATGTCCCCTTTTTTGAGCTTTTGATTGGCAAAAGTTGAAAAAATGCCGCCTTCTACTCTTTTTACCGCTATTCTTAACTCGCCTTCGCAGGGACTGGAACAAATGGAATAAGAGCGGCGAATCTCTTCACCGCCGATAGTTGTTTTCAAAGTCAAATATTGACCTTGAATGAAATTAAATTTGGGTTTTATATGGTCAGGCACGTCGAATGCAATAGACACGCAATCACTCGTTTCATGCCGGAGGTTTTTTATTTTTAATGGAAAAAACTGCATTATTCTTTTTCTAAACCTTTGAGAATCAATGTCTTAATATTTGTTTTTAAATCTTCTATTGTCACCCCTCGTTTGTCATTGTACCAAAAGGGAATCCACCGCAAGGCTGAAAGAACAGTAAACATCACGATTGTCGGGTCAATGCCTTTTAAGACGCCTTTGGCTACCCCCTCAGTAATGATATCCATAAAGGTCTGTTCATAACTTTTACGCATGGCTTTGAAATCGCTTAAATACGGCTCGGAAAGGTGCTTCCATTCATAATTGGTGATGATAATAGCCGCAGCATTGTGCGTACCGAGCGTCACGTGGAGGTCAATAATAGCCGCAATTTTGTGAGAAATGGACTGTTCCGATTGCGCAATTCTGTTGAGTTGTGTCATGTACTCGTGGGCAAAACGGAAGCAAATCTCTTGTAAAATATCTTCTTTGGATTTTATATGGTTATACAGGCTGGCGGCTTTGACCCCCACTTTGTCGGCAATATCATTCATCGAAACCGCAGGATAGCCCTGTTCTTTGAAAAGGGCTGCAGCTTGTTCCATTATGATATCTCGTTTACTTTTTTTAGTGATTTGGAGCATTTGGCTTTATAATTTGGGCAAAGTTAAAGGAAAACAATAAAACTAACAAGCGTTAGTTAGTTTTTATTTTTCAATCCTTCCCGTGTCATTCCCTTCATGACGGTTAAAAACTTGATTTTCTTTTCAAAATTTCCTTATTTTTGTATTGGCTATTGAGAAAACTACTTCAACCTAAATGTTACATGCTATTTTCATTCATTTCCCCTCGGTCTATTTTGGCTATCAGCAAAATCAATATATTTGCTTGCGCAATTGTTGTTATTTTTTCTTTTATCATGGCTGATTTAAAGGCACAACCGCCGCGCGAAATAATCGGCTATTATCCCGCTTGGCAATGGTACGACCGTGCCGGCCTTGTCAATCCTCAAACTATTCCGTATTCTAAATATTCCATCATCAATTACGCTTTTTTTAAGCCTAATTTTGATGGCACATTATCCGGTTTAGACCCTTGGGCGGATGAAAATTTGTTGCAGGGGAAAATTAATTATCAAACTACCCCGCCAAGCCATTATCCCAATACCTCATTGGTGGATTTGGCGCATCTTTCGGGCGTCAAAGTCTTGATTTCGATAGGAGGTTGGACGCAGTCATTTTTGTTTTCGGGCATTGCTAACGACCCGCGGAAGCGCGGATTTTTTGCCAGCGATTGTTGTCGCATCGTTGAATTTTACAATATTGACGGTGTTGATATTGATTGGGAATATCCGGGCGTGGCTGAGCGCGACGGCAAAGCGTATGATAAGCGCAATTTCACCTTATTGTTGCAAAGTATTCGCGATAGTCTTAACAGCCTAAGCCAACAGACGGGCAGAAAATATTTACTCACCGCCGCTGTGAGTGCCTCTACCAGTTATATGACTCATATTGAATGGTCTAAAGTGACGCCTCTTTTGGATGCCATTAATTTAATGTCGTACGATTTTCATGGTTCATGGAATAGGGAGACTGGTCATAATTCACCGCTTTTTTCAACAGCTGAGGACGATTCGCCCACGCATGTGGATGCTGCAGTGCTGGCATTAACAAAAAAGTATGGCGTGCCGGCTTCTAAAATCAACATTGGGGCTGCCTTTTATGGTCGTTCCATGAAAACCCAAGATACGCCCTACTTGATGAGCGCTACTACGGGTAAGGTTGATTCCCTTACTTTTCAAGAGGACGAAGGTTCGCCTCAGTATTATAATATTTTGAAAAAGAAATATGCTTTTGAAGAACATTGGGACGATTACGCTAAAGTACCTTATTTGACCGGTAAACATGATGTCAACACTTTCGTTAGCTATGACGACGAACGGTCAATTGCTATCAAGGGACATTACATACGGGCTAAAAAACTGCGGGGAGCCATTGTTTGGGAAATGACGGGCGATTGCATTCAAACGGAAGACAATTCTTTCAAAACGCCGCTCATAGATGCGCTTATTGCCGGACTAAAAAACCCGTTGCCGATTGTTAAACCTTCGCCTAAAAAAGTTATCGCCCATAAAAAAAGAACGCAGAAAGAGCCCGAAATTGCCGATGCCGCTAAAACAAGTATTACTGCCAATCATCAAAACAGTCAAAAAACAGATTCTACACAAACCGCAATTGTGAATGAAAATCCTCACCGAAAGAAACCCGATACTACCTTACAAATAGTCGTAACGATGATTTCGGGCGGCAATAACGCTGATACGACCCATGCGGTAGTGGGAATTGCTGAAGTGCCAAAAGTTGAAAAAGATTTGCCTCAAAAACCGGATGTTGTCATTGAACCTACCGCTCAACCCGACACGTCTCAAACGGTAGCGGCTCAGGTGAAACAGAGTGAAAATCCG
The DNA here is from genome assembly GCA_031424115.1 of Saprospiraceae bacterium. Lineage (GTDB taxonomy): Bacteria > Bacteroidota > Bacteroidia > Chitinophagales > Saprospiraceae > JAAFJT01. Next base: position 10,985 of record JANPGW010000251.1, on the reverse strand, counting down.
GCCGATTCCGTTAGAACCGTTATTCCTGCTATTCTGCCAAGCGAAAGTAAACCGGATTCTGTTCAATCAAATGTCCTAATTAATGAATCTGAGATAGAGATGCATAAATTGGATTTTAGTATAAAACCCAATGATGATGATGAATTGATTCTTCTTTTTGAGATGAAAGATAAAAGGGAAGTGCGGGTGGAAATAGCCGACACCCAAGGGCGCATACTGAGGGGGGTGATTTTGGGAGATTTGGAAGATGGCACTTTTCAGCAAAGGATTGAAAACACTCAAGAATTACCCGCCGGATTGTATAAAGTGATATTTAAAAGTTATATTAATAAAAATGGCAGCTATATAAAACTATCAGAAACAATTAAAGATTGGGAGAAAAAATAGATTTTTGAAAACTAATTGTAAATTTACTGCATTAGTTCGAAAAAAAATTAAAATCTCCGGTTGGATGAAACGATTATTGCGCGTTTTAAAATATACACTTATCGGCTTTTTAAGCTTGATAGGTTTGCTGCTTGTTGTCTATTTTTTGGGTCCTAAACCCGCAAAGCCCGCTTTTTCCGTGCCGCCTTTATCTACTGCTGCCACTTTGTCCGAACTTGAACAAACAATAACCGAGAGCGAAAAGAAAACCCCGAACCTCAAACCCGAAAATGAAGCCCATATCCTGTGGGCAGATTCGCTTAAAAAAAGTAAAACAGCCGTCGCTTTATTATTTTTACATGGTTTTGGGGCAAGCCATAAGGAAGGTTATCCTGTCACCCATAATTTAGCCAAATCTTTCGGTTGTAATATGTATTTAGCCCGTCTCGCTGAACACGGCAAAGATGAAGGCGACAACAATATGATACATTTCACGGCTGAAGACTATTACGATTCGGGTGAAAAAGCCTTGCATATTGCACACCAATTGAGCGATTCAGTCGTAATTATTGGCAATTCAGGTGGCGGTGCCATGGCACTTTTTTTAGCTTCACGCCATCCTGAGGTTAAAGGTCTGATAACGTATTCGCCAGCTGTTCGCGTTTTCAGGAAAGATGCCCAACTCATGTCTGAGCCATGGGGTTTGAACATCGCTCGTTTTGTAACCGGCAAAGAGCATAATGATTGGGTGTTCAGACGGGCGGAACAAAAGCGTTTTTGGACAAACCATCAGCGTTTTGAAGCCATTGTGCAGTTCACCACTTTTCAAAAATATGCTATGACACCCGAAACTTTTCAGCGAATAAAATGCCCTCTTTTTGTGGGATATTATTATGAAAATGAAGAGAATCAGGATAAAACAGTGTCAGTAGCCGCCATGCGTGAAATGTTGGCGCAAGTCACTACCCCTCAGTATCAGAAGCGAGAAGTGAATTTTCCGACGACCCATGCGCACGTCATGATTTCGGATTTGACGTCCGATGATTGGCAATCCGTGGAAAAAGAAAGCAAAAAATTCATGCAAGAGGTATTGCGCATGATGCCGAATCAATAAATAAAGACATTAAATTTTTTATAACAATGTTTCACTAACCAAACTTTTAACAAGTCAATATGAATACATTTTTAGCAGAGATGGTAGGCACAACCCTATTGATTTTATTGGGCAACGGCGTTGTTGCCGGAGTTGTTTTAAAAAACTCAAAAGCTGAGGGTGCCGGTTGGATAGTCATCACTTTTGGTTGGGCTTTGGCCGTTACTTTTGGTGTTTATTCGGTCGGTAGTATTAGCGGGGCACACCTCAACCCGGCTGTCACGTTGGGACTGGCAGCAACAGGTAGTTTTCCTTGGGAGAACGTTCCGGCGTATATTGCGGCACAAATGCTGGGAGCCATTATCGGCGCCTGCCTTGTTTACGTTCATTATTTGCCGCATTGGGCAAAAACAGAAAATGCGGCTACCAAACGGGCAGCTTTTTGCACTGAACCGGCTGAGCGCCATACTGTAAGCAACTTTATTGGTGAATTTATCGGCACCTTTGTTTTGCTATTTGGTCTATCGGCATTGGGTGTGAATAAATTTTCGGAAGGTTTGAATCCGATGGCGGTTGGTGCGCTTATTCTCTCTATCGGCCTTTCATTGGGTGGCACGACGGGATATGCTATTAATCCGGCTCGTGATTTGGGTCCCCGCATTGCTCATGCTTTATTACCGATTCCGGGAAAAGGCGGCTCAGACTGGGCTTATTCTTGGATTCCGGTTTTGGGACCCATTTTAGGCGGTATCTGTGGTGCAGCATTTTATAAGATGTTGTTTTAAAAAAATAGTAACAACTTATGGATAATTAACCTTTCAAGGGTTTAAAACCCTTGAAAGGTTATTCTAATTATAACCGTATGCGTTTAATCATTTTTACGAATCGTGATTTAGCGAGTAATATTAACCTCAATATTCTGTTGCCTCATATTGCTCAACACGTTACCCATATTTTTGTATCGGATAAAGTAGGGGGTAAAAATATCAATCCGCCCAAAGAACTTAAGGAATTAAAGTTTTTTGAACAGACGCTGTTAAATGACATCCTCTTCCCTCAGTTGGATCATCAGAATCGGCATTTTAACGGGCAATATTTGACTTTTAATGAGTTATCGAGAAAATATAATATTCCAGTTGAGTCTCTGAATGAAGTGAAATCGGTTGAAACGCTGAGTCATATCCGTTCTTTACAACCCGATTTGATACTTTCAGTGCGCTATGGTAAAATATTCGGTAATGATTTTATCAAAATTCCGCGATTGGGTGTTATCAACTTGCACTCCGGCAGACTGCCCCAATACCGCGGCGTTTTGGCCACTTTTAGGGCATTGATGAACGGCGATTCAGAAATAGGCTGCACCCTGCATTACATAGATGATGCGACGATTGACACAGGCGGCGTTATCGGTTTTTCAAACTTGAAAGTTGATAAAACCAAATCCTTATTTTGGCATATCATGAATCTTTACCCCGCAAGTGTAGAGATTTTAACCTCCACTATTGATAACATACTGAGGGGGGGGGAAATTGAGACGCACGTTCAAACAGATGATAATGCTCAATATTTTACTTTTCCAACGCATGAAGAAGTAGCAAAATTTAAAGAAAAAGGGTGGTCATTTATGGAGGTGGGCGAGTATGAAGAGATTTTAAAAAAGTATATCTTATAGTCGGATTTTTATTGTTTTTGAATTTATTTGTTTTAAAATTATGTAAAAACGGCTTTTTTTTCTAAAAAATAAAACATATGTTTGCAAACAAATAAATTTGTTAAAACTTTAAAAATAATTAGATGGAAAATTCAAGTCTTCTCCCTTTTGAAGATAAAGTAATTCGCAAATTATGGCATGATGAACAATGGTATTTTAATATTTCAGATGTCATAGCTATTTTAACAGACAGCACAGACTCCAAAGCTTATTGGAGAAAGTTAAAACAAAGACTTATTGCCGAAGGTGGAAGTGAGGTCGTGACATATTGTCACGCACTGAAATTTAAAGCACCTGATGGGAAAAATTATAAATCTGATGCCGCTAATACCGAAGGCATTTTACGAATTGTCATGTCTGTACCTTCTCCTAAAGCGGAGCCATTAAAGTTGTGGTTAGCAAGTGTTGGGAAAGAACGCTTAGATGAAATAGAGAATCCAGAAATTGCCATTGAACGCGCCAAAGAAATTTACAAAGCCAAAGGTTATCCCGATGATTGGATTGAAAACCGTTTGAAAAGCATTGACATCAGAAAACAATTGACCAATGAATGGAAAAATAGAGGCGTGAAAGAAGGTCAGGAATATTCCATTTTGACAGCCGTTATTTCAAAAGCCACTTTTGGTATTACACCGTCTGAACATGCTCAACACAAAGGTTTAGAAAGACAAAATCTTCGTGACCACATGACCAATTTAGAGTTGGTTTTTTCGATGCTCGGTGAAGAAATTACCCGCAGTATTGCTGTCCAAGAAGATGCTCAGGGATTCAATGAGAACCATGAAACTGCACAAAAAGGCGGTCGTTTGGCAGGGGAGGCTCGGGAGAATGTAGAACGACAAACCAATGTGAAAGTCGTTTCGCAAAAGAATTTTTTGAAAGAATTAGGGGATGGGGAGAATACTGAGGGGGTCAAATAGACACTTGCAATAGTTTTTGCCCAAGTAAGTAATGATGTTGAAAGAAATAACTATTGATTTCATATCTTTACTTTTATTAAACAAATTTATGGTTTTCTGAATAAAATACCAAGTTAAACAACAACAATGAAAAAATACATTCTCTCGATTGACCAAGGCACAACCAGCTCACGTGCCATTGTTTTTGATAAAAAAGGCAATATTATAGCTGTTGCACAGCAGGAATTCACACAGTTTTTCCCGAAGCCAGGGTGGGTAGAACATGATGCCAATGAAATATGGCAATCCGTGCAAAATGTGGTTCGTGATGTGTTGAGAGAGGTAAATCCCAATGATATTGCGGCGATTGGCATTACCAATCAGCGGGAAACAACGGTGGTTTGGGATAAAAATACGGGTCAACCGATTTATAATGCCATAGTCTGGCAAAGCAGACAGACAATGGGCGTTTGCGACAACCTCAAAGCGAAGGGACTTGACCCCTTAGTACGCGCCAAAACGGGTTTGCTGATTGATGCTTATTTTTCAGGCACTAAGGTGAAATGGATTCTCGATAATGTGGAAGGTGCAAGAGCTAAGGCGGACGCCGGTGATTTACTTTTCGGCACGATTGATACATGGGTGCTTTGGAATTTGACCGAAGAAAAGACGCACGCAACGGATTATACCAACGCCTCTCGCACCATGCTATACAATATTCACGACCTCAAATGGGACGCTGAACTCTGTAAAGCCTTGACTGTTCCCGCTTCGATGTTGCCCACTGTGATGGATAGTTCAGCTGTTTATGGTCATGCAAAAGAGGATATTATGGGCATGAAAGGCATTGCCGTATCGGGTATTGCGGGCGATCAACAGGCTGCTCTCTATGGTCAAGCGTGTTTCACGGATGGTATGGCGAAAAATACATACGGCACCGGCTGTTTTATGCTGATGAATACGGGTTACAAAGCTGTTCAATCTAAAAATGGTTTGCTCACAACCATTGCTTGGGGTATTGATGGTAAAGTGATGTACGCGCTTGAGGGGTCAATTTTCGTAGCCGGTTCTGCCGTTCAGTGGTTGCGCGATGCCGTCGAATTGGTCAAAGATGCGGCTGATACTGAGGGGTATGCCAAAAGCATTTCGGATAATGGTGGCGTGTATGTCGTTCCGGCTTTCGTGGGCTTGGGTACGCCTTACTGGGATTCGGACGTGCGGGGAGCCATATTCGGCTTGTCGCGGGGCTCGGGAAAAGCACAACTTATCCGTGCGACTTTGGAAAGTATTGCCTACCAAACGAAAGACGTCTTGAGTGTGATGGAAAAAGATTCTGGCTTGAAACTCAAAGCCTTGCGTGTGGACGGAGGCGCGGTAAAGAATAATTTTATGATGCAATTCCAAAGCGATATTTTAGGCACTACTGTTGAACGACCGGTTATTCAAGAAACCACCGCTTTGGGTGCAGCCTATTTGGCCGGTTTAGCGGTTGGTTTTTGGAAAGATGAAAATGATATTGCCACCAATTGGCAATTGGATCAGGCATTTAAGCCTAAAATGAGAAAGGCGGATTCTGCTAAATTGTATAAAGGGTGGAAATTAGCGGTGAAGGCGGCGAAGGTGTTTAAGCCGTAAAATGATTTTGAGGCAGAGTTTTATTTTTTCAAGAACTCTGCCTCAAAATTGGGTATTTATGCGGCAGCAAAATCTTCCATAGATTCGCGAACATAAGGAGGTTGAAAGCCAATGACTAATCATTTTCACATTAAACTCATGAGCAGTTTCAATAAAAAAAGTATCATCGAAAAAACGTTTATAGAAGCCTTCAGGAACAGTTAAAAAAAGGGATCTTTCGGGGTCTTTAAATTTCAGGGCTCGCCAATACAGCAGAAATTGCCCTAAAGCATCTTCAAAATCATCTAAATCAGATTGACCAATAAAACTTTTGATTTCTACAGCAATTTTTTGTCCCTGTTTCTCCGCAGCAATAACTTCTTTTTCAGCGCCTAAATCTATATATCCTCTTCTTCTTCCCAATTTAATCCTGTAGGGGTCATGTGTGATTATCCAACCATCATTTTCTAAAGCAATTCTAACGTGTTGATGATATTTATCTTTTTAACTAATTTAACTTGTCTCTTACAAAAATACGGTATTAATGCTCTTTAAACAAGATATTTTTAAGTTTTTATGCTATTCTAAATGATATCCATCTTCTTCATCAAAAATGCCGCGCTCATCTGTTGACAAACGCCTTCTCTTAATTTATAATCGAAGTGTAGAATATCATTGGTAATATCCGCTTCAAAGCATTGGTTGCTGAGGTAAGCGGGATAGTCCTTTTTCATTTCACTGATAACAAGGTCATGGGTAGCGATGATACCAACGGCATTTTTGCCGATTAATTTTTGGATTAAACCCTGCGTGCCGGCGCGTTTATCGTTGGAATTGGTACCCCTCAGTATCTCATCTAAAATGATGAATGATTTTTGAGGGTTGTCTAAAGTTTCAATAATAGCTTTTAAACGTTTTAATTCAGAAAAAAAGAGGGATTCACTGTTTTGTAAAGAATCATCTATCCTCATGCTCACTTGAACATTAAAGGGATAAAACTCAAATCGCTCGGCACAGACGGGTGAACCTATTTTTGCCAATATGATATTCACGCCCAACGTCCGTAAAAAGGTACTTTTGCCCGACATATTAGAGCCGGTCAAGACGATAAATCGGGTGGCATCAAAACTGACGTCGTTACAAATCCGCTTTTCTAACGGAATAAGCGGATGCCCGACTTGAGCTCCTATCAACTTGGGTTCTTTCATTAGTTCAGGAAAAATAAAATCGGGATTGTTGTAGGCAAAATTAGCAATACTCGATAAGGCTTCAAATGTGCCAATCGTGTCAAACCAATTGAAAACAGTGTCTTTGCTCGCTTTTTTCCATTTTTCGAGGGCGAAAAGAGCGTGTAAATGGTATTGAAAAAAGCCGTTCATCAAGATGGCGGCAAAGGGGTTGAGAATCGTATCGAACTGATTGAGAATTTTTGAGAGCCGCCGAATAGACAGACTCGCGGGGCTATTTTGACCTAAATCTTTGCTTTCGTTCAATTTGAGACCCCTCAGTATATCCGATTCAAAAGGTTCATTTTCGATAGATTCTAACAGTTTGCTGTATTTTTGTAAAATACTACTCGTATTATTCAATAACCGATGCTCGTCTTTGATATGCTTTTGTTGAAAAGCAACTACTGCAATGTTTAAAAAGAATAAACCTTTTAAAACAGTAAAAAATATGGGGTCATCTGATACATAATTGGCTAATAAAATGCCCATTGTAATAGCAGGTAAAATGAAAGATACCCCCCTCAGTATTTTAGCATTTTGATAATTCAAAGGGGCATAAAGCCACTCTTTAAATTTTGGAATGGACAAATCTTCATCAACATGCATTTGCCCTGCGGCTAAATAATTCTGTCTCCAATCCAATTTTAAACCCAATTCTCGAACGGCTTCCTGTTGTGCCTGAATATCAATAGGTGTTTCATTTTTCAACCAATTTGCCAAATGAGCTTCACCGATAGCCGTAGTTGTGCGATTAATGTGCTGAAAAATGGATGCTTTCCCGAAAATATCAAGGTCGTAGGAATAGGGATGATTCGGCTCAATATGGGCTTCACCTGCTTTAAAAGGCATCAAATTACCAGTCAAATAAGCCATTTCATTTTCATTAATCAGGCTTAAAGACATGTAAAGTTGCGCCTTTTCTTTATATTTTAAATGCAATGAAACCAACCAAAGGAAAATAGAGAACAGTAAAATACCCGCGCCAAATAGCCAAGTTGTTTGCTCCGTTTTGTAGAAATGATAGCTACTGTAAATCAATAAAAAGATAACGAAAAGCCTTAAACCCGCAATGATATTTCCCGTTTTTGCCGCCTCAGCGTGAAGGTTTTGATAGTGTTTTTTTAATCGCTTGTAATTTTCAAAAATGGTCATATAACTTATCTAATTGTCTTATTTTTATTCAAAAATATCAGCGATTTTCATTGTAAAACCTTCAATAACACTTGCTTTAACGCTATCATTTATGCTAAATTCACCGATTAATACAAATTCATTATCCAGATTTTCATATTGCTTAACAGTTTTTTTATCTGGATAAATGACCCAATATTCTTTGACGCCGCAGCTTTCATAAATATATTTTTTGTAACTCATTTCCTTAGTCGTGTTGCCGGGTGAAAGAATTTCAGCTATAAAATCAGGCGCACCTTCTATTTTTTTTTCACCAACAATTGTCAACCTATCTTTAGAAATAAACAAAATATCAGGTTGTAACGTATCATTAGGCGTAAATTCAGTGTCCATTGGTGCAGCATAAACTTTTCCATTTTTATGAGAAAGCGTATAGCCAAATAGCAAATAATGCAACTTGCCAGATATTTCTTGATGTTTTGGAATCGGAGTAGGCATAAATATAATTTGACCTTTGTGTAGTTCATAATTGCCATTATCAGGTGGAGTAAGTTTCGCATAGTCGTCGTATGTCAACAACTTAGGCTTTGGAATACGAATTTTTCTATCACCAATCAATACAGTCATATCTTTTATTTTTTACAAAGTTAACTTAAAAAGACCCTTAATTCAAAAAAAGATGTATTTTTAAATCGAAAAACCGAATTTTATTCATCCGATAAAAGCCTTTTCTTGTCGCTTTATGTCTCGTATTAGTCCACTAAATGAGTTTATATTGAACAAATCGAGACCCCTCAGTGGTTAGCTTTATGATTTAAATATTCAGCTATTTCCCATAAAATTATTTTTAATCAGTATAAAAAACTATTCAATTATGCTATCACGACTCACTCCCATTGGAAGGCTTACCTTAACCATTGCAATTGTATTAGGCTTATTTGGTGGCTATAAATTGCTTCAAAGCAATGGCTTAATAGGCTCACGCTCCACTTCCGAATCTACTGTTATTAATAAAATTGATTTGCCTGATGCGCCTAAAAACGCCAGTTCGTCTGTGGCTACAATTCCCTTACCAAGCAATAAGCCTGCGAATGTGGGTACGCCCGAAGTCCGTTGGCTTATGTGGGCTTGGAACGCTCAAATGGGCGCATTATTGGCGAACGGTGGGGCGCAAACGACCGAGGGATCCATCATGGCTTCAAAAAAAGTCAATTTGAAAATCTCTCGCCAAGACGATGTCTCTCAAATGCAAGCGAATTTGATTAAATTGGCACAAGAATATAAAGAAAACCCATCAAATGCCACGGGTGGTGCACATTTCGTCACTATTATGGGCGATGGTGCGGCGGCTTTCTTGGCGGGTGTGAATCCTCAATTAGAAAAACTCGGATCTGAATACCGCGCTCAAATCGTTTACACTTGCGGTCGGTCGCTCGGCGAGGACAAATTTATGGGCCCTGCGGCTTGGAAACAGAATCCGCAATTGGCAAAAGGTGGCGTTTGTACGGCTGTTTTGCGCGATGGGGATTGGAATATTGTCATAAAATGGTGTTCCGATAATGGTATTCCTGTCAATGCTGATGAAACAACTTACGACCCAGATGCGATGAATTTTATAGCTGCTGATACGTATTTAGATGCTTCTGAAAAATATATCAACGGCTATACCGAAGAGCGCGATGAAGTAAAAGCAGGCAAACGCACCGGCAGTAAAAAGAAAATAACCGTCACGGCTGTAACTACTTGGACGCCGGGTGACGTCATGGTGGCTCAAAAAAAGGGTGGTTTGGTGTCTATTGTTTCGACAAAAGAATACCGCAGCCAAATGCCTTGTGTATTGATCGGTATAAAAAAATGGATGGAAGACAATCGCTCAACGGTTGAAAATATGATACAAGCCATTGGTTTAGGCGGCGACCAAGTGAAAAGTTTTTCACCGTCCTTGAAAAAAGCCGCTGAAATTAGTGCAGCCGTTTATAAAGAAGAAAACGCCGATTATTGGGAAAAATACTATAATGGTACAGTAGAATCCGATAAACAAGGCATACCCGTTGAACTTGGTGGCTCGCGCGTGAACAATTTGGCAGACAATCTCGAAATGTTTGGTATCAACACTGGCAGTACTAATATAGTGAAAATTGTTTACACGACTTTTGGCGATATTGTTAAAAAATTGTATTCCAAATTAGTGCCCTCTTATCCTGCTGCTGATGACGTCATCAATGTCTCTTTCCTCAGAAATGTTGCTTCAAAAGCGGGTAGTAATATGGCGAGTGCCGACCAGACAAAGTTTAATGCTGATGATAATATTCGCCAAACGGTGAGTAAAAAATCGTGGTCTATTGAGTTTGACAATGGTAAAAGCACATTTACGCCCAGTGCCACTACCGCTTTGAATCAATTGTTCAACGACTTGGTCATTGCCAGTAATTTAAAAGTAGAAGTTCATGGACATACGGATAATACCGGCAATTTTGATGAAAACATGAAACTTTCGGAGCGAAGAGCCTTCGCCATCAAAGATTGGTTGGAGAAGAAATCACCTACTAACTTCCCCGAAGGACGTATCAGCATCAAAGCGCATGGTTCATCAAACCCGGCTGTGCCGAACGAAACGGCAGAAGGACGCGCTAAAAACCGTCGCGTGGAGATTATAATGGGTAATTAAGTAGCCCCCTAACCCCCAGAAGGGGAACGCCCCTCAGTATTTCGCTGTTTTTAACTTAGTTTTTAATTATTTGTGATGTATTTTAATTATTTCAACTCAATTTTTCATCTTCTTATACAGAATTCCCCCTTTGGGGCAGGGTTGATTGGTTCTAATTTTTAAATAATTTAATAAGTTCATTGACTTTATTGGCGAATTTAGCAAAAGTATTTTTTATAGGTTTAAAGCCGCTGGCTTTAAGGGTATTAATAGCTATATTATTAAGGTAGACTAA
>JANPGW010000250.1:0-23348 GCA_031424115.1 Saprospiraceae bacterium | reverse complement strand
CCCTAACCCCCAAAGGGGGAGTTTTACTCGAAAATGCTAAAAACGCCCATATATTGAATGAATTGAGCATATTTCCTTGGTGTTCCCCCTTTGGGGGTTAGGGGGCTAAGTGTTCACTGACTTTCAATATTATTGGCTATTAAGTTTTAAGAAGCTGCGAATATAAACAACTTTTTTTCGAAGAAGGTGTAAGGCGGTTTTCATGTTTGTTTTTTTTTAATATTATTTGGAAATTGTTAATTCTTAAACGTCTGCTGGACAACTTTCGTTTATAAGATTTTTGATTTTTATGATATAATTTTTCTAAAATTATTCTCCACACGGGTGCAGTGATTAACTTTGTGCTCTTTTTGCCAATTAATTTGATAGCGTTATATTCAAACAATTCAATCTTTATGGAACTTGTCGGTAATCATTTTGAAATACAGGGTATCAATCCTCTGGAACTTTGTCATAAATACGGGACGCCACTGTATGTTTATGATACACAAATCATTGAAAATCAATATCATATACTGAGGGGGGCATTTTCGGAGGTCAAAAACCTGCGCATCAATTTCGCAATGAAAGCCTTATCGAATATCAGTATTTTAAAATTCATGCAATCGCTTGGTTCTTGTGTAGATACGGTTTCCATTCAGGAGGTCAAACTATGTTTACACGTCGGTTTTACACCTGAACAAATTGGTTTTACGCCTTCGGGAGTTACGTGGGACGAAATCGAAGAAGCGGTTAGTTTAAATGTTAAAATTCACGTGGACTCCCTTCCGCTTTTGGAAAAATTCGGGCAAAAATACGGGGCTTCTTATCCGGTCGGCATTCGCCTTAATCCGCACGTAATGGCGGGAGGTAATATAAAAATTTCGACGGCGCACGAACGGTCAAAATTCGGCATTTCTATTTTACAAGTACCTGATATTCATAGAGTTATGACTGATACAGGCTTGGTGATTGATGGTTTGCATCAGCACACAGGCTCCGAAATCAAAGAAGCCGAGACGTTTTTGCAAGTGGCTGAAATCATGCTCGATACGGCAAAAACATTCCCTGATTTGCAATATCTCGACTTTGGCGGCGGCTTCAAAGTGCCTTACAAACCGCATGACAAAGGCACCAATATGGAAAAAGTCGGCAAGGCTATTTCAAAAAGATTTAACGCATTTTGTCAAGAATATGGACGTGATTTGACGCTTGTTTTTGAGCCTGGCAAGTTTTTAGTCGCTGAGTGCGGTTACTTTTTTGTCACCGTAAATGTTGTCAAACACAACCCTTCGGTATCTTTCGCCGCAGTGGATTCGGGGTTGAATCACTTGATTCGTCCGATGATGTATGATGCTTACCATGAGATAGTCAATGTATCTAATCCATTGAATGACAAAAAATTATACAATGTAGTAGGTTATATTTGTGAAACGGACAACTTTGCGGAAGACCGATTGCTGCCCGAAGTTTCGGCGGGTGATATTCTTTGTCTGTTGAATGCCGGTGCTTATGGCTTTACGATGGCAAGCAATTACAACAGTCGTTTCAAGCCTGCCGAATTGATGATTCATCAAGGTAAAGATTACCTCATTCGTCAACGCGAAACCATGGAGGATATTTTGAAAAATCAAGTTATCGTTAATATTTAAAAGCAAGCTATTATGAAAAATGTATGGCAACTTGTTTTTCTCCTTCTACCTTTTTGGGCGCAAGCTCAAACATTGATTCCCTATAATAAAGCCGTTCCAAAAATCACCAAAGAGGGCACGATTAAAATGCCGAATGGAAAGGGTATTCTAAAAATTGATGGCTTTTTGGATAAAGACGTAACGGTGTTCTACATTGTTCGGCACGCTGAAAAGGACACTGCCGGTGGCTCAAATGCCGATTTGAACCCTATCGGAAGAGGCAGAGCTAATGCCCTTGTGAATATGTTCAAAAGAACGCGCATTCAAAAAGTGTATTCAACTGATGTGCCACGCACTAAAAGCACTGCTCAACCTTTAGCCAAATTCAAACGCCGACCGGTGGAAATTTACAATGCCAAAAAGCAAAAGGAATTTTTAGAATCTGTGTTGGCAGAAGGTAGCGGAAGGAAAATATTTATCGTCGGTCATTCCAATACGGTGCCGCATTTAGTGAATATACTGAGGGGTAGCACCGAAGAGAAAGATTTGCCGGATAGTGAATATTCTCGGATGTATATTGTGAGTGTCAAAAAAATCGGGGATGCCTCAGTTCAAATAATTCAATTTTGAGGGGTTAAACCTTGGTTTAGGTGTTGAGTCAGGCGGCTACAAATTCCTTTTCAGGAATGAGACGGTCAGCAGATTTTTTTTCGATAGCGTGAGACTTTGGTATGGTAAAGTAAAAAGTTGTACCATACCCTTCAGCGGATTCTAACCAAATGCGCCCGCCAAGATTATTGACTATCTTTTTGCAAGTTGCTAAACCAATACCCGTGCCTTCATATATAGCGTGTGAATGTAACCGCGTAAAAATGTTGAAAATTTGGCCGAAGTGGTCTTTTTTGATGCCGATGCCGTTATCACTCAGAGAAAATACATGATCGTCAGTTTCTTCTGTGTATTGTAATACTATTTCGGGACGAACATCAAGTTTCCTAAATTTGATAGAATTGTTTATCAAATTTTGGAAAAGCTGAATCATTTCTGTTTCAGACGCTTTTAATTGAGGCAACTTTGAGTGTTTAAAAAGGGTGTTGGTTTCGTTAATGGCTACTGTCAGATTATTCAAGACTTTCAGAAGAATAGAATCAAGGTCTAACTCTTTTGTATCCGAACTGTTTTTGCCCAAGCGCGAATACGTCAGTAAATCCTCCAGCAGCCTTTGCATCCGTTTGACACCATCTGTAATAAAAAACATATATTCTTTGATGTTTTCGTCAGGTTCTTTCATCCTTTTTTGAACCAGTTGGGTGTACATACCAATCATTCTCAAAGGTTCCTTGAGGTCATGAGACGCAGCAAAAGCAAAGTTTTGTAACTCAATATTCGACTCAGTGAGTTTTCGTTCTATGTCTTCCAATTCGTCCGCGTGTTGGGCAATAATTTTTTTTTGCTCTCTCAAAAGTTGATTTTTATTTTTTAAAATTTTTATTGTAAACAATTGAGCGCCTTCAAAAACAATCAATAAGCAAAAAATATAGAAGCCAACAAATAAGTAATTGAATAGATAATAGACGTCGTTGCTTCTAATGGCGACAATTTCAGGGTGATTTCTGCCGTAGAAGAAAACTCCAATATAAGTTATAAAAACAATAAGGAGTCCTCCCGATGACCACTCTAACTCTTCAACTAATGCTGTCGTCAAAGGAATAATAAAAAGCCACGGGACAAAACAGGAATAAATACCTCCGGTATTTAGAAGTGTGGGCGTAATGATGACATAGCAAATCGCGGCTAATATGCACCCTGAAACAGCTGTACTGCCATTTTTTTTAAAATAAAAAAGAGAAGCTAAAACAAATGCGGGCACAAATGCCAACCACCACTCAATTTTTTCATCAAATAAAAAGGAAAAAAGAGTTGTTAAACCGGAACCAAAAAGGAAAAAGAAATGAGCAAAAACTAAAATGCTTGCTTTCCGTTGTGCGATAAGCGATTTTCGATTAGAATATGAAATAAAATAGTTGATGCTTTCAGTCCAAGGTTTCATTTGTAGCCGTTGTTTATTATTGTGTTTATACTGTAACAATTAAGATACCAAATACAGAAACTTGAACCTTTTACCGAAGTATTGACAAATTAAAACTTTTTCGTAATAAGGTGGATCAAACAAGGGGTTTTCAACGTTTTTATTTATTTTACAGCCTTTTTTAATTAAACTCCAAACATTATGAGTCAACTTATCCCTACAGAAGAGGTTCTTGTCTCTCACATTCATACCATCCGTAATCAAAAAGTTATGTTTGATTACGATTTAGCTGAAATGTATGGCGTCGATAATAAAACACTAAAACGGGCAGTGAGGCGTAATTTCGACCGTTTCCCCGAAGATTTTATGTTTGAACTCACCGCAGAAGAGTTTCAAAACTTGAGGTACCAATTTGGCACCTCAAGTTGGGGCGGCTCTCGCTATCCCCCTTTCGCCTTCACAGAACACGGTGCTGTCATGCTCGCCAGTATCCTGAACAGCGAAACGGCTGTAAAAGCCAGCATCTTCGTAGTCCGTACTTTTATAAAATTGCGCCAACTCATCAGTGGCTATCATGAACTAGCAGAAAGAATGGATGGCTTAGAGGAAAAATACGACAGCCAATTTGAGCAGGTCATCCACGCCTTGGAAGGACTTGCTGAAAAGAAAAATGAACCCCGCAAATTGATTGGTTTCAAAGAAGACAAAATAGATTATGGCAAAAAAAGCAGCTAAAACGACCGACCCTCGATTTGAGGTTTTGAAAATGCTCAACGTTGAGCAAAAGGATAAATTATTACTCAAACTTTTCAGAAAAGACCCTATGCTTGTCGAAAAACTCGCCTTCGAATTTTTTGAAGATAAAAGCGATTTGGAAAAACGGAGAAATGATCTAAAAAGTGCCATTCATGAATATATTGCGCCCAAATATGTGGCTTGGGACACTCCCGGTGAGTTGATGATGTCCATGAGGAGTATCAATGGCCGTATCACGGAACACGTCAAAATCACCAAAGACAAGTATGGCGAAGTGGAATTAACCATTTTTTTGCTCAATACCGCTTTTGATCGCTTTTGGAGAATGCTCAATGACAAAATAGCGAGAGCCGATACTTTTGCGGAGTACTGTATTAAAAGAACATTGGTTATCATTAAGGCTTTAGATAAACTTCACGAGGATAATTATCTCGATTTTAAAGAAGATTTGGATAGGTTGTTTCAATATCTTCATGCGTATAAAAAGACAGCGGGCATGGCAGCGAGCAATGGAATCCCTAGAAAATTTGAATTCTGAAAAAAGAAAAACGGCAACTTTCTTGGAGGAATTGCCGTTTTTCTTTTTTACCGGCCTGCAAGGCTGAGGGGATAGAAAATCAAGCGAATTCAGAAAGTTGTCTTTGGACTTCTTTGAGCATATCTATATCTCCTTTTTGCTCAATGGAGTTAAGGAGTTGGGCTGCATTATCTCGTGTTATGGATAAGAAAATTGAGCCTATAAATCGCTTTTCCTCTATGGATTTAGTATTTAAGAAATCTTTTAATTTCTGATGAAAAGCGGTAGCTTTTTCGTCGGTATCTATATCCGTAAATAATCTTAAAATATCTTCAAAAGATAATAATTCTTTAATCATTTTTATTAGGATTTGACTGTGTTTTTAAGCGATTGAAAATTTCAATCATTTCATCTAAAATATTATCAATAGCTTCTTGTTGTTCTCTTTTTGCTAATCCCAGATCAGTTTCAAACAGCACTATGACTCGTAATTGTTGTTTTAAAATGAAAAGCCGTCGGTTATCGTCCTCAATTGAAGGCATAATGTATTAGTTTGGTTTTCTCATGAAAAATTGAAATTCTATCAAATTTAATAAGAAAATACTCATAAATACAATTTTAAGTGCTGTTTTAACATATTTTTATTTACTTATACTGAGGGGGTATCACCTTTCCCTAATTTTCCCTATTTTTGCGGACTTTTTAAAATAACTCATAATCAATATTTTATGTCAGAACTCTCAACGAAATACACCCCCTCCGAAATAGAAGAAAAATGGTATAGCCATTGGGAAAAATCAGGCTATTTTCATAACGAACCCGATGATCGTGAGCCTTTTAGCATCGTCATTCCGCCGCCGAATGTGACGGGTGTGTTGCACATGGGACACATGTTGAACAATACCATTCAAGATGCATTGACCCGTAAAGCCCGTTTGGAAGGTAAAAATGCGATTTGGATTCCGGGTACTGACCATGCGTCCATTGCTACGGAGGCGAAAGTCGTGCGTATGTTGCGTGAGCGGGGCATCAAAAAGTCGGATTTGACGCGTGATGATTTCATGGCGTATGCGTGGGAATGGAAAGAAAAATACGGTGGTATTATCCTCCAACAACTCCGCAAATTGGGTTCATCTTGCGATTGGGAGCGCACTGCTTTCACAATGGATGAAGGCTATTCCGCAGATGTGATTCATACTTTCGTGGATTTGTACCGCAAGGGCAAACTTTACCGTGATTACCGCATGGTGAACTGGGATTGCGAAGCTAAAACGGTGCTTTCAAATGAAGAAGTAATTCATGGCGAGGAGCAAGCGCAGCTTTTTCATGTAAAATATTTTATAGAGGGCTCTGACCCCGAGCACTCGGGGGAGGGGGTAGTTATTGCAACTCAAAGACCCGAAACGATTATGGCGGACGCTGCCGTAGCTGTTCACCCCAATGACCCACGTTATGCGCATTTAAAAGGTAAAAAAGTGATTGTTCCGCTTGTAAATCGGGCGATTCCAATCATTTTTGACGATTATGTGGATATTGAATTCGGTACGGGTGCTTTGAAAGTAACACCTGCGCATGACCCTAATGACTACGAATTGGGTAAAAAACATGGCTTGGAAGTCATTGATTTATTGAATGATGATGGCACTTTGAATGAAAAATGTGGCGTGCCATCGCTCGTAGGTGTGGATAGATTTGAAGCCCGAAGACATACTAAAAACCTTTTGACCCAATCAGGTAATTTGGTTAAATTAGAAGATTATAAAACCAATATTGGGCGTTCTGAGCGTACCAATACGGTTGTAGAGCCTAAAATGTCACTTCAATGGTACGTGGATATGAAGGCTTTGGCTGCCCCTGCATTGGCAGCAGTTGAGAGCGATAATATTGATTTTTACCCCAAATCCTTTAAAAATGTCTATCGGCATTGGATGAGCGAAGATAATATTCGTGATTGGTGTATTTCAAGGCAACTTTGGTGGGGGCATCGCATTCCTGCTTATTACTACAACGGTGAAACGTTTGTAGCCGAAACAGCTGAGGAAGCCTTGACTTTAGCGCAAGCGAAGTACCCCTCAGTATCGGCAGCGGATTTAAAGCAAGACGAGGACGTTTTGGATACTTGGGCATCATCGTGGTTGTGGCCTATTTCGACGTTGAATGGTTTTAAAGACTCAAAAGAGTTTGATTATTACTATCCGACCAGCGTATTGGTGACGGGTTGGGATATTATTTTCCTTTGGGTGGCACGTATGGCAATGGCCGGTTTTGAATGGAAACAGGAGAGACCATTTAAAGCTGTGTATTTCACGGGTATGGTACGTGATAAGCAACGCCGTAAAATGTCAAAACAATTAGGAAACTCCCCAGATGCTTTGCAATTAATTGAAGATTTTGGAGCAGATGGTGTCCGTTTCGGTATGCTTTCATCATCCCCAGCGGGCGGTGATTTGCTTTTTGATGAAAAATACTGTGAACAAGGGCGTAATTTCTGTAATAAAATGTGGAATGCGCTACGTTTGGTGAAAGGTTGGGAAGTGGAGCAAGGCTATCATTCGGAAGTTGAGAGCTTATCTGCTGCTTGGTTTGAGGGTAAAATGAGCATGATTTTGACGGATATTGAAGAAAATTTCAAGCAATTCCGCTTGTCAGAAGCTTTAATGGGCTTATACAATTTTATTTGGGACGATTACTGCTCATGGTATTTGGAGATGATAAAACCCGAATATGGCAAGCCAATAGACCGTGTAACGCTTCAAAAAACGGAGGTTATTTTCCGCCGATTGATGGCAATGTTGCACCCTTTTATGCCTTTTATCACCGAAGAAATTTGGCAACAATTGGATGGTAAAAATACTGAGGGGGCGGATTTATGCGTAGCTACCTATCCAAAAGCCACTGAATTTGATGCTGATTTGATTAAAAAAGTAGAAGCCGCCAAGGATATTATTTCAAAAATCCGTGAAATCCGTAACAATAAAGGCTTAAAACAGCGTGAGCCTTTGGTCGTGAAATATCAAGCGTCTGAAACAGCTAAAAACCTGCTCGACCCCGAGCACTCGGGGGAGGGCATCAGAAATTTAATTAAAAAATTGGGCGTTTTGGAAAGTCTACAAACGACAGATGCAGACGTGCCAAATGCAGTTTCATTTGTATCTGGAACAGATAAGTTTTACGTGGTTTTAAATCAAGAAATCAACGTTGAAGAAGAGCGTGAAAAAATCACTAAAGAGTTAGTCTATCAACAAGGCTTTTTGAAATCAGTCACTGCTAAATTGAGCAATGAGCGTTTTGTAGCCAATGCGAAGCCCGAAATTGTGGCTTCAGAGCAGCAAAAACAAGCGGATGCTTTGGCACGGATTAAGATTTTGGAGGAGAGTTTGGCTGGGTTGGGATAAAAAAACATAGATAATAACCTTGACAAAGTCCCTTGTAAATAATCGTTTAAGACGATTATTTACAAGGACTTTGTCAAAGTTTTAAAAATCAAATTATTGAGAAAAACACTTACTTAAAACATCATGAAACATTACATATACTTAATATTTTTGGTGACCATTTGCCTGCCAATCCACACAAACGCTCAGATAATCAAAGAAACGTTGTTTGCTGACACCGAGCAAAAAGAAGGTGGGCAGATTGATTTCCAACTCAAAGTATCCGATGGGATTATTTTAGGGGGTCGGTTTTTAGAAAAAGAGGGTTATGCTTCGGGTTTGATGAAATTGGATACTTCCGGTAATGTTAAATGGAGAGCTGTGTTCAGAGATACTTTTAATTATCCTGTCAAACTGCGCTCTCTCTTTACGGATGCTGCCGGCAACCTTTTTGTATTCGGTATTGATGGCGAAAACTTTTCGGATGGTGGAAAATCCTATTTTCAATGCCGGATAAATCCAACCAACGGTACTGTCATTTGGAAAAAACACGCCGGTAATTTTGGTAGATACGATTACATCGGATTCAATAATTTTGACGACTCTACTTGCCTGATATCTGTTTTTAAATTGGAACAAAAAGTCGAATTGGTGAGTGTCAACAAAAGGACAGGTGACACATCTAACATTGCTTTACCCACGGATATTATCAATAATGTGAATAACCCTAATATTTTTGTTGATAAACAACAGAACGTTTATATCAATTCAAGAACTGCTTTGTATAAATTAGACGGTAAAAACGGCTATAAATTGTTGTGGTCAGTTCAATACGAAGCCAATACTATTAATAGGATATATGCTGACAAAAACGGCAAGTTATACGTTCTTTTAATCAACTCTTTCGATAGGCTCAGTTTTCATGCCGTAGATCCGCTCAATGGCAATACTCTCTATCAATCGAGTCTGGGTAACTCTCGGGATGGCTTCAATGTTGCCATCAAAGAAACCGACGATGCTCTTTATTTTATCAACAGCGATAGATATGTCGGGGCAGGTATTCATGCATTTTCTATTTTTAAGTATAATAATAATGGCTATATTCAATGGGATAACTTGTATCTGATTGAAGCCAGATATTCAACCGCCAAAGCTATTGACATAGATGCCAATGGTTTTCTGTATGTAACAGGACATAATTCTACCAATGAAACCATCACGGGCGATTGGGTACTTTTCAAAATCAATCCGACAGATGGTTCTACGGTCTATAAAAACTATGTTCGTCCTGATCCGGCTATTGAACATGAAGCCAGTGCGGGCAAAGGTGTATTTATTTGGGGCAACAAAGCCGTTATGGTTGGGCAGTTACAGACGAGCAATAGAGCGCCCAATGTCCTGTATAGAAGTCGTTTAGCTTTTATTCCTTTCGACGCGGCGAGCGGGCAACGGTTGGGCATAAAATATTTTTCCGGAAACTATCAATTTGAAGCTAAAACTGAGCAAATTCTAACGACGGATGATAGGGTAATAGTGGTCAAACAAAACGGTTTGACAATTGACGTAGAGAGCTATAATCTGGATAAAAGATTGGTGTGGAAAAAGACTTTGGATGCTAATTATTGGCTCACTCAACCCATAGCGGGCGTTTCGCCAACGGGTAATATCGGCTTGGTCGCCAGAGGGTATTCCATTTCGATTGAGCTCAGTTTGAGAATGGATTCAATGGTTTTTTACGCTTTGGATAAAAACGGGCAACTGCTTTGGCGAAAAGCAACCCCCGATTCACGTCCTCATTTAGGGTATAAAGATGTTTTTTTTAACGATGCCGATAAGTCCGTGATTCTCAGCGTTGAAACGGAAACATATTCGGGGTTGATGAAATTTAATCCGTCATGGTCTGAACCGCTTCTCAAAAACTATAGTTATACGCGCAATCTTCCCATCAATCGTTTATCAGGCACCAACAACAGCCATTATCTACAAATTCACAATCAGGGTAAATGGTGTGCTTTCAACATGACCACTTTTACGGTTGAAAGATGCACTCAAGAGAATAACAATCCGCCTTATTTAGAAACTCAATTGCCGTTACCGCTCAAAAATAATAGAATGTTTTTTGGGCTTAATGACTGCAATTATCAAGACCCGAACAATGTCACTTGGATAGGCAAATTTATACTTGTTAACAGTGTAACCGGCGATTTTTTGTGGACAACCAATGTATCGAGTGCTACTAAATGTGATGTCAACAATTTCCCTTTGATAAAATTGGCAACCGATAAAACCGAGCAAAATTTCTATGCTTTATTCAAGAGCGTAGATAGTATTTTTATGTATAAACTCAACGCCTTAAATGGTAATGTTATTTACCGAAAGTTTCTTTTCAATGAAAGACAGGCTTTCAATATCGAAGGTTTTGTGGTTTCATCGGCGGGCGATAAAGTGATTATTACAGGCAATGTTACACAACCACAATTTGGCGGCAATTTTAAAAATACCTTCATCAGAGTGTTTGATGCAACCACCACTTTGCCGCTTAGTTATGAACTGAAAAAAGGGCAGCTGAAAGGTGATAATACTGTTGGGCGTGGGATGGCTTTTTTCCCTGACAGTACCTATTGGGTTGGCGGCAACATGCAAAAATTGCTCGAAGGCAAAGCGGGTATTATCTATCAATCTATTCTATCAAGTCAGACAAAAGTTATCACCGGACAGGTCGTTTTTGACAAAAACAATGACGGACTGATTGATTCTACTGACATACCGTTACCCAATGCTGTCTTGAGTGGCTCTTTGTCGAAATCTTATGCCATTTCAGATTCATTAGGTTTTTACACCATTGTATTAAATAATGATATAAAAGATACACTTTTCGTCAATGTTGACATTAAAAACGCTATTTTCAAGCCCAACTTTTATGTAATAAACCCGACGGATACGGTTAAAAACTTTCTAATATCGTTGCTGCTCAATACTCAGGATTTGCGCATCAACATCACTGAGGTTTCTCCGCCGCGAGGAGGGTTCAATAATATATATTCCGTATTTTATAAAAATGTAGGTAATACCATTGTTGCCGGAAAAATCAGATTGCAGTTAAACAATCTTATTTCTATCACGGACACAACGCCTCCGGCACCTTCTCGTGACTCCATTTCCTATTTCTGGAATTTTACCAATTTAAAACCCAATGAGGAACGCTCAATGTCTGTTTTTTGTAAAACAGGATTAGGGTCGATTGGGAACAAAATTTTCACGATTGCCTCTATTGACCCGATTGCAGCGGATATTTTTAAATCGGATAATATTGATACTTTAATCCAAACTATTGTAGGCTCTTATGACCCCAACGATAAACAAGTCAGTTTTAAAAACAGTAAAGCCCCTCCATCAATAATTGACCCTTCAACGGAGTTAATTTATACCATTCGCTTTCAAAATACGGGTAATTACCCCGCAGATTTTGTAAAAGTGGTGGATACGTTGAGCGACAAATTGGATATCTCAACATTCCGATTGATGGCAACAAGCCATAAAGCTACAGTTTCAATTCGCAATAAAAATGTGCTGACTTTTGATTTTAATCCTATTTATTTGCCGGATTCAATACGAGATGAGAAAGGCAGTCATGGTTTTGTGAAATTTGCGATTAAGCCGAAAAGGACTTTGACAACAGGTGAAACAATAAAAAATACGGGATATATCTATTTCGATTACAATCCGGCGATTATTACCAACACAGTTGCGACAGCAAACCAAAAAACGAGCAGTTTTATCCCCCCCTCAGTATCCGCCGAAAAATTGAGTATTTCACCAAACCCGGCTCAGCAATTTATCAAAATTGATATGCATAACGTTGATTTTAAGGAAGGGCAAATGCTTATTTATGACTTGTCGGGGCGATTGATATTGAGTAAAACTATTTTCAATAAAGAAGAAACGGTAAATATTGGTCATTTAAAATCGGGTGAATACCTCTGCACGGTCAAGTCTGATGACAAGATTTATGTGAACAAATTTGTGAAAGTGGAGTAAATTAGGCTGTTTGCATTAGGTGCAGAGTTGTTCAAATTATTCAATAAATTGGCGCAAATACTATAAATTTACACCTCAAATAAAACAGCAAGATGCGTCATTGAAAAACAACTTTTTTGATGACGCACTTTCCATTAACCAAATCCAACATAACATAACATAGCTATGTCAAAAAAGTATGGGATAACTTGGTGGGGGCAACAGTGGCTCAATTCGCTCTCCAATATTGATTATTCTAATCGCTTGCCCCGAGGGAAAACGTATGCCAATACAGGTCGTGTGCGGTCTGTTGAAATAGAGAAAAACGTTATTCAAGCCAAAGTGCAAGGCTCTGCCCCGCGCCCTTATCGTATTACGATTACCATTCCGCTTTTTAGTGAAAGCGATAAAAAGCAAGTTATTGAAGAAGCGATTCGTAATCCTGTCGTAGTGGCAAAACTATTGAATAGAGAGTTGCCGCAAGAAATGTTGACGTTTGCTGAAAACAAGGGCATTAAAGTTTTTCCCCGCACATGGCGGGATTTTGGGATGACATGCTCCTGTCCTGATAGTGCCGTACCCTGTAAGCATTTAGCCGCCGTAGTTTATACAGTTGCTGATGAAATTGACCGGAATCCTTTTATGGTTTTTGAGGTACATGGCTTGGATTTGGTTAAAGAATTGGAGAAAAATAACCTTAAAATTGGTGATAAAAAACTGGAGCGCATCCCTTCTGTAGCAAGTCTTTTAGATAATAAAGAGGGCAATAAAAGTGAAAAAGAAGCAACTAAAAGCAATGCTGCGAAAACTAAAAAAAACAAAAAAGATAGTCTTGATATTGTACAAAATATTGATAGTGAAACAATTACGCCCAATCCATATAGCCTCAATGATTTAGATTTCACGCAAATACCCGATACAAAAGCGGACATTCTCTCCTTGCTGAAACCGCAACCTTTGTTTTACGCCAAAGATTTTAAAGTCTTTATTGAAAAACTATATAACAGTACAGACCGTGCCGCCCGTAAAATACTGAGAGGGGATATCATTATCCCTAAAAAAACTCTTGAATTGGTATCTGATAATACTATTGAATTTGTTTTAGATAAAAATCTTTGGCTGCAAAAAGTGATTTTAACCGAAAAAAAAGAGAAATCAAAGGAATATGAAAGCCAAGTTTTGCGGAATATGATACACGCTTTGATAAGTCTAAATGTTGAAAATCGAAGGCAAATGTCGCCTACTTTGGTAACGCTCTATGATATTTTCTATTTTTCATTACATCTTGCCAAAAATGGGGCAATTATGCCACAACTACTGGAAGTAGCTGCCAATACCTATCGGGTGCGGTGGCTGCCCGCTATTATCAATGAAAAAGTAAAAGCACAATATGATATTTTAAGTAAAAACATACCTTCTACGCTTGTGAAAGTGAATATGGGTAAAACGGAAGAACAGCAATCCGCTACTGAAACCTTGAATAGTTTGTGCGCTCTTTTCATTGGTTTTTGCGTGGCAGAAGGCGCAGGTTTGGAAGATAGCCCAATTGCAAAGCTGTTTAGCTTCTACGATACCCACCCTCAGTATTTCAAGGACGAAACACCTCAATTGATACAACTTTGGCTCAATAATTTTTACATTACCCACAAAGAACATGTGCCGCTTTTAAAAGTGGAAGAAAATGAAAGTGGCGGGTTTGATGTGTCTGTTTTAGTAGAAAATAGAAAGGCGGAATTGACCGAGCCTGTACTGCTTAAAGATGTTTTTCAAAAGTCTAAATATGAAGCGATTAAATTTGATGTGTTGAAAGATTTGATGCTGCTGTCTGAGTTTTTTCCAAAACTCAATAAAATTGTAGAGTCGCAAGGCACAAAGCATTTGTCTTTCGATAACGTAAGTTTTGTGTCCGTTATGTTAAAAACATTGCCAGCTTTGGGGCTTTTTGGTATCAGAATCTTGCTACCCAAAGGCTTAAAACATTTGGTGCGTCCACAAGCCACGCTTTTAGCAAAACAGAAATTTAAGGACAATAAACCCGTTGTTTCTTTCTTAAAATTCGATGATTTGGTGAGTTTTGATTGGCAAGTAGCACTCGGCGATGAACGATTAGCCGTAAAAGATTTTAGCAAAATGGTGGCCGGACTTAATGGTATCGTCAAACTGAAAGACCAATATGTTCTCGTAGAGCAAGAGGATATAAAAAAAATGTATAAAAAGCTTGAAAATCCGCCCGACTTAACGGGTTTAGAGTTGTTTAAAACCGTTATTGCCGAAGAATATGAAGGCGTGAAAATTGGTTTGACCAAAGAAGCTGCTGCTTTTATTCAAAGTTTTGTCCATCCCGAAGCCGTCCCTTTGCCATTGGGTTTGAAAGCCAATTTACGTCCTTATCAAATTGCGGGTTACGAATGGTTGTTGAAAAATACTCGAATAGGTTTTGGGTCTTTATTGGCTGATGATATGGGCTTG
Source organism: Saprospiraceae bacterium (assembly GCA_031424115.1). Lineage (GTDB taxonomy): Bacteria > Bacteroidota > Bacteroidia > Chitinophagales > Saprospiraceae > JAAFJT01. The sequence goes on along the minus strand of JANPGW010000250.1, from coordinate 8,576 downwards.
GGCAAAACGCTGCAAGTGATTGCAACTCTTTTGAAATTCAAAGAAGAAGGGATGATTGGCGATAAAAAGAAGGCGCTTGTCATAGTACCAACCTCCTTATTGACCAATTGGATGAAAGAAATTGAAAAATTTGCCCCTGATTTGCGGGCAACGGTCTATCACGGGCAAAAACGAATTTTTGCAATGGGTGATACGGATGTCGTTATCACCACTTACGGCATTGCCCGCAATGAACAGGAGCTGCTCAAACAAGCGAAATGGTATTGTACTGTTATTGACGAAGCGCAGAATATCAAAAACCCTGATACGGAGCAAACTAAATGCGTAAAAAATATCAAAGCGGATGTCAGAATTGCGATGAGTGGTACGCCCGTAGAAAACCGTTTGAGCGAATTTTGGAGCATTTTAGATTATACTAACAAAGGTTATTTGGGTGCATTGAAACGATTTAATGACGATTTTGGTCGCCCCATTCAACGTGACCACGACCAAAAACAAGCAGCATTATTTAAAAAAATTACTGCCCCTTTTATGCTGCGTCGTTTAAAATCAGATAAAAAAATTATTGCTGATTTGCCCGATAAAATTGAGAACAACCAATATGCAGCATTAACTTCCGACCAAGCCGCCATCTATCAAAACGTAGTCAATGAGAGCATGAAAATTATTTATGATGAAAGTGATAACATTGCCAGACAGGGTTTGGTGTTAAAAATGATTACAGCGTTAAAACAAATTTGTAATCATCCTTATCAATTTTTGAAAAAAGGAAAGCGTAATCCCAATCTGTCAGGAAAAATGGATATGCTGTTCAGCCTTTTGGATAATATCTATGAAAATAAGGAAAAAACCTTGATTTTTACGCAATATCACGAAATGGGAGATTTGCTAAGTACCTTTATCAGCGCCAATTATGGTATAAAGCCTTTATTTTTGCACGGTGGTAGCAGCCGTCCACAACGCGATGCGATGGTAGAGGCGTTTCAGAACGACCCCTCAGTATCCACCTTTATTTTATCGCTCAAAGCAGGTGGAACGGGTTTAAATTTGACTGCGGCTGCCAATGTGATTCACTACGACCTGTGGTGGAATCCAGCCGTTGAAGCCCAAGCCACAGACCGTGCCTATCGCATTGGGCAAAAAAGCAATGTGATGGTGTATCGCCTTATCACGCAAGGTACTTTTGAAGAAAAAATTGACGAAATGCTCAAACTCAAAAAGAACTTGGCAGACATGACCGTTTCAGTGGGCGAAAACTGGATAGGCAATATGTCGAATAGTGATTTGAAAGCGTTGGTTTCGTTAGAAGGAAATTGATTTGTAATAAATATCTAAAAATATAGCCATGCCTAAACCCAAACTCTCCGATTTTAAAAAACTCCTCGCTGAAATGACAGAAGAGGAATTACGCGCTGAATTGCTCAAATTGTTCAATAAATTGGAGCAAGTGCAGATGTTTTACGCTCAAGACTTGATGGGCAAAGAAGACCGGCAGAAGATATTAGAGGAATGTAAAGCTAAGATTTATAAAAAATTTTGGACTCCTTCTGGCAGCCCACGTAATAATATAAGCAATGCGGATATTCGTAAAATTATTACTGATTTTGAGAAAATATCGGCTTTCCCACATGAGGTTGTGGATTTGATTCTGTATCGAGTGGAAACGGCAACCCATTTTGCAAATGAATTCGGTGGTATGCCCGATGCAGATTATAATGCTTCGAACACGGCATTTGAAAAAGCCTTAAAATTGATTGTCAAACACAAATTGAAGGATTATTTTGATGACCGTTGTAAGGCATTGTTTCGTTATAGCAATTTAAGTTACTGGTACATTGAGGAATTAGAAACTTTGTTTGAGGATAAAGAAGGATAGGTTAAATGACATCCCCTCTGTGAAAAGCCCTTTCATTGCTAAAATGAAGGGGCTTTGTATGTTAAATATTGATAATCAAGTGTTTACGCCGCCATTTCCAAAGGCATCATTTTGGCTTTCGGCAAAGTGAAGTAAAATGTTGTACCCTTATCTAAGTCCGATTCCAACCAAATTTTACCTCCGTAAGTCTCGACAATGCGGGTACAGAATGATAAACCAATGCCTGTGCCGTCATACTCGGTTTGAGTGTGTAACCGCCGAAACATGGCAAAAACTTTATCAAAATTTTCGGGAGCGATGCCAATACCGTTATCACTGACTGAAAAGACACATTCGTTGCGTTCGTTGCGCTGTACGCCAAGTTGTATAGTGGGTTGTTCAGACTTATTGTACTTAATACCGTTATTGATTAGGTTTTGAAACAGTTGAGTGATGAGTGAAGTATGCCCCCTCAGTATGGGCAGATTGTTGTATTGGAGGACGGCATTTTTTTCTCGAATAAGGCTTTGAATGTTCATTTCCGCGATAAATATGCATTTGTTAATGTCCACCGCAACCGGTTCACCCAAGTTTTTATCAATTTTAGAATAGTTCAACAAATCTTCAATCAACCTTGCCGATTGAGCGGCATTCGATTTGATGAAATTAAAGTATTCACGATCCGTATCATCAAATTTATCATTATTACGCCGCTCGAAAAGCTGGGCAAAGGACATAATACTACGCAGTGGTGCTTTGAGGTCATGTGAAGCAATGTGGGCAAATTCGGTTAATTCGCGGTTACTATTTTCCAGTCGATAGGCATATTCTTGTAGTTTTTCTTCTTTGTCGTTGACATCTTTGAGTGCATTCTGTAGTTCTAAAGTTCTTTCTTGAACTTTTTGTTCCAACGAGCGATTTTGGCGTTTAACTAAACCTTGGCTCAGCCTAAACATTTCAATCATTTCGTTATGCATTTTTTCCTGTTCTGTTTTTATCATCCCAAACCTGTGAGCAATGGCATAAGAGAGTATTATCGCCTCTAAGGCTATACCCGTATGAAGGGCATATTCTGTAAACAAACTATGATGTATCAAGCCACTATTTTCCAATAAAAATACCGATAAACCGATGGTGAGCACTATCCATCCAATCAAGTAAAACTTAGCAGTGGAGTTACCTCTTTTCCAGACAATGATGGCGGCGATCACGATAGTAACAGTGCTGAAAGGCATGATAAAATACGCTGATAAAAGACTCCATTCAAAATAATTCGAAAAAACGGATAATAAGGAAATAGAATATAATACGGATACCCCTTTTAACACTTTATGTGTGCGCGGAAGTTCTTCTTCGGTATTTAAAAACTTCATGGTAAACAACATGCCGAAAACCCCCGCCAGGCTTGGCAACATGAGCGAATAGTCATTGAGGTGAGGATTTTTAGTAAAAATAAACTCAACAGTCAATCCCTCATGCCTAATTACAAAAGCACTGACGCAGAATAGATACAACCCGTAAAAAAGATACACATCGTCTTTCAGTTTTAAATAAATAAAAAAATTGTACAGTATTAAAACCATGATGACGCCAAAGAAAATCCCCTGCATCAAGTCATGATAATGGTGTGATTTAAGGATGGATTTAACCGTACCGATTTTCGGTTTTATATTACACACCCATTTAACATTGACATTTAGATAATATGTAACGAGAGAAGATTCAGATTTTTTAAGATTAAAAGTAAGGGTATTGGTGTGTAAAGCCCTCTTTTCAAAAGGCATATTTTGACCCGATTGTTGAACTTCGACAATCTGATTATTTTCAACGGTATAAAGAGTGGCTTTGTCAGTTAGCGGAAACATCAGTTCAAGGTATGACTGATCATTTTTTTTATTATCAACCGTAAATTTTAGCCAAATATTTTTGGGTTTAGAGCCTCCCAGCAGAACGTGTTCGTTAGTATTTTTTGTGAAGTGAGTTTCTGACATTATTTCATTGATGGTCACAGCTTGCGGTTCATTCGATTTTATCTCGCAATTAGCGCCAATAAAAAAAAGAGTATCATTTTGATTCAAAATGATGGGCGATTGACTGTGCAATGTCGTATTTATTGTAAGCGAAAACAACAATAGTAAGGTAAAAAACCTCATGTTCATTTGATTTTAGTCTAAATCTAATAGGAGATTCAGGGTGTTTTTTTATTATAAGTTTCAGTTAAAAATGTCACTTTTTGGGCTAATGATCCATAAAATGAGGACTATTTGGCTCGTTTCGAGACACTCGTACTATTGATAAAAGATTGTACCAATTTCATGAAAAGGGGAGGGTATTTTTCATCAAAAAATATTTGGCTAAAAAACGTAATGCCAGTTCTTGATTCTTAACGCCTTTTATCTACTTTTACGAGATATTTATCACTTAAAAGATGTTTTTTTTGGAGCAGAAGAAAAAATATTATTCACAGGAATCCGCCTTGCTCAAACTGCAAAGCTATTGCGCGTATCAAGAACGTTGCCACAACGAAGTCATGGCAAAGTTGCGCGATTTGGGTATTTATGGCGATAAGGCGGATGAAATCGTGGCTCAATTGATAACGGATAATTTTTTGAATGAGGAACGGTTTGCCGTTTCTTATGCTCGAGGCAAATTCAGAATAAAAAGATGGGGCAAAATACGCATCCGTCAGGAGTTGAAATTGCGCCAAATCCCCGAATATTCAATCAAAAAAGCTATGGCGGTGATTGATACTGAGGGGGGGTATTTAGAGACCTTGAAAGACGTAATTCGTTCAAAATCAAAGGATTATGAAGGAGATGCGCAGCGAAAACAGAAACTTGCTTTGTTTGCTATGCGCAAAGGCTTTGAGCCGGATTTAGTGTGGGAAGTTTTGAAGACAGAAAATGATTTGTTTGATAATTAAATTGTTTCTATATTTAATGCGATAATCATTACTACATTAACATTTATAAAAACCAATATGCCAATCCAAGACGAAATCCGAAGCCTGATTTCCAATGCCAAGTTAGAGCAAGCTCTTGAAAAATTTCAAGGATGGGCTGCCCCAAAGGACTCAGAATTGAGCAACCAAATAATCCTATTACAAGGTCGTTTAAGTTCGCTGAAAAGGAGTGAAAATCTGGGACTGTTGTCCTTTTCAGATGCGAATCGGGAGCGCAATATTTTAACCAATTCAGTGCTGAATATGCTGGAAAATATGGATGAAAAATCCTCCTCCGGCACGGCAACACCCTCGCCAAAAATTGGAGGAGAAGCTTCTTCAACCGGTCAATCAGGGCAAAATACGGCAACAATCCGCAAAACAATTTTGTTTTTAGCCTCTAATCCCACTGATACCGGTAAATTGCAATTAGAAAAAGAATTGGTGAATATCAGCTCCAGTTTGCAAGAAAAACAATTGAATTTTACCATTTATCAAAAATGGGCGACCAAAGCCAATGAGGTACAATTGGAGATAGTCAGGCGGAAACCGGCAATTTTGCACTTCTCTGGTCATGGCTTAGGCGAAAAATACGCCGGTAGTCGAGCAATCGGTCGCCCGTCTCAAATAGAATCGGGTTTGATTTTTCAAGATGCGAACGGCAATATGAAAGTGATGGAAACCAAAGAATTAAAACGCATGTTTGAAATTTTTGCCAAAAATAATATGAAAGTCGGTACGGTAGTGCTGAATGCTTGTTATTCCGCGGAACAAGCCAAAGCCATCATGCCCTATGTCGATTATGTAGTGGGCATGACCACGGCAGTGGGTGATGAAGCTGCCATTGTTTTTGCCAAAGAATTTTATTCTATTTTAGGCGAAACCGACAATGTAGAAATGGCTTTTGACTTAGCCGTCAACGCTATCAGCATCGAATCTCTGAAAGATGAAGATACGCCTAAACTTTTTCCAAGAGATGCTTGATTGTTTCTTAAAATTATTTTTTATATCAAAAAATGCATTTATCCCACCGATAAATGCATTTTTTTTATACGTAATGAAATATTTATGTATAAAGTATATGACTTTTAATTAAAATTAAATTCATAGTATTAGAAATTATAATCTTGGCAATCTTTTTGCAACGGCAATAAAATTACCTATAAATGGTATTTTATAAATTCCAAATAAATATATACTCACTTTTACTGTTTTTTTTTTAATTGAGCGATAATCACAAACTTATCGTGTCATTTTCTTTTAGGTTTTATAGAGGCTTTACTGTTCTAAATTAATTTTATTATGAGAAAAACCCATGGACTTATCAATGCCGGTCTCCTGACGGCAATCATTGGATTAATAAGTATTCTGAATATTTTTGCTTTTCGAGCTTCGCGACTATTCACGGCAAGCGCTGTACGAGGTGTGGCTTATTATGATTGCAACTTCAATGGACTGAAAGAAGTCGGCGAGTCAGGATTCCCTAATATGACTGTATTGCTGACTGGTCGTTCGAGTTTGGGCGATTCGGTTACCCTGAGCACGGCAACGGATGCAGCCGGTTTATATACGCTGCCCGGAATCGATGCAGGTGCATACCGCATCAAATTTTCCTTTCCGGCGGGATCATCTAACCTGCATTTTTCTCCGCAAAATATTGGGGTTGATGATGGTGCCGATAGTGACCCGGACGCTTTAGGGTTTACAGATTCGCTGTTCATAGATGGCATCACGGATGTAGCCGCTCTTGATGCCGGTGTTGTAGATTCGATATGCCCCATTATTTACTACACGCATCCCACAATTGCGGGTCTTTTTGACGGGGATACATTAACCGTCAGCTGCGATAATATTCCTGAAATGGATGCTTCGTGGGCAAGGGGTGTCAACAATTCGGGCGGTGCTGATTTGCCGATGGTTTATAATAGAATTTTATTGAAAAATGGTCGGTGCGAAACGGATGGTTTTGTTCAATTTTATGTTTCAACATGGACAACTCAAAACACTTGTGGTCATCAAACCCAAGTGCGTTTGTATTTAAAGACGATTGATACCGTTGCGCCAACGTTAGTTGTACCGAACGATACGACCATTAATCTTTTGTTAGGTGACATTGTGCCGGCTGTTCCGACTTCTATTGCCACCAATGATAATTGTTCAGGGTCAAGTTTACCTCTTTATTTTAAAAGTAGTGAAACAGTTGATGCTTGCGGTAAAATAATTACCCGCATTTGGGGAACTGAAGATAACTGCGGCAATATAGCTTTAGACACTCAACGCATCACAGTGGTGCTTAACCCAATTTGTAGCGGTGCCCCGGCAACCGATACAATTGTTTTAGCTCCTTTTAAAATGACCGGTTCGACATACGACACTTGTCTTGCGGCTTTTTTGGGTAGCGATAGAGTTTTAAAAAATACGTGGAACGCCGTCAACAATGATTTATCATCCACCATTTTAAGCGATTCATGTCTTAGAATAACTCGACCATCCGGATTTTCAGGTAGAGACACCATAACAGGATGGCATTGCGACGGCGCAAATGCCAATTGCCGTTTTTTCCTTTTAGTCATCCATGTTTTACCGGATGACCCTTCATGTCATTTAGTAGCAGCGGATACTATCTCTCAAATTCCGGTCACGTGCGGTAATAGCGGATACTATTGTTTGACCGGATTAAATAATATTGATAATTTAAATAATACATATTCTATTTTAGATAATGGAGCGCCTTACTCAGGGTTGCTCAATAGTTGTGTAAAAGACACCTCGTTTTCTTATGAATATTACACATTGCCTTTCATGGGTGGCAGTGGAAGATATCGCCTTGATTTTTGGCAATTCAATAGCACTAACGTAACTATTGCGTCTTTTGATTCTCTGCCACAATTGGTAGATACCATGAATGTCTATGACCCTACGGGATATTGGGCAATTAACCCCACTACTTATACTATTGTAGGAGGAACAACTCAAAATATCTACGGTCAAATCAAAGTAACCAAATTGTCAAATGCGGCAATGGGTATATCAAATGTTACTGCATTAGTAGCAAATAGCGGTATTAAAATGTCGTTTACGGGTGGTTTACATACCGTTGTTTTTACCCAGACGCAAACGGGTTGTGCAGATACATTGAAAGTAAATGTTTATTGTGATACCATTAATCATCCGATTGCCATCAATGATTTTGCTTCAACTGATAAAAATACGGACATCACAATTGCTGTATTGGCAAATGATACGACAAAGGGTGTTTTAACGGGGCCCCTCAGTATAATTCATATTCCAAACCATGGTACAGCAAGTGTAGATAGTTTGAATAGTATCCATTACGCGCCAGACATAGATTTTTGTGACGGGATGGATACTCTAAGCTACGAAATCTGTAATGCTGATGGTTGTGATACGGCAATAGTGGTTGTAACCGTGAATTGTCCTGCGGTTGGTTTGAAACCAGACGCAACGGATGATGCCATTTCGACGGATAAAAATATATTAGTGACAGTTAACGTATTGTCCAATGACATTGTAAACGGAGCATTGAATCCGCCCTTGCACATAGTGGGTACTCCGAGCAATGGTGGTTCAACAGTAGATGGTTTTAACAATATTATTTACACCCCGAATGTTGATTTTTGCGGTGGTAATGATACCATCCGCTATTCTATTTGCAACGATGCGGGTTGTGATACGGCAAAATTGGTAGTAACAGTTAATTGTCCGCCGGTAGTAGTCGACCCGATTGCGGTGGATGACCATGTGACGACGAGTAAAAAT
>JANPGW010000249.1:0-21920 GCA_031424115.1 Saprospiraceae bacterium | reverse complement strand
CGAGCTATTTGATATCAGATATGAACGGTTTCGGGCATTTTGTTCAACCGTTGTTTTGGTACAATCTCTATTGGATGGCATTTGGGGGCATTTTACTTTTGTTGACGGCTGCATTTTGGACGCGCGGGGCGGAAAGTACCTTCAAAATGCGTCTGAGAGGTTTTCGCAACAATTGGTCGGGGCGAACAACTTTGGGCTTTGTCGCATTGTTGGTGGTTTGGCTTGGTAGCGGTGCTTTTATTTACTACAATGTGAGTGAAGTCAACACTTACAGAACCAATAAAGAGGGCGAACAATTGAGTGCTGATTACGAAAAAAAATATAAAAAATATGAACGTATTCCGCAGCCTAAGGTAACGGATGTGAAAGTCTATGCTGATGTGTTCCCGATGGAACGCAAAATCAATCTCCGAGCGACTTTGAAAATTAAAAATAAGTCTGATGTGGCGATTGACTCCCTGCATTTGCTGTCCGGTAACGGTGATACTTACAGTATTTCGATGGATGGACACCCCCTCAGTATAAGTGCTTTCGAGTTGCTACCTAAGCCCAAAATGACTCTATTTTACAATAAACCGGATACCGGCGGTTATCGCATTTTCAAGTTGCCGCGAACATTGCAACCCAATGATTCTGCGACGTTGGAATATTATACCGTTATGGATAATCCCGGTTTTGTCAATGATGGTTTCAGACGTGAAATCGTTTATAACGGTACATTCACGTCCGGCGGGATTCCCTCCATCGGATACAATCCCCAAAATGAGTTGGAAAGTGACGAAAAGCGTAAGAAATACGGCTTGCCCGAAAAAAAGGATGATTTGCCCGAACACCGCGACCCTTATGGTGAGCGTATGATGCTGTTTAATGATGATGCAGATTTAATCAGCTTTGAGTGTACCGTCAGCACGGTTCCTGACCAAATCGCCGTTGCTCCCGGCTATCTGCAACGCGAATGGACAGAAAATGGCAGGCGATATTTTCACTATGTTCAAGATTCTAAAATTGATTATTTTTTCAATATTGTTTCGGGGAAATACACTGTTTTAAAGGATAAATGGACCAGTCCGGAGGGTAAAACGGTGAATATCGAAATTTTTCACCACTACGAACACACCTACAACCTCGACCGCTTCGTGACATCGCTGAAAGATGGGCTCACGTATTTTGAAAAGAATTTTGGTCCCTATCAGTTCCGACAAATAAGGGTTCTCGAATTTCCAAGATATGCCGTTTTTGCGCAATCTTTCCCCAATACTGTGCCTTATTCCGAAGATTTTGGCTGGTATGCCGATTTCAGCGATCCGAATGTTTATGATTACGGTTATTACGTGACGGCGCATGAATTGGCGCATCAGTGGTGGGGACATCAGGTTGTGCCCAACACGACACGTGGTTCTAACTTGGTTTCGGAATCATTGGCGGAATATTCAGCTTTGATGGTCGCCGAACATCGGTATGGCAGCGACAATTTGCAGCGATTTTTGAAATACGACCTTGATCGTTACCTGAGTGGGCGAGCCAATGAGAGCAAAAAAGAAAATGTTTTTATCAATTGCAATCGCCCGTATCAATGGTATCAAAAAGGCAGTTTGATTTTGTATGCCTTGAAGGATTATATCGGTGAAGACAAACTGAACGGTGCTATAAAGTCGTTCAGAGACAGTTTTGCGCTGAAAGAAAACCCGCCTTTTGCGGGCAGTTATGATTTATTTGATGCGATTCAAAAAGTCGTTCCCGATTCGCTGCAATATTTTTTAGATGATTCGTGGAAAAAAATTGCCTTGTACGAAAATCGTGTCCTCACCGCCAAATCAAAATCGTTGGGTAATGATGAATACCAAGTCACAATCAAAGTAAAAGCCCGCAAAATGTTCAGTGATGAAAAGGGTAACGAATCAGAAGCGGCTAATACCAACGATTTTATAGACATCGGCATCTTTGCCAAAGATGAAGTCGAAAAAGACGGTCGTAAAATCACCAAACCGCTGTATCTTCAAAAACACCGATTCACCAATGGCGAGCATACGGTCACTATCAAAGTCAAAGGCAAGCCGGTTAGAGCCGGTATTGACCCCTATAATAAATTGATTGACCGCGTGCCGGATGATAATAGGGTAGATGTGGAGGGAGATTGATTTCAGTATAAATTGTTAGGCGATTTTGAGGGCAAGCTCAATACCGCGAAATGGACCAAAATGACAAAATGCTCGCCCGATACTGCTTTGCGGGATATTCAAGATTTGATGGTAAAAGGGATTTTAGCAAAAGAAGAGGCAGGAGGAAGAAATACCAGTTATTTGCTTGTTTTTTGATACCCCTCAGTATAAATCGAAAAATCGTTGAATGATAAGGTTCAATGGCTTTGTAATTTTACAATAATGCCTTTTTATTGTTGTAAATATTTTTTTGAATTTGGTTTTATAAAATATTGATAATCAAGTGATTAATCTTTTAAGTGATGCTTTTTTATTAAAAATATGTGTCTGTTTACGAGTGGCAATTATAAAAGACAATACCAATCAAATAGGAAACTATCAACCTTGACAGAAAATGTGTAGATACTCAATGACTTCATACAAATCGCATTATGCCTGTTTTGACTGTAGAAAAACTTTCAAAAGAAGGCTTATGTGGGACATTAATCGAGACGACAAAAGAATCGTTGAAGCCAAATGTCCTCAATGTGGACAACTAATGGCAAATATGGGTCTTGATTTTGCGTCACCTAAGAAAGACAATATTAAGGAATGGACACATATTAAGAACTTGTATTCTATTGGAATTACATTTCATTCTTGTGGTTGTACAGGACCAGGGCAAAGAACATAATTAATATCAAGCATATCAAATTAAAGATTAAAATATGGCACGGAACAGCATATTACTTTTAAGCTTTTTGACAATTTTCACTTCCTGCACCGGACAAGAAAAAACCAACACAGGCAAAGAAACAATTACTGCCAAACCGACTCCCATAGTAATAAAAAACTTTAAAGCAGCTGCTATGGATCCCGATTTTGACACGACCTTGGTGAGTCAATATATCCGAAGTATTTTTCAGGATTCGAAAGGGAATTTATGGTTTGGTACCATAGCCGAGGGCGTAGTGAGGTATGATGAAAAAACCTTGACCTACTTTTCTAATCCTGATGGGTTTAAGAGTAACTCGGTTTTTGCTATCAATGAAGATAAAAGTGGTAATCTTTGGTTTGGTACTGACCAAGGCGTTTATAAATACGACGGTAATGCCTTTAGAAATTATAATCAAAAAGATGGTTTGAACCATATAGATATCAGTCGAAAAAGCATCCTTGTTGATAAATCGGGTACTGTTTGGGTAGGTACACATGGTGGCGTTTATCGATATGACCCATCTGCCGATAGTAAAGGCGAGCAAAGTTTTTCCTTATTTCAACAGCTGCCTCCTATCAATGTTGCCGGCATTATGGAAGACAAAAGTGGAAACATTTGGTTTGCTTCTTCGAATAAAGGTGTTTTTCGGTATGCACCGAATGGACAGGGAAAAACAATAACCCATATTGCAGAAAAGGAAGAATTAGGGGAAAACTATGCGGGAGGCATGGCACAGGATAAAGACGGTAATATGTGGTTCACAATGAAAAACGGCATTTGTAAATATGATGCCCTCCTGCCTGCCGGTCAGCATAAAACCTTCACTGAATATACCGCCAAAGATGGATTAGGTGGCACTGAATTTTGGGGCATATATATTGAAGAGTCGGGTATCATTTGGGTGACAGCCCGAGGCAGTACAACGAGATTTGACCCTTCGGTTCCCTTATCAAATCCAAAAGCGTTTACGATGTTTACACCTGCTAACGGTTTAAATTGCTGTGTTCAAAGTATGTATCAAGATAAATCAGGAAATATGTGGTGGGGTGCAGGGCAAGGTCTATATCGGTTTAACGGCTATCAGTTTTATCAAGTTAAGCAGAATGGCCCTTGGTAGTATTAACCTTAGTACTTCTAATCAAGTTGTGGGCTGAAAATCCCCTCCTTAGCCAAGCAGCAATCTGTTAACACCCCCCTCAGTATAAACATGAGTCATCCCGAAATTTAATGAGAAATAACAAACACCGCCCAAAAGGGACGGTGTTAGTCATCAAAAAGATAAATAGGAATGATTCATGTTTTTCAGACACGACGAAAACAAAACCGGAAGATTGGTTAAATTCATACTACATGTACAAGTTTTAATCAATTTTCTCTGCCGACAATGCGGCAAATACCATATTTTCCAGAAAGCTTTGAATCGTTGCGGTATCGTCTTTACCTTTCGCATCAGTCAAACGGGGCAAATGTTGAGCAAAAAAATACTGGAAATGAGCTGATTCCATAACAGTACTGGCTAATGAACGGGCATATTTATAATTAGGATTGTATTCCAAAAATAAAGCGGCAATGCGCGCACATAAGTCTTTATAGGGTTTAAACAAAAGGGCACTGTTATTTTCATCAACATCTTTTGACAAATATGCTTTGTTGCTTTCATTGATAACAATATTGAACAACGCTTTTTTATCAAAATCAACGGTGCCGAGCGAATCGTCTAACTCATGAGTCAGTAAATGCAAAACACGCTTTATTTTGGTAATCGGTTCAGCCAAATTGTTGATGTTAAAAACGACTTGATACTCTAAATAACTCCAATACCACGTGACAATATAAAGCAACAGCCGATGTTTATTCTCAAAATACCGATAAATACTGGCTTCGGTGGTGTGTATTTCTTCCGCCAATTTTTTAAAAGTAAAAGCCTCAAAACCTAATTTTTGAATCAGTTCTATACCTGACTTAAGAATTCGGCGGCCCAATTCACTTGACTCGGGATCTCGGAGGTATAGTTTTTCATTAAGGCGGATACTGAGTTTAAGTTCCATTTTAGCTAATATTTAAAACGGTATTTTATTAAAAAATGTGTAAAGCGATGAACAAATAATCTTCTTTGTTAGTTTTACTATCAAAATAGTGTCATTTACTTTTATTATTGGTATTGCCAATACCATATATAATAATAGAACAATGATAACAAAGGTTTTAAAATTTATAAAATTATTTTCATCATAAAAAACAAAATCTATGGAGTGGATTACTAACCCCGATATTTGGATTTCATTTTTAACGCTTTGTCTTTTAGAAATAGTGTTGGGCATTGATAACCTCATTTTTATTTCTATTCTCACCAACAAATTACCGAAAGAGCAGCAAGCAAAAGCCCGACAAATGGGTTTAAGTTTGGCTTTGATCATGCGTATAGGCTTGCTTTTTTCTATTTCCTGGATTATGGGTTTGAAAAACGATTTATTTTCGATTGGCACTTTCGGCATTTCGGGGCGCGATATTATCCTCATTTTAGGTGGTTTATTTTTGATTTATAAAAGTGTGAAAGAGATACACGAAAAAATGGAAAATGCTCAAGCTCCTGAAAAAAAACTATCTAAAATCGTCACTTTTAATAGCGTTATCCTGCAAATTATCTTGATAGACATGGTTTTTTCCCTCGATTCGGTCATTACAGCAGTCGGTATGACGGATTTTATTGGAGTCATGATTGCCGCAGTAATGGTATCGATGGTGGTTATGATGCTTTCAGCGCGGTCAATCAGTGATTTTGTTAATCGCCATCCTGCGGTCAAGATATTGGCTTTGGCTTTTTTGATGATGATTGGTGTTGCTTTGATGGCAGAAGGTTTGGATTTTCACATTCCGAAAGGTTATATCTATTTTTCTATGGCATTTGCGATGCTTGTGGAATTTATAAATATTGCTATTGGGTCTCGTAAAAAATAGATTTATAACTACTGCTGTCTCATTTTGAATGCGAATAATGGTGTTTTAAACCATTATTCGCATTTTTTTATGTAAAATACCGCCAAAAGGACTCCTTATGGAGAGGGGTACGGTATTCTGTCAATCATTTATTGTAAATTATTTGTCAAAAAGAATTTTTATGGAACCAAGGGAAATGTTTATAAGTTTAGTATACAAAAGTAATACTATCAATAAATATAGTTTTACTAATTATTCACCTTTAAACTTTTATAAAATGAGAATCCAAACCGAAGTGCACAATTTTGAAGCTGATGTACAATTATTGCAGGCAGTAGAACAAAAGGTATCGAAACTGGAAAACTTCTTCCATCGCATTAGTGAAATTCAAGTTATTTTGAAATCAGAGAATTTAGGATTTACGAAGGAGCGGGTTGCGGAAGTTAAAATCCATGTACCGAACGGGATAATTTTTTCTAAAGAGAGTGGTAGGAATTTTGAAGGCGCATTGTCAAAAGCGGTAATTGTCCTAAAACTGGAATTACTGCGTTATAGAGCAAAAAGAATGAGTTATGGTTTGGTTTAAAAAAGGAAGTTATTTCTGTTAATAACGGTAAAAAACTGTCCGATACTGTGGGGGGGCTTAAAATGCTTTTTTAACAATTTAAAATTTCATTAATGAAAAAATCAATCATAACTACATTGCTTTTAATACTTCATTTTGGAAGTATGACCGCTCAACAATTGCTTCTGCCCGATGATAATAAAGAATCCTTTAAGTATTCTTATCTTCAACTTGATGTCAATTTTTTGAATTATCCCATTAGAAATGTGAATACCAATGGGTTATCAGTAAATGGCGCAGCTGTATTTGGTGATAGATTGGCAACTGGATTGAGCATAGATATAACAGATTCAAGAAAATTATCATTTGCTCAGGCGGGTTTAACTGAACCGAATACATTTGAATATTCGCAAATTAGCTTCTACAATGAAGTATTTTTTCATCCGAACAGTCGTATTGATATTTCATTGCCCATAAAAATGGGGGTCGGACATGCTACAGTGAACCCTAAAGACAAATTCATATTCGGTGAAACTTTGCTATCAAATAAAGATGTGCTTGCTGGAGATTATTTCTTCGTATCCGAATTAGGTGCCAATGTTTCGGTACATCTTGTTCGCACTATAGATTTTAATGTAGGGGGGAGTTATAGACTTACAGCCGGTGCAAATGGTATAGTTCAAAACGACGACTTTTTCAATTATTCAATTCATGCAGGATTACGGTTTCGAATTGCGGGGAAAAAAACGAAATAGTTTTTGACAAATATATAACAAAATATTATTGAACTTTTTTGATAGAAATACCGCTTATAATAGTAATACTTTTATTTTAAATAGTAAACATTATATTTTTTAACCTAAATATTTATTAAGATGAAAAGCTCTTATTTGAAATCACTCGCATTGTTATCTACCGTAATTTTTTTGATGGCATCTTGTACAGTTGTTCGCCAGGGCGAAGTTGGGGTTAAGCGTACTTTTGGAAAATATAGCGATAAAATATTCACAAGTGGACTAAAAGGTTTCAATCCATTTACTTCTACAATAGTTAAAGTGCCTGCACAGACCATTAATTTGGAAGTTCGTTTGGATATTCCCTCCAAAGAAGGTTTGACAATCGGCTCTGAAGTGTCCATCCTTTACAATATTGAACCTAAAAAAGTACCTGATTTATTGCGAAATTTAGGCATAGATTACGAGGCATCAGTTGTTTTACCTGTTTTTCGTTCGGCAGTGGCGGATATTTCATCAAAGTATTTTGCTAAAGATATGCACTCAGGTAATAGAGCTGAAATAGAAAAAGCCATCAAGGATTTGATGATGAAAACGATGGATGGCAAAGGTATTTTTGTTGAAAACGTTCTGTTGAAAAGTATCCAATTGCCGAGGACTCTATCAAAAGCGATTGAAGAAAAATTGGAATCCGAGCAACAAGCGCAGCGCATGGAATTCGTGCTTCAAGGGGCAAAAAAGGAAGCTGAACGCAGAATTATCGAAGCAGAAGGGGTCAGAGATGCCAATAAAATCATTTCACAGGGACTGACGGATAAGATTTTGCAGTTTAAAAACATCGAAGCATGGCTCAAATTATCGGAATCGGCTAATTCAAAAGTGATTATTACCAATGGTAATATGCAGATGATGATGAATCCAGCTGAAACTACTGATATACAGCAAGGCTCATCAAAAACGAGCACTTCCAGTCAAAACCAAGTAAGTTTATTAAAAGAATAGTAAGTAGTTATATGTTTGTTTTAGTATTTAAAAGGGGGCTAATCTGGGTTTATGGTTAGCCTTTTTTTTACCGAAGAAGGAAATTAATAAATTTAAAAAACTTGTATATACAATGTTATTTGAATGATGCTGTTTTTATTTTTAAGATAAATATTCCTTTGTATTTACAGAATTTTACAGAATTTTTTAACTTGAATATTTTATAACTAATTGTAAATAAATGATTCATGTTCAGAATTAATATCTTGGTTTTCTTGTTTCTATCGATAGTTTGAATCCTGTATGCTTTAACCAAATAACATTCTTAATATATTAAATATTCAAACCATTTTCATATTTGAATAGTTATTGATTTGAAAGTTAGGCTACTCTAATTTCAGGGTAGCCTTTTTAAAATGAACTTTGACATAAAAATAAGTGTTTAAATTCGAGTATTTAACCTAAAATAAACTTGTGGCATCAATAACTTCGACACTCACCACCACCCAACGTTTTTTTAGACTCATCAAAGGCGATAGAAAAGAAATTTATTATATTTACCTCTACGCCATTTTTGCCGGTCTTGTCAACCTTACTTTGCCTTTGGGTGTGCAGGCAATTCTGAATTTTATTCAAGGCGGAGCGGTTTCTGCTTCGTGGTGGGTACTCATATTTGCGGTTACACTCGGCACCCTGTTAGCTGGATTGTTGGTGATTATGCAAATGACGGTGAGCGAGACGCTACAAAGGCGTATTTTTACCCGTGTATCTTTCGATTTTGCAGAACGATTACCCAATCTTTATACTGAGGGGATACGTGACCAATACGTTCCCGAGTTAATTAACCGTTTTTTTGATACTTTGACGCTTCAAAAAGGCTTGCCGAAAATCCTGATTGATCTTACTACAGCTGTGATGCAAATCTTGTTTGGTTTGCTTTTATTGGCATTTTATCATCCTCTCTTCATTTTCTTTGGGTTTTCACTACTGGTAATTTTATTCCTCATTTTTAGAATTTCCAGTCCTTTGGGTTTGAAGACGAGTATCCAAGAGTCCAAATATAAATACGAAGTCGCTTATTGGCTCGAAGAGGTCGGGCGAACTTTGCATACCTTCAAATTAGCTGGCAGGAGTGATTTACCCCTTCGGAAAACGGACAAGTATGTCAGCAACTATCTTGATGCCAAGCAACAACATTTTCGGATTTTAATGATGCAATATGCGAGTATTGTATCGTTCAAAACCTTAGTCACATTTATTCTACTGTCTTTGGGGAGTTGGTTAGTGATTACGAATCAAATCAATTTAGGTCAATTTATAGCGGCTGAATTGGTAGTTTTGTTAATCATCAATTCGGCTGAAAAATTGATTAGCACTATGGAAGTGGTTTATGATGTGCTGACAGCGCTTGATAAATTGGGTAGTGTTGCCGATTTGCCGCTTGATAATGATCGAGGAGTTGATTTTAAGGAAGTGAATACGGGTAAAGGTATTAGCCTAAGCCTTGAAAATGTGCGTTATTCTTTCGACAAAAGGCAACATCCTGCAGTGGACGGATTGAGTTTGGATATTCAAGCGGGTGAAAAAGTGTGTATAGTGGGCTACAATGGTGCGGGTAAAACCACTTTGGTTCAAATTATTTCTTGTTTTTTGAACGAATTTGAAGGGTCAATATTGTACAATGGTATTCCTCGCCGAAACCTCAATCAGCGGAGTTTGAGGAGTTTTATCGGAGATTTTTCTTCCCAAGAAGACATTTTTAAAGGGACATTGAGAGAAAATATTTCCTTAGGTTATGACCATATTCGATTTGAAGATATAGTTAAAGTTGTGGATGCGGTGGGGTTATCGGATTTTATTCGCACTTTAACTGATGGTTTTGACACGATGATGTTGCCGGGTGGAAAGACCTTGCCGCGGCATATTGTGGCTAAAATTATCCTTGCGCGCAGTATTGTGACCAAGCCGCAATTATTAGCAATTGAAGAATTAATGGCTAATCTGAATTATGATGACCGCATCCGCATTGCCAATATTTTGACCGATAGAAACCAACATTGGACATTGGTCGTGGTCACGGATGACCCTTTGATTGCTGAGCGGTGTGATAGAATTTTGATTATGAAAGACGGTAAAATTGTTGAAGAAGGAACTTTTCCTGAAATTCAACAAAGTGTTCATTACAGTAAAATTTTTAAAGATGCTATTGATTTCAGACAATAATGTAAATGTAGATAGTTCGAAATACAAATCGTTTGAAAAGGTGGCACTTTCAAACACCAATCTTATTTTCAAAAGGTTTTTGTTGACGATTTTAATCTTATTCATTATCGCGCTAATTTTGCCTTGGACACAAAACATTCGCGCCACGGGTCAGGTCACAACCCTGACGCCTGACCAACGCCCACAAACCATACATGCGACCATACCTGGGCGGATTGAAAAATGGTATGTTCGAGAAGGACAATTGGTCAAAAAAGGTGATACAATTGTCTTTTTATCGGAAACAAAAACCGAATATTTTGACCCGGATTTGCTTACGCGCACCCAAGCGCAAGTTAACGCTAAATCGGGTTCAGTCACAAGTTATGCCGCTAAAGTGCAGGCTTTGGATGAACAAATTGTGCAGTTTAAACAAGAATTAGGGTTTAAAAAAGACCAATTGACGAATAAAATTGCCCAAACCAAACTTAAAGCGGAAGCCGAAAAATGGGATATTCAAGCTGCTAAAATAGCGCTTGACAATGAACAAAAACAATTGGCTCGAACGGAGGAGTTGTTCAAAAAAGGCTTGAAATCACTTACGGAAGTGGAGAATAAACGCGCCAAATTTCAGGAATTACAAGCCAAAATGACAAGTTCTGAAAATAAATACCAACAGTCGTTGCAAGAAATGGACAATCTGAGATTTCAACTCAGCGGTGCGGATAGTGAATATGCCGGAAAAATTGCTAAAGCCGAGAGCGATAAACAAAGCACTATGAGTGATAAATTTGGTGCCGAAGGCGATGTAAATAAATTGAAAAACCAATATAGCAACTATGCGCTGCGGTCTCAATTTTATTTCATCACAGCCCCACAAGATTGCTATATCACGAAAGCAACTACGGTCGGTATTGGAGAAACCGTTAAAGAAGGGGAACCAATTGTGAGTACAGTGCCGGCACATATGGATTTGGCCGTCGAGATGTACATCAAACCCATTGATTTGCCATTGGTGAAAATTGGTTCGCCCGTCAGATTTATTTTTGACGGTTGGCCCGCTTTCGCATTCACGGGCTGGCCCAATGCATCTATCGGTACATACAGCGGGGTGGTGTTTGCCATTGACAATGTGGCTGATGAGAAAGGGAAATATCGCCTCATCGTTGCGCCCGATACCACACAACCGCAATGGCCCCAAGCTTTGCGCCCCGGCTCGGGAGCCAATGGTTTTGCCCTGTTGAAGACTGTCCCGATTTGGTATGAGTTGTGGCGACAATTGAATGGTTTTCCCCCCGATTTTTATACGGATATAAATGAAAAGAAGGAAGGGAAAGTGAAAAGTGAATATTGACCCCGAGCACTCGGGGGAATAGATTAAAAGCCCTGAAAGGGCACAATCTGTCAGGATAGGGCAAAGCCCTATTAAACAATAATATGGATAATATGGTAAAAATAAAAAATATATGTCCCGCCCAATAATTATATTGTTGTTATCATTTTGTTGTGTAAAAAACACCATTGCACAATCCCAAACGGAAACGAGCAAAAAGGTCGTGTCATTATCGGCGTTTTTAAATATTGTGAAAGAAAATCATCCGGTGGCGAAACAAGCGGCTCTACTCAATCGAGCGGGACAAGCGGAAATGTTGGCAGCCAAAGGCGGTTTTGACCCAAAGCTATACGGCGATTATGAACAGAAATACTTTGATGCCAAAAATTATTATGCTTTTGGCGAATACGGGGTAAAAGTGCCGACTTGGTATGGCATAGAACTAAAAAGCAGTTACAACACAGCACAAGGTGTTTTTATCAATCCCGAAAATAAATTGCCAAAACAAGGACAAGCCCTCGTGGGTATTTCTGTGCCCGTTTTGCAAAATCTCATGTTTGACGAAAGGCGGGCGAATCTTCAAAAAGCGCGTCAGGCTCAAGACCTATATAAGGCAGAAAGCGAAAATATCAACAACGATTTGGCTTTTGAAGCGGCACAAACCTACTGGAAATGGGCATATTATTATCAACAAACAATTATTTTTGACAATGCTTTGCGGGTGGCACAAGAGCGTTTTGATGCCATCAAGACATCTTTTGAACTCGGCGACCGCATGGCGATGGACACTTTGGAGTCTTTCACGCAAGTGCAAGACCGCATGGTAGAATACAACCGCGTTCAACTCGATTTTCAGGAAGCATCTTTGAAATTAGCTAATTTTTTGTGGGGTAACAATGCGCAACCCTTAGCGAATGTGGCAAATTGGCAGCCCGAAAACCTCGAAAACACGATTCTGAATCTTCCTGCGTATAATCGAGACAACATTATCCAAAATCTCTTGACCACACACCCTATACTGAGGGGGTATGAATTCAAGCTCAACCAACTGGAAATTGACAGAAAACTCAAGCGGGAAAAACTCAAACCCAAGTTGTACTTGAATTATAATTTTTTGGGGAATGGTTTCAATTGGAGCAATGTTTTCACCGATAATTATAAATGGGGCATAACGTTCAGCAGTTCAACCCTGTTTCGCGCTGAGCGGGGCGACATGCAATTAGCCAATATCAAGTTGGACAATACTCGCCTTTTTAGAGACCAAAAAGCCTTGGAATTGAAAAACAAACTGCAACAATTCTTTAATGAAGCGGACAATTTACAAAATCAAATAGCATTGTATCGAGCAACGGTGCAAAATTATCAACAACTCTTATCGTTAGAAAATACCCGTTTTGAATTGGGTGAAAGCTCGTTTTTCCTCATCAATAGCCGTGAGAACAAATACATCGAAGCCCAATTGAAGTTGGTCAAACTTCTGAGCGAATATCAAATTGCAACGGCTGCAACAGTGTGGGCAAGCGGACGCTCCTTATAAAGGTGAGCCATCAAACAGTTTAAAATAAAAATGTTGGTTATATACGGCAATCATCGTAATATTTGTATGTTGCATCGTTATTATCATTCATTTCTATTTTAAATCAACAAACAATATGTATCGGATATTATGTAAAAAATCATTCTTCCTCGCTACTTTTCTCTTGATGGGTGTCATTACCAATGCCCAAAAAGCACCTTATAAAAATGCAAATTTACCGATAGAAACTCGTGTGACTGACCTTGTCAAACGCATGACAATTGTCGAAAAAGCAGGTCAACTAAACCAACTCAATGGTGGTGTCTTGACGGGACCCCAAGCAGCAAATGACCCCGGACAACAAGGCAAAGTGGCGATGATAAAAGAAGGTAAAGTCGGTTCTTTGCTCAATGTCATCGGCGTCGCTGAAACCAAAGCGGTGCAGAAAATAGCCATTGAACAGACCCGTTTGGGCATTCCCATACTTTTTGCTTATGATGTCATTCACGGATATAAAACTATTTTCCCCATTCCAATAGCAGAGGCTTGTTCGTGGGATCCGGCGGGTGCTGAAAAAACGGCTTCGATTGCCGCTAAAGAAGCCTCTTCGGCTGGTCTTCATTGGACTTTTGCCCCCATGATGGACGTTACCCGCGAACCTCGTTGGGGACGCACCATGGAAGGCAATGGTGAAGACCCATATCTGGGCGGTGTTATTTCAGCCGCAAGAGTTAAAGGATTTCAAGGTAATTTTGATAATCAACACGTATTGGCTTGTGTGAAACACTTTGCGGCGTATGGTGCGCCGGAGGGTGGACGTGAATACAATACGGTGGATATGTCCCGTTATGCCTTGTGGAATTATTATTTACCGCCTTACAAAGCGGCAGTTCAAGCAGGGGCGGCTACCGTCATGAATAGTTTCAACATTATCGACGGTGTTCCGGCGAGTGCCAATAAATATTTAATAAAAAATGTTTTGAAAAATAAGTGGGGTTTTAAAGGCTTTTTAGTCTCAGATTGGGGCTCATTTGGCGAGTTAATCCCCCATGGTTATGCCGAAGATGCTAAAGATGCAGCACTAAAGGCACTCATGGCCGGCTCTCACATGGATATGGAATCGAAAGTAGTGATTGAGAACTTGCCCCAACTGGTTAAAGAAGGGAAAGTGCCCATGGCAGTAGTGGACGAAGCAGTGAGTAAAATATTGTATTGGAAATTCAAATTGGGTTTGTTTGAAGACCCTTATAAATTTCAAGATGAAGCCCGCGAAAAAGCGACTGTAATGGCGCCCGAACACTTGCAAATAGCGCAAGAAGCGGCGCGTAAAAGCATGGTTTTGCTGAAAAATGACGGCAATGTGCTACCCCTCAGTAAGAACATCAAAAATGTGTTGGTTGCCGGTTTGTTCGCCGATAGCAAAGAAGATGCGCTCGACTTTTGGTGCGCTCAAGGGGATTTTAAAGATGTAACAACCTACCGAGAAGGCATCACCGAAAAATTACCGAATGCTACTGTTCAATATGCTCAAGGGTATAATTTGGAAGGTAAATCATCAGAGGATTTATTATCAGAACTCCAAACCAAAGCAGCTCAAGCAGAGGTTGTGATAGCAGTTATTGGCATAACCGGTAAAATCGCGGGAGAGGCACGCAGTTTGGCGGATATTAACCCGTCGCCGGGTCAAATGGACATGTTGCGTACGCTCAAAGCGTCGGGTAAAACGGTGGTGGTGTTGGTTCACGCCGGTCGCCCGATGATTTTAACAGAAGTTCAAAAACTCGCTCCTTCTATTCTGTATGCGTGGTTAGCTGGTACCAAACAAGGCTCGGCAGCCGCTGATATTTTATTTGGTGATTTCAATCCATCGGCTAAAACCGTCATGAGTTTTCCGTATGCGGTGGGTCAAATTCCGGTATATTACAATGCTTATAATACCAATCGCCCTCACACTGATGGCAATGAAGGACCCAATGATTTTTGGGTATCTCGTTACCGTGACATTCCTAATTCGCCGCTTTATCCGTTTGGGTTTGGCTTGAGTTATACAACATTCGAGTACAGTAATTTTGCCTTGAGTGCTTCTGAAATGACCAAAACGGGCAAAGTAACGGCTTCGGTCACGGTTAAAAATACGGGCAATAGAGAAGGTGAAGAAATTGTTCAATTGTACGTCCGCGATTTGGTCGGTTCTTACGTGCGCCCTTTGAAAGAGTTAAAAGGCTTTGAAAAAATCAGCTTAAAAGCCGGGGAGTCCAAAACAGTCACTTTCACAATTGACGCTTCTAAACTCAGTTACTACGATGAAACGGGTCAAACACTTTTGGAATCCGGCAAATATAAAATCTTCATCGGTGGGAATTCTTGGGATGTCAAAGAAGCTAATTTGACTTTGAAATAGGATTGTTTTTCACACGAATTACCCTAATTTTCACATGAATTTCCTTAATTTTTTAAGAGTAATTCGTATGAAAATTAGGGTAATTCGTGTGAAAACTACCCATTCGCGTAACTAATCTTATACTTCGCCCCCTTCATTTTCTCATTTTGGCTTAACAGTAGAAGCTTCCTCGCCTTGTTTTTTTTGACCGCTACAAACGACATAAAGTCCATGATGGTGATTAATCCGAGGTCATCGCGCTCTACATTGCCTTTTTTGATGAAAAATCCGGCAATGTCCATTTTGCTCAATTTATCTTTTTTGCCGCCACTGATGTACAGTGTGACCCATTCCGAAGGTTTGGGAACAGTACCATTTTGGGGCACATCCAATATCGCCGGTGTGGGGGTGATGTAGGGCGGCACATTTTCATTTTCATGCAACATCAAATACGCTGTGCCTTCGGCATACATGCGAGCCGTGCGCCCGTTGCGGTGCACAAAATCTTCTTTTTTGAAAGGCAATTGATAGTGAATAACGTGTTTGACTTCCGGAATATCCAAACCCCGCGCCGCCAAATCGGATGCCACCAAGAAGACAACGCTGCCGTTTCTGAACTGCAACAATGTTTTTTCGCGGTCAGCTTGTTCCATGCCGCCATGAAAAAAACCGGCTTCAATGCCTTTTTCATTCAATAAATCCGCGGTGCGCTCAACGGCTTCCCGATGATTGCAAAAGATAATAGTCGGTTCAGAACCCAAATAACATAACAACTCAAACAGGCGGTCAATTTTATCTTTAGTGGTAGAAATGACACTTTTGATGGTCAATCCGTCGGTGGTTTTATCTTCCGTTTCCGTAAAATCCAACACTTTGGGTTCTTTGATGCCCGTGAAATCGGGAATGACTATTTTGGAAGTAGCCGAGACCAAAACTCTTCTTTTTAGATGTTTCAATCGCTCAATGATGAATGCCATTTGTTCCTGAAAACCCATTGTAAGAGACTTATCAAATTCATCTAACACCAATGTTTTGATGTTTTTTAGGTCAAGAGAGCGGCGGGTCAGGTGGTCAAAAATCCTTCCGGGTGTACCGATGAGTAGGGCAGGGGGTTCGCTCAGACTTTGAATTTCTGTTTGCATGGAGTGTCCGCCATAACAGGTATTAACTTTAAAACCAGTTACCATTTTCTTCCAAACCGACTCGATTTGAATCGCCAATTCGCGCGAAGGGGTAAGTATTAAACATTGTACGCCCGATTGTTCCGCATTCAATTGGGTGAGAACTGGCAATAAAAAAGCCACAGTTTTACCGGAACCTGTGGGGGCTAATAACACTACATTGGGTTCGTTTTGAATAGCCATGAAAGCTTCTTCTTGCATGGTATTCAATGCCGTAAAACCTAAATTTAAGAGTATATTAGGAGAGATATCGTTACTTTTCATGGGGCGAAGATAGCAACTTATGGCATTATTGTCATTTAATTGATAACACAATTTCTCAATCACTCAGATACCCCACCATCAATTTTGCGGCTCTTTCACTTGCGCCGGCGTTACCGAGCATAGCCCTCAGTAGGGTGTATTCTTTTTTGATAACTGCTTGATTATCAAGGGCATTTCTCAGTTCTAAGACGATGTTATCAGTGGTTAATTCGGATTGGATGAGCTCTTTCACAATAACTTTATCCGCAATCAAATTAACCAATGAAATATATTTCACTGTGATTACCCGTTTGGCTATTGCGTAGGAAATGGGACTGCCTTTGTAGCAAACCACCTGCGGAACGCCGAAAAGCGCCGTTTCGAGGGTAGACGTGCCGGATTTTACCAACGCAGCGGTGGCATGTTGCAATAAATCATAAGTCTGACCTTCTATGATTTTGATGTTTTCAGGTAAAAAAGTATGGATACCACTTTTTAAAACCTCACTATAAAAACTCAACGGTTGGGCAGGGGCAGCGGCTATGACAAATTGATAATCAGCAAATTGTGGTGCAGCCGACAGCATAAGGGGCAAAATGGTTTTTATTTCTTGATGTCGACTGCCGGGTAGCAGTGCGATGATAGGCTTTTCGCTCAGGTTATTTTTTTCTCTAAACTGGGGCGTTATCGGACGGTTTTCAATCACGTCTAACAATGGATGCCCGACATAATCCACGGCATAATCATATTTTTGATAAAAATCTTTTTCAAATGGCAGGATGCAAAACATCTTGTCAACCGTGGCTTTTATGCCGTGCACCCGCGACGTATGCCAAGCCCAGATTTGGGGTGAGATATAATAAAAAGTGCGAATGTTTTGCTGCTTTGCCCATTTGGCAATCCGAAGATTGAAACCCGGATAATCAATAAAAATGACAACATCCGGTTGAAATGCCAATATATCTTGCTTGCAAAAGCGGATATTTTTCAGGATAGTGCTCAGGTTTTTGACGACTTCTATGAAACCCATGAATGCCAAATCTCGGTAATGTTTTCTCAAAGTTGCCCCCACTGATTGCATCAATTCTCCGCCCCAAGCGTGTATAACGGCTTGATTATCAAACAGATAAAGGGATTTTATTAAGTTTGAGCCATGCAAATCGCCGGATGCTTCACCGGCTATGATGTAATATTTCATTTAATCAATCTTGAGAGTGCTGCCCAATTTGAAATGTCCCAATCAAAACACTCCATATTATTGAACCGTTTTTTGTAATCGTACATGGAATTTTGGTAGTAGGCATGACCCGGATAATGATATTTTTTTTGTTGGGCAATCCCATGTTCAATCTCCGAAATCAGCGAATACGTTCCCAAACTTCGGTGTTTTTCATTAGGGTCATACATACCCAAAGTGCTGTATTGAGCCGTTGGTGTAACGTCAAAAAAACTGCACGCTATGAGTTTATCATACTTGTAAATACAGACTTCATGCGTCGGAAAGGGCATTTCAGTACCCGAAACCCACGTAAAAATAGACCCCTCAGTATAGAATCTTGTGAGATACCAATCATCAAAAAGTTGCATCTTTTCATCATCAATAAAAGCCGGTCGGTAAACGCGCGTCAAATCGGCATTGCGCTTTTGGATAATCCGTTGACTTTTGGTGAAGATAAAATCATTGAGATTATAGCGCAAAGGCATCAGTTGATAGGTAATAAAAGCATCTTCGAACATGGTGCGAAAGACATCAAAACGCCGATGAAAAAAGAAACTACCTACGCGATCCCAACCCGATTCGAGCAGTGCTTCCCAATCGAGTAAAGACATTTCGTTTCTATCTAAATATTCGTTAATATCTGATTGCATTTCTGTTGTGAGCGTTTATTTGAGATTTATAAGAGTATAAAACAAACCTAAAATTATAAAATAATTTTGGATTTATTCAAATCCTCAACTTGCGGGGCAAGTTCAAGCGGCAGCCAAAGTCGGCTTTGCCAATCGAAAAATTCGGTATTGTCAAACTTTTTTTTGTAGTCATAAAAAGAGGGTTTATCATACGCATAGCCTGGATAAAAGAATTTTTTTTTCTTCTCAATGGCATATTTGATTTCTAAAACCATCGTGAAAATACCCAAACTTCTTTTAGATTCATTTAGGTCAAACATGGCATAAGTACTTGATAATGAATGTTTTGTAATATCGATAAAGCTACAAGCTATCAATTTATCGTGCTTATAAACACATAATTCCCAGGTTTTGAAAGGTCGATTCGGTTCGTCCGTAACAAAATTGAAAATGGAATAAGGTTTGTTAAAACGGAACCTTTCGATATGCTGATAAAAGAGTTCGTGCTTTGCGTCGTCAATATTGAGGGGTTGAAAAATATACGTCAAATCTTGATTTTTATTAAAAATTTTGCGCTGACTTTTACTAAAACTAAAATTTTTTAAGCGAAAACGCAGCGGCAATACATAGTTCAGATTGTCTTTATCGTCATAATCATGGCTCGTTCTGAATATTATTTTGCCATTATGACGCCACCCTTCCGCCAACATTTCCTCCCATATCCTGAGGGGAATGCGGTCTGCCACGTACATATTATTGATTAAATTGGCAGGTGAGCTAAAATAAAATAGAATATCATCCATTGAATCTGAAATTGTATCGGTGTATTGATGTAACCTAATTAACTACTTTGCAACTCATCATAAATTTCTTGCCAGAACCAAATTGCCCAAATAATACTCAACCCCACCGTTGCTAAAACCGAACCGCGCATAGACTCGCTTGCACGGTTTTTTCGGAATTGGGTCGTCACGAATATATTAGCACAAATAGCTATGAGCGCCATGGTTCGCACTTTGAGCGGAATAGAAGCTAATTGAGCAAGACCGAACAAAATGCCGAAAACGGCCATTGGAAAAAGCATGCCTAAGCCGATGCCGATATTGAGGTTGTTACGTCGAAAAATCATCATTTATTTTTTTTAAGCGCAAAGATAATATGTGGCTTCACGAATTGCGAGTTTTTTTTAAACTCATCATAAATTTGGGATGACTCATATCTAACAGCGATGAATTTAAGAGGAACTATTTAAATCTTCTATTATCTTTTTTTTTAGATGGATACTGAAGGGTATATAAAATTAATCATTGTCTGAAAATCTTTCTATATTTGAACCCTTATCTCAAATAAAATTAACCTTAACAATGAATCGCAAAGAATTCATCCATCGTTTTGGTATGCTCGGGGTAGCAGCCATGATTGCACCTTATATACCTACTGAAAACATTGAACATAAAATTCGAATTGGATTGATAGGCTGCGGTAGTGTTTCGAATATGTATTTGCCGCATTTATCAAAATGTCCCTTTGTCGAGTTGGTCAGTGTCTGCGATATTATTCCGGAAAGAGCCCTAAATCAAGCTAAGAAATTTAAAATTCCTAATCATTATCCGCATATTGACCGGATGATGGCGGGAGCTCCCTTCGATTTGCTTATCAACACAACCGATATGCAAGAGCATGGACGCTTAAATAAAATAGCTTTGACGGCAGGAAAGCATGTCTGGAGTGAAAAACCCATGGCGAATACTTATAAAGAAGGGGTAGCGCTGCTGAATCTTGCCAAAAGTAAAGGGCTTCGGATTTGGGGCGCTCCGGCTGTGGTCAACAGCCCTCAATTCGCTTTTATGGCGCAAGCTATAAACGCGGGGAAACTCGGGAAAGTGTCTTCTGCTCATGCACATTATGGGCATTTAGGCCCTACTTGGTCTGCTTTTTTTTATGAAAAAGGGGGCGGTAGTTTACCTGATTTGGGTGTTTATAATTTGGCAACATTGACAGGTTTGTTAGGCCCCGCTAAATCGGTGACAGCGATGACGAGTATTGTCACACCTACTCGAAAGGTAGACAATAAAGGCGAAATACCTGTCTTTGCGGAAGATAATGCCATGGTGATTATGGATCATGGCAAAGGGATTTTATCTCATGTTCAATGTGGCTTTAACTATTTTGACCCTTATGGACACGAAGGTCATGGACAACAGCGTCCGACTATCAGTATTTGGGGAACTCATGGCACAATGAGCCTTGTGGGTTACGATTGGGCACCGTTTGGCGTTGATTTAGCAACCTACGACAATCCTCAAGGTCAAAGATACGCCAAAGATGCCGGCACGTATGTTTGGGAGCAAGGTGCATCGGTCATCGCTGAAAGCATGGTAATGTTGACAGAGCCACTTATAGCCGCCGAGCATGCTTTGCATGTCTTGGAAATTATTGAGGCTGCTCGTCGTTCGCAAACGACCGGGAAACGAATCAATTTAATTTCAACTTTCAAATATCCAGTTGTTGCGTAAAAACACATCAAGCGAATACACTTTTGTTAAGTTTGTCCCTGCGTTTCTGCTGATTCACCAATTGTTCTTCCACCATATCTGCCCAAATCGTGATGTAAACAGCCACATCTTCTTTGACGTTGTGTTTCAAAACAGTTGGGAAAGGTAGGCGGTCAAGGATGCGTTTATCGGAAAGTTTTTCAAGGTGCTTTAAATCGTCAATGTCAAAGCCAAAATCCATCATTTCAGCTACCACATCATCAAATGGCAAGCCGCTGGTTGGGCAATAATCGTTGAGTTGGTCGTTCCAATCTCCGATACCGTACATGGCTCGGCGGTGGATTTCTGCTTTCGTTTTCATAGTGATTTCTTGTGCCAAATGCCCGCAATTGCACGCACCCATGTGACCCCATTGGTAGTCTTTGCTTTCAAGAATTCGATTGACGGTTTTTCTTAAAGTGTCAACCAGCTGTTGAGACGCTCTTGCCATAATTTGAAAAATTGAATGATGAAATGAAGTTACCTGTCAAAACGCTTTTAAGATTAAAATGTTCATTTGTTTGTTATTCGTTATTCGGGATTCGTTAACCGTTATTCGCTATCGAATCCCAAGTAACGAATAACGAATAACGATTAACGAATAACGAAT
>JANPGW010000248.1:0-13302 GCA_031424115.1 Saprospiraceae bacterium | reverse complement strand
ATATCTGCCTTTTTGTCACATAAAAGGCTATGGTATAAAACTTGCCTTAATTAGAATTGCGTAAATATGTTGGAGTTAAAAGTGCAAACTGACAAGGTGACATTTGATTATATCTTAAAAAAATTGCCATTATATTTATATTTTTACCCTTCCATTAGAAATTACGTATTTAAAATAGGTGACGGCAAGCTTTAACAGGTGAGTTTCGGATTAAGAGCACCTCAATTCGTATTTAAATCAATTTAATTTAAAAAAAAGAAATGCAAGATATTTTCGAAGATTATGCGCGAATGGCTCCCATGGATGATGACGCTGAGTTTATGCCTATGATGTCAATTGATGAAGAAGACGAAACTCAGAAAAACGAACAGTTCCCTGAAATTTTACCCATTCTGCCCCTAAAAAATACTGTTCTCTTTCCGGGGGTTGTGATTCCTATCACAGTGGGTAGAGAAAAATCCATAAAAGCCGTCCAAAAAGCTTACGATACCAATAAAGTATTGGGTGTTCTGTCTCAAAAAGACAGCAATTCAGACGATATTTCTATTGATAATCTTCATAGAATCGGCACTATTGCCCGAATCCTACGTTTGTTGAAAATGCCGGATGGCTCAACCACCGTCATTTTACAAGGACGTAAGCGGATTGAATTGATTGAAATGGTGACCGATGAACCTTTTTTGCAAGGCGACACCCGCACCAAAGAATATATTGACCCTACCAATAAGTTAGAGTTTGAAGCACTCATTGAAACCATCAGAGATAAAGCCAGAGAAATTGTTGACCTTTCTCCGCAAATTCCGAACGAAGCGCAAGTGATGTTGAAAAATATCTCAAATGATGTTTTTCTGCTCAATTTTATTGCGTCGAATATGAATTTAAAACTGCACGCTAAGCAGCATATTCTCGAAATGGATTCCCTTCCGGAAAAAGCAGAAGCTATTCTTCAACACATGGATGGTGAATTGCAGATATTGCAACTCAAAGGGGAAATTGAGCAAAAAGTGCGTTCTGAAATGGACAAACAGCAGCGCGATTATTTCTTGAATCAACAGTTGCGCACCATTCAAGAAGAATTGGGTGGCAACCCCCAAGAAGAAGAAGTGGCAAGGCTGGCTGAAAAAGCGAAAAACAAAAAATGGTCTAAACCCGTAGCAGCACAATTTGAAAAAGAATTGGCAAAATTGCGGCGCATGGTGCCTCAGATGGCGGAGTATTCCATTTTGCTCAATTATCTGGAAACTTTGCTCGATTTGCCGTGGGAGGAATACACTAAGGATAATTTCGACCTTAAAAAAGTCAAAAAAGTATTGGATGCCGATCATTACGGCTTAGATGATATCAAAGAACGCATACTGGAACACTTAGCCGTTTTGAAACTAAAGGGTGATATGAAAGCGCCGATTTTGTTGCTTGTGGGTCCTCCGGGGGTCGGTAAAACCTCATTGGGCAAATCAGTAGCGAATGCGTTGGACAGAAAATTTATTCGAATGTCGCTCGGTGGTTTGCATGATGAAGCTGAAATCAGAGGTCACCGCAAGACGTATATCGGTGCTATGCCGGGTCGAATTATTCAAAGCATGAAAAAAGTCGGTTCTACCAATCCGGTTTTTATTTTGGATGAGATAGATAAAGTCGGTACAAGCTTCAGAGGTGACCCTTCGTCGGCTTTGCTTGAAGTACTTGACCCCGAACAGAATTCGACTTTTTATGACAATTATTTGGAGTTAGAATACGATTTAAGCAAAGTGCTTTTTATCGCAACCGCCAATTCACTGGAAACCATTCAACCTGCTTTGCTCGATCGGATGGAAATCATTCGTTTGAGTGGCTATTCGGTAGAAGAGAAAATTGAAATCGCCAAACAACATCTTATCCCGGAGCAACGCAAAGCCCATGGTTTGAAAGCAAAAGACGTAAAATTATCGGAAGCGGTCATTTCATCGATTATTGAAAAATATACTCGCGAATCCGGTGTGCGTTCGTTGGATCGTCGTTTGGCAGGTGTGATGCGGCATATTGCCAAAAAAGTGGCGATGAATGAAAAATATTCGCCCACAGTTAAAGAAGATGAATTGAAAAGCATGTTGGGACCAGCTCGGTTCAGCAATGATTTTTACGAAAAAGAGCAAATTCCGGGTGTGGCTATCGGTTTGGCTTGGACTTCGGTAGGCGGAGACATTCTTTTTATCGAAAGTTCGCTGTCAAGAGGAAAAGGAGGCTTAACGTTAACGGGCAACTTGGGTGCAGTCATGAAAGAGTCTGCTACTACGGCACTTACTTTCCTGAAATCTCATGCCGAAGAGTTGAATTTGCCGCATTCGGTCTTCGAGGAAAATGATATACATGTACACGTGCCGGAAGGAGCTATTCCGAAAGATGGACCTTCGGCGGGCATTACTATGATGTCAGCTTTAGCTTCCGCTTTCAAAAAGCAACCAATCAAGCCCTATCTTGCGATGACCGGTGAAATTACGCTTCGTGGTAAAGTGCTACCGGTAGGTGGGATTAAGGAAAAAATATTGGCTGCCAAGAGAGCCGGTTGTAAAGAAATCATCCTGTGCCGCGAAAATAAAAAAGACGTGGAAGAAATCAATGAAACGTATATTGAAGGCATCACTTTCCGTTACGTGGATAGAATGACTGAGGTTTTGGAAATAGCTTTGGAAGGGAAATAATAAACGATAGGTAAAAAATAAAAGCGTCTTGAACACTGAGTTTCAAGACGCTTTTTTCATTTTTGTAGCGATTTTTAAATTCCTGTAAAAATGCCTTACAAATTGCCTGCCGTCACTGCCTACACCCGCAAGGGAAAAGCACTCGTTATTGCCTTGCGAGCGTTGCTCCGTACAGTGCATTTGACCCACGGACGCCGCTGGCAGACCGCCCCTCAGTATTTCCATGACGACCCGAGGCATTATACCACAAAAGACCTTCTTTTTTTTGCTTATAAATACTATTTCAAATCGCCCGTAAAAGATGATGCGGATGGTGCTGTGGTGGATTTTTTCAAAAAATACCCACCTGTTTTTTCAAAACCGGATGATTTTAAAGAGATAAATAGCGTAACGATGACTGCTGCGGGCGATTTGATGCCTTATGAATGGATACAACCCGATTTTTGTCCCCATCTGTGGGATGATATTGGCGATGATTTTTTTGATGCCGATATTCGTTTTGCCAATCTCGAAACCCCGATTGATACGTCTAAACCGGCATCGCTGGTGCCCGAAGTGATGCTCAATGATATGCATTTTAACGGCGATGAAGCCATGTTTGATATTTTTAATCCTATCAAGCCCCCCCCTCTCCTCCGAGGGAGCCCTTACGGACGAAGGGAGTCCTCTGGACAGAATCCTTCTCTTGAATCTGAAAGAGCACATAAAAATTGGCAATTTGATGTGTTGAGCACTGCCAACAACCACTCTCTCGATATGGGTGAAGAAGGGTTGAAAAATACCATTGCCTTTTTATACCAAAAAAAAATTGCCCACACGGGCACTTCGCGCAACGAAAAAGAGCGTTTGGATTTTCCGGTCATTGAGCAAAAAGGCATTCGGATAGCGTTTCTGTCTTACACTTTTTCGATGAACCGGTTGACCAACCCGGCCGGAAAATCTTATCTGGTCAACCACTTGGAGGTGAATCAGCCGGATATCGACTTGATGACATTGAAAAAAGATGTTTTTTACGCTAAAACGGTGCGCAAAGCGGATTTTGTGGTGTTGAGTTTACATTATGGCAATGCCTATCAAGCCTATCCGGGAGCGCATATTGTGGCAAATACCCAACGAATATTTACGGAGTGTGGTACCGATGTTATTCTCGGCGGTCATGCGCATAACATTCAACCGATGGCAGCGTACCCTTTCAATTGTCCTTTAACCGGCGAAGCAAAGCGGGGCTTTGTGATTTTTTCATTTGGCGATTTTGTCGCCTACGATATTTTTAATTGGTGTCATTTGTCGGTTTATTTAAAATTAACCATTTCGAAAGGGATAGATTTCAGTAAGAACACCATAAAAACGATATTAACTGAGGTTAAACCCACTCCGGTATATACGTGCGGCGTTTATAAAAACAAAAAAAACCGAGATTTACGTTTTTTAGATGCCGAAAAAACCGAACAGAAATTGCGCATAGCCGAAAAACCTTCATTTATGACCGATTGGAATGTTCGGGAGCTTAAAGGACTGATGGTGTTTTATCGGGATTTTTTTGCTAAAAATTTAGAGTAAAGCCTTTAATTTTTTAAATCACAAACTACTTTTGAAGTAAAATATTCGTGAAGGCTTGTGTAAAAAGGTCGAAAGTCCATTTTAAAGAAAAATGTTCCCAAATTAGTTCCAAATTTTCGGGAATAACCTAATCAGGGTTCAAAACCCTTGTTAGATTGAATTAAAAACAGAATATATAAAAAACTTATTACACCACGCCACTTTTCTTTCATAAAACAATTTTCAAGGCGTTCGCCAAGTTTTCAATATATTCCAACGTATGTCTTGCTGTAACCACAATCCTTAAACCCTCTCTTCCCTTTGGCACAGTCGGAAAGTTAATCGGCTGTAAATAAATGCCAAATTCGCCGAAAAGTCTATCGGTCACCTCCTTGGTTTTCTTAGGGTCACCCATAATGATACGGGTAATATGTGACGAATTGTCTTCAAATACAATTCCTTTTTCTTGGAATGCACCCCTCAATATCCCCACATTTTTATGAAAATGTTGGCGCCATTCAGGACTATTTTTCACTTTTATAATGCTTGCTGTAGCCGCGGCACACACAGCCGGGGGCAAAGATGTGGTAAAAATAAATCCTTCCCCGAAGCTGCGGATATAATCCACAATAGTATCGCTGGATGCAATATATCCGCCAATGCAACCAAACGCTTTCGCTAATGTGCCGTTGATAACATCCACCATTTGAGCGCAGTTTTGCGCTCCAGCGACTCCTTCGCCATTATTACCGTACATCCCCACACCGTGCACTTCATCCAAATAGGTCATGGCATTATATTTTTTGGCTAAAACGCATATTTCTTTGATGGGCGCAATGGTGCCAGACATAGAGTAAACTGATTCAAACAGGATTATCTTGGGTCGTTTGATATCCGTTGCTTTCAACAAGGTTTCCAAATGAGCCAAATCGTTGTGCTTAAATATGCGTTTTTCACAGCGACTCAACTTAATACCCTCAATCATAGACGCGTGATTCTCTTCATCTGAAAAAATAAGGGTATTCGGAAAAGCCCTGCCTAAGATTGAAATGGCTGTTGAATTAGCCACATAAGCGCTGGTAAAGAGTAAAGATTCCGATTTTTGGTGCAAATCGGCAATGGTTTGCTCTAATTCCCGATGCCGAACAGTCGTGCCGGATATATTGCGCGTACCGCCGCTGCCTACGCCATCTTGTTGCGCCGTTTTAACAAAAGCCTCAATTACATCTTCATCTACACTCATTCCCAAATAATCATTACTTGTCCAGTTAACCACTGTTTTTACCCCCCCCGAGGTCTCGGGATTACACCCCTCAGTATATTGGCTAAATGCCGGCTGAGTTTTCACTGATTTTTGAAGCGGTAAAAAATAACGATAATTGCCTTGTTCTTTTAAAGACAATAATTTCTCGGAGAGAAAATCTTCGTATCCTGATTTGAAGGTCACGGTTTCAGCTTCTGTTAACATGATAAGGAATGTTTGATATAATTAATTGATTTTTATCTTAATTCTTTGAGCTCTGACGGCTGATTTTGTACAATTTTATAGCACTCATCAGGATGATAATGAATAAAAACAGCCCCAGTAAACCCCATACAAAACTCATATTTTCTTTCACGACCACCAACATCACAATAGAAACTAAAAAAATAGTCGCCACTTCGTTCCAAATGCGTAACTGTTGAGACGAATATTTGAATATGCCTTTCATTTGCTGTTTGTAGATTCCATCCAACGAAAAATGATATGCATATAACCCCGCAACAAAACCTAATTTAATCATTAACCAGTCCGGCGTTGAACCTAACAAATGCCACATCCACATGCCAAATATCAGCGTGAGAATTGCCGACGGATAAGTGATGCCCAGCCATAATCGCTTAATCATCAAACGATATTGTTCACTCAATATGCGGCGTTCGGGTTCACTTTTTTCATTCGCCTCCGCGTGATAAACAAACAGCCTGACAATGTAGAAAATACCACTGAACCACGTGACAATGAAAATAATATGTAAGGCTTTGACGTATAAATACATTTTTTTTAATGATGAATTAGAAATGATGAATGATGAATATTGTTATGCCTAATTATGTAAAAAATTTATAATTTATCATTCATTATTAAACCCGCCCAGTCTCTGGGTTTCAAACAGTCTAAAAGTTGTGCTTCTCTGGAGTCGGGTTTTGGATAAAAATCATAATCCCAACGCGCCACCGCCGGTAAACTCATCAAAATGGACTCAATCCGACCGTTTGTCCGCAAACCAAAAAGCGTTCCTCGGTCATGGATTAAATTAAACTCTACGTAACGACCCCTGCGGATACCTTGCCAATGTTGATTTTCAACTGTATAAGGTTCATTTTTACGCTTTTCAACGAGCGGCATATAAGCATCAATAAATGCTTGACCACAAGCCTGAGCCAATTCTAAAAGTCGTGTTGCCGGCATTTCATCGCTTGGGCGCATATAATCGTAAAAAATGCCGCCGATGCCCCGCGCTTCATTGTTGCGATGTGTGTTTCTGAAATAATCATCGCACTGCTGCTTAAATTGAGGGTATAAATCCTCCCCGAATCTATCACACGCCTTTTTATGGGTTTGGTGAAAATGCACACCGTCTTCTTCCCAAAGATAATAAGGCGTCAAATCTGCTCCTCCGCCAAACCAACTGTCAATTTTTTCTCCCGTTTCATTGTACAATTCAAAATACCGATAATTGGCGTGTACCGTCGGCACCATCGGATTAATCGGATGAATAACCAATGAAATGCCGCACGCAAAAAATTGGGATTCTTTTACCCCAAAGTGTTTTGCCATGGTTTCAGGGAGGATGCCGTGTACAGCAGATGTGTTCACTCCCCCTTTTTCAAAAACCTCCCCATTGCGGATAATGCGCGTTTTACCGCCACCACCGCCTTCCCGGTGCCAAGCATCTTCCTCAAAGTGAGCTTTCCCATCAATACTCTCCAGTTGAGCACAAATTTTATCTTGTAATTGATGAATAAACTCTACAAAAGCGTTATTAATTTCCATAAAATGATAAACTTATACAAAATTCCCCCCCCCTCAGTATAACTGATTTTTTTCTATTAAACAGCGGGTTCTAAAGCATATTCTTTGACAGCATCAACGAAAGCCCGAGCATTGTCAACGGGAATATTCGGTAAAATGCCGTGTCCTAAATTGGCAATATAGCGGGTAGTGCCAAACGCATCAATCATCTCATGCACTGCTTTACGGATTTCCGGAATCGGGGCTAAGAGTTTGGCAGGGTCAAAATTGCCTTGCAAAGTGACGTCTTGACCTACGCAAGCGCGCGCTTTTTCGGGCGTGATACACCAATCAATTCCCAATCCGCTCGCACCCGTTTGGCTCATTTCTTCAAGGGCAAACCACGCACCTTTGGCAAAAACGATGGTAGGACACACATCTTTAAGTGCTTTCACAATTTGACGGATATACCGCAAGGAAAAAACTTCAAAATCAGCCGGACTCAAAAGTCCACCCCAAGAGTCGAATATTTGCACCACATCCGCCCCCGCTTTAACTTGCTCTTTGAGGTATGCAATGGTCGTATCGGTTAACATTTGTAATAAATGATGAGCTGCTTCGGGTTGTGTGAAGCAAAAAGCCTTCGCACCATCAAAAGTCTTAGAGCCTTTGCCTTGCACCATATAACACAACAACGTCCAAGGCGCACCCGCAAAACCAATAAGTGGCACCCGTTCGTCCAGTTCTTTTTTAGTCAATTTCAAACCTTCAAATACATACGATAATCTATCATTCACATCGGGCACAACTAACTTATACACATCCGAAATATTTTTAATCGGATCCGGTAAAATGGGTCCCACACTTTCTACTAACTGAACTTCCATGCCCATTGCCTGCGGCACCACAAGGATGTCACTGAAAATAATCGCCGCATCCACACCCACCTGTTCAACGGGCTGAATAGTGATTTCACTCACCAATTCAGGGGTTTGACACCGCTCAAAAAAGCCATATTTAGCCCGTAAAACTCTATAATCCGGCAAATAACGCCCGGCTTGGCGCATCATCCACACTGGAGGTCGTTCCATGTGTTCGCCTTTTAAGGCTCTCAGTAAAAGATCGTTTTTCAACATTTTTATGTATTTTAATGACTGTTTTTTAAGATTGTAATTAACCTATCTGCTCCTTTTGACAGAATACTATCAGCTGCTTTTACCCCTAAATCGTGAGCAAATCCAATGGTTTGACTCATTTGGATATCTATTTTTTCAGAACCATCCTGACTGCATACGTTGCCTTTCAGCACAATAATGTCCCCCTCTAAAACCGCCAAAGCAGCTATGGGCGTCGAGCACCCACCCATCAAAGCCCGCAAAAAATCGCGTTCTATCTGAGTGCACAGAGCGGTCATCGGGTCATTCAGAGATTGGCAAGCCTCTACAAGCCAAGCGTCTGCTTCTCGACATACCACCGTTATAGTGCCTTGACCGGGTGTCGGTAGCATCCAATCCAAGTCAATACTGTTTTCGGGTCTGAGGTGAATACGTTCTAATCCGGCGGCGGCGAAAATGGCTCCATCCCAAGCATTGTCCTGTAATTTTTGAAGTCGAGTATTCACATTACCTCTCAAATTTTCAATCGTATGATTTGGAAAACGATGTAGCCATTGGGCTTTACGCCGAATACTACCCGTGGCAATCACCGCTTCGGCTAATGGGTTGTCTAAAAAATTCGCATTATTTTTAACCACTAAAATATCCAAAGGAGAATCCCGCTTCAAAACCGCGGCTGTGATAATACCGGATGCCATCATAGTCGGAACATCTTTCAAGGAATGCACCGCTATATCAATTTGATGATTCAACAAAGCAGTATCAGCGGCTTTTGTAAAAATCCCCTGAATACCCATTTCATAAAGGGGCGTCAGCAAATCTACATCGCCTTCACTTTTAATCAGCACCAACTCGGTTGCATAACCAAGTTGCATTAACGTCTTCTGAACGAGTTCAGCTTGCCAGACAGCGAGCGGGCTTTTACGTGTACCGATTCTTATCACATCATTTTTCATAAAACCACAATACCTTTTCAATTAATATCAGGCGGTAAAGGTAATATGCCTGAAATGAGATACAGGGAATAGACAAGTCATATCATTGTCAAAAAAAAATATTAAAAAAATTGACAAACAAATGACCTCGGATAATGTTAAAAATACAATTTTCTTACGGTTTTTTGCGGGCTTTTAGGTTTTAAAAAAGAGAAAAAATGACAAAAGGGGTAGTTTTGATGAATTTGGGCTCGCCTGACTCTACGGAGGTTAAAGATGTGCGCCGTTATTTGAACGAGTTTTTGATGGATGAAAAGGTGATTGACAAACCTTATCTGTTGCGTTTGCTACTGGTAAGAGGCATTATTTCACCGTTGCGGGCACCTAAATCCGCCGCAGCTTATCGCTCTGTTTGGACAGATGAAGGTTCGCCGTTAATTGTATTGACTCAACAATTGCAAAGTGCCTTACAAGCCCGCGTGGATGAACCGGTTTCGATTGCCATGCGCTATGGGAACCCTTCACCAGAAGCCGCTTTCGAGGAGTTGACTGCCAAAAACCCTGATTTAAAAGAAGTGACGCTTGTGCCTTTGTACCCCCATTATGCGATGTCCAGCTACGAAACGGCAGTGGAATACGCCCAAAAAGTGCATCAAGAAAAAAAATACCCTTTTAAATTAAGTGTCATTGAGCCTTTTTATAAAAACCCGGATTATTTACGCGCCTTTTGCGCCAGTATTGAGCCGTATTTAGCACAAGATTTTGACCATGTTTTGTTCAGTTATCATGGTATTCCGGAAAGGCACATTTTAAAAGGCGATATTACGGGCAACCATTGCTTAAAAATGGATAATTGTTGCTCAGTGGATTCTCCCGCTCATCCCAAATGCTATCGTCATCAGTGCTTTTTAACCACTCAATTGGCCGCCCAAGCACTCAATCTGCCGGCATCCAAATACAGTATTTCCTTTCAGTCTCGCTTGGGTCGTGACCCGTGGTTAAAACCGTTTACCGATTTTCGGCTTAAAGAATTGCCTAAAGAAGGCATCAAAAAGCTCCTTATTGTGTGCCCAGCTTTTGTCAGTGATTGTTTAGAAACGCTTGAAGAAATTGCGGAAGAAGGAAAAGAAATCTTTCTGGAAGCCGGTGGTGAGTCATTCACGATGATTCCTTGCTTAAATATTCATCCACTTTGGGTTGAGGCACTTGAAAAATGGTTAAAGTCTCGTTAAAATTGCGTAACTTCGTAGGCTATTTCCGTCAAAATATTGGTAGTTAAAGACACCCCTCAGTATAGAGTTGTCAACAGAATGCGTATTCGGCGCTTATTCATGTTGAAATTATCCAATATTTTCATCACACAAACAAACTGACAATAAACAATGAAGCGGTCAACTCATCATCCCAAACAACAGTCAACACCTCAAAAAAGCAGCTCTCGAGTTTGGCTTTTCGGCATTTTCGGTATAGCAAGTCTCCTCATAGTTTTGCAAGTTCTCGGTATTTTTAAAACAGTTAATCGCGCGCGTTCGACGGGTTGGATGGATTTAAATTCAGCAGAATATCAAAACCGACCCATGCCGCAACGCCGGGCGGAAAAACCCAATCCACACGTTGAAGCCACTTTACAGGAAGTAGCCGCCGAGTTTGAGGGACCCGTATTCAGTGATATCCGGACCGCTAATTCACAAAAAGGTTGGGGATTATCGGACGATGAAGCAAAATTTTACGACGATATGCGCGAGCGATATGCCAATAAATCTGCCAATTGGTTAGGTTTGGTTAAAAAATCATA
Organism: Saprospiraceae bacterium; assembly: GCA_031424115.1. Lineage (GTDB taxonomy): Bacteria > Bacteroidota > Bacteroidia > Chitinophagales > Saprospiraceae > JAAFJT01. The sequence goes on along the minus strand of JANPGW010000248.1, from coordinate 2,245 downwards.
TTCCACTTACCGAATGGTGAAAGAGGCTTTCGGCGGCACTGCCGATATCGGTTCTATAGTCAAAGACACCCAAGCCGCAGTAAATATTTATCAAGAATTGAGTCAACAATTTGGGATTTCACCGGCAGAAAGTCATAAATTTGCGCAAAGTGGTCAGGGACGACGGATTAGTGATTGGGCAAATTTTGTTGAAAGTAATAAAAGGAAATAATCAAAAATGGCTTACAAAGTCAAAGAAATATTCTACACATTGCAGGGCGAAGGCGGACAAAGCGGTCGCCCTGCCGTTTTTTGTCGTTTTTCGGGTTGTAATTTGTGGACTGGCAGAGAAAAAGACCGAGAAAAAGCCATCTGCCAATTCTGTGATACCGATTTTTGGGGAACCAACGGCGTCAACGGTGGCAAATATAAAACTGCTCAAGAACTCGCCCAAAAAGTCAAATCTCTCTGGCCCTCAACGGGCGGCGGAAAACCTTATGTGGTCTGTACCGGTGGTGAACCGGGCTTACAGATGGATAAAAAATTAGTGGATGCTTTCCACGCACAAGGGCTCGAAATAGCCATTGAAACCAACGGAACCGTGCCTTTGCCCGAAGGCATTGACTGGATTTGTCTCAGCCCCAAAGCCCGTACGGAGTTAGTCATACTGAGGGGTGACGAATTAAAGCTTGTTTTCCCGCAAAAAGGGGCTGAACCGGAACTGTTTACCTACCTTGATTTTGATAATTTCTATTTACAACCGATGGATGGTGTTTTTCAAAAAAATAATATCCAACTCACGCTGGATTATTGTTTGAAAAATCCCCAATGGAAATTGAGTTTACAGACGCATAAAATATTGAATATTCCTTAAATCAGGCGTCAGATACCTGTCTTCATGAAAAAACAACTCATCATCATAGGCGGTGCTACGGCAAGCGGTAAAACAGCGTTGGGTATTCGCTTGGGACAACATTTTTCGACGGAAATCCTATCCGCCGATTCTCGCCAATTTTATCGTGAAATGAATATCGGCACGGCAAAACCCACTAAAAAGGAATTGAGCCTTGTCAAACATCATTTTATCAATAATATCTCTATTCACGATGCTTATTCGGTGGGCGAATATGAAAAACAGGCTTTAGATGTGTTATCTAACGTATTTCAAAAAAATGAGGTGGCAATCATGGTCGGCGGTACCGGTCTTTATATCAAAGCCGTCTGTGAAGGCTTAGATGAGTTCCCCGAGGTCCCCCTCAGTATTCGACAAGATTTAGAACAGTTGTACCAAATCGATGGCATCGAACCATTGCAAAATATGTTGCAAAGTGTTGATTCCGACTATTATACGCAAGCAGATATCCAAAACCCTATGCGGCTCATCCGTGCTTTGTCGGTATATCAAGCGAGCGGTAAACCGTTTTCAAGTTTTAGGAAAGGAGGAAGCGCTGAACGCTCTTTTGAAGCGGTTTATATCTGTTTGGATGTGCCACGCGCAACGCTTTATGACCGCATCAACAAAAGAGTAGATAGTATGGTAGGTGAAGGTTTGATAGACGAAGCGCAACATTTATTACCCTTCAAACACTTGATTGCTTTACAAACAGTAGGTTACACCGAACTTTTTGATTATTTTGAGGGTAAAATGACCCTGCCGCAAGCGATTGATAAAATAAAACAGCACACCCGCAATTACGCCAAAAGGCAAATGACATGGTTTAGAAAAGATGCGCATTGGCAAAGATTCTCACCGGATGCTTTTGAAGACATTGTCTCCTTTATTCAGTCAAAAATGGATGAATAAATCTCTACAATAACTCGTTTTTCTCCAAATTATATTCTGTTTTTTAACACAAACTCTAATAATCACTAAGTGTTAAGAGTATGTTTTGAAATTTTAGAAGCAAATTTTATCAATTTTGCAATTTGATAAACTGTTGATATTCAACAATTTGACTAACCACGCCTTTTAAGGCGTGGGGAAAAATAAACGATTAATAGGCTTTAGCCCTTCAACTTTATTAGTTCAAAATGAACGGCTAAAGCCCGAATATATGCCACATTCTGCCCTACGTCTTAAAAGGCGTAGTTAGTCATTATTAAATTGCGAGTTAAACAAAAAAACTAAACTACTGTCTAACAATTTTCATTAAAGTATAAAAGCCTGATTAAGAATAACAAAGTCGTAAATAATGGCTTCGATATAAGCGATAAAATCAGAAATCTTAAGAATAATGTTCTCAATTTTGGACAAACCAGACTACAG
>JANPGW010000247.1:0-3019 GCA_031424115.1 Saprospiraceae bacterium | reverse complement strand
AGTGGCGGTGGTAGCGCCGCTGTCAATATCACTTTTGGTCCCTTGCGCTATGTCAAAATGGATAATTTTTCAGGGAACACTGTCACCCTACAAGGTATTACAGCGACCTCTGCTGAAGAACGCCAACGCATGAGATTTTATCGGGGCAATGTTGAAATTTTTATCACGGATGATTTCAATATTGTATCCAATGACTCTATTAACTTCTTGCTGCCTTTCGACAACGAGACATTCCGAGCTTTTTATTAGTGAATAGTGAAAAGTGAAAAGTGCTTTTTCACTTTTCACTTTTCACTTATTTTAATAACCTCAAATTCTTATTTTTTCATGAAAAAAATCCTCTTATTCCTGACTTTCGCCTTGTCTTGTGTCGTCCTCAACGCCCAAACCACGACGAATATCTTCAACTCCGAAGATGCCAATACTGTAACCAGTGGTTATATTTTCCGCGTGTCCGCTTCAACTTTTGCCAATGGTAAAAAGAAGATTGAAGCCGTGGACCCGGCAACGCTGTTGGCAACGATGGACATTCAAAAGCCCGACACGTTCAGCTTAACGGGCAATTTATTGAAATTATCGCTTGAGCGAGATGGGATTCCGGCTATTACAGTTGATTTGAGTCCGCTGGCAGGTGCAACGGGCACCGCCGGTGGCGACTTAACAGGGACGTACCCCAATCCGACCCTTGCGGCGACTGCCGTTACTGCCGGTACGTATGGTAGTGCCACTACAGTTCCCGTTTTCACGGTGGATGCCAAAGGGCGTGTCACGAGCGTAACCAATACGACTATTTCAGCCGGTGCCAAGTGGCAATATAAAGCGCATACAAAAGCCGTAGCAACCACTACGCTCACTATCCCGGCATCTCCTCCGGCGGCTATCACGGACATTGCGGTCTATATTGGTGGTACAAAAATGACGCCTTCGACGGATAACTACACTGTCTCTGGCACAACGCTCACTTTTACCTTGGGCGCGCCTAATGCCGATGTTGAAATCTGGTATTATCAGTAAAATTTAATCCGTGCCACCCCCGAGTACTCGAGGTAGCGGTGGCACGGATATTCATCCATTTTAAAACAAACAATAATGAAGATTTTACTCACAATTGCCCTGTTTTTTTACTTTTCCCCCGAGCACTCGGGGTCACTTTTCGCTCAAAACACCGCCGCCGATTCCATTAAGACCGACATCATCGAAACCGAATCTGGGGTCATTCTTAAATCTACCCAGATTACGAGTGTTGTCGTCACCTCGCAACGCATTGCCCAGGAAATAGAGCGATACCGACAAGAGGAGGCACAGATTGAAGCCAAGCTCAAACAAGTCAGAAATCAAATCAAAGAATTTGAACGCTTGCTGGGTGGCGTTGCCGTCACCGAAAAACGGATTCAGGAACGTATCGAGAATAACGCAAAGGAGAAAGTTGTAACGGAAGCGCAAAAGCCGGATAAGCCGGATAAGCCCGAAGTCAAAAAAAAAAATTAATCCATACGCTCGGGGATTTTCTTAAAAAAATCAACTTTTTTAAATGGTTTCAATGAAAAAGGTATTGATCATATTCTTGATGAGCGCGTCGGCTATTGCAGCTGCGGCTCAAACTAAAATCAATCCGGCAAAACTTATTCAAGGGTCAAGCGGTGGCGGTTCTCTTTTTTTGAAAACAGACAATACGGGCAACCTCAGTTTTAGCAATAATCTCAATGGTAATGTCTTAGGAGGGATTGGCAATGCAGTAGTCAGCAGTGATGCCCTCCCTTTGGGGCAGGCACAAGGGCTGTTTCTGGGTATCGGTAACACTGCGGCAAATGCTAATTTGTTGAGAGGAAAGGACACCACTCAAGTCGCTTTGCGGGATGCCGTCAATGTATTTTTAGAAAAAATCACGCTCAATAAAGGCATAGCGGCACCGGGTTTAGTGATTTCAATGACGCCGGACTATATTCTCAATATCAGCGCGGCAAATGAAATTTCTAAAGTCCACACTAAAAACTTGAAAATATCACTCACCGCATCCGATGTTTTGACTGCCAACAATGCCACGAGCATGAACTTCGATTTTGACTCCCAACTGATGTACACCATCCCGTTTGATTTCAGCAATGCCGGAGCAGATGTCAACACCACCATAACAGCAACCAATTTTCGGGAGGGAGGAGATTACACGCTGTGGTACAAAGGCAGTCTTTTCAAAACATTCACTTTTTCAAGTACTTATTTTAAAAATGCCAATGGTACAGCTGTTGCGCAATGTGCCATGTGCGCCGCACGAATATACAATTTCAAGATTATAGGCGGAATAGCCTACCTGATAAATTAATGAAGACATTCCTACGCCGATACTGGCATGACATACCCTTTTTAGCCCTCGCCATACGTGCCGTGTGGCTGGCGTCGACGCTGTGGGGCATCACCACCTTTTTATATTTTTTCTTGATTGTGGTGCCGCTCGAAGTCAAGCATTTTAGAAGCGAAAAGGCGCAACAAGAATGGAAAATCAAACAAAAAATTGCCATGAAAACAGGAGGTGGTACAAACGACGGTGGCTACATATGGGTCACGACTATAACCAAGATCAATGCTTGAATTGGTTATCGACAATACAAGCGTGCCGTTGGATGAAAGCACTTCTATCACCATCACGGCAACCAATCCGGCTCTCGCACCCGAGAGCACGGGCAAGGTGTATTCTTATCCCTTCAAATTGCCTTGGTCGCCGCATCTTTTGTCATTGTTCAATCACATCCGCCGTTTAGATGCTGCGGGAACAACCCAGAGCCGGATTTCTTTTATCAAAATCGCCCATTTAATCCTATCAAAAGGATTTGTCAAAACGTTGGATAATAACAATAAATCCAACCCCAAAAGTCTTGACTTGTATTTTAAAGCGGATGATTCCGCCGTTTTAAAAAAATTGGAGGACTTCAAACTGTCAGAAGTATGTCCTAAAATTGATATACCTCAAACTGTTGAGAAAGGTTTTAAGTACAAAATCATCTTAGCGCCATCGGCAGGGTTT
>JANPGW010000246.1:0-2490 GCA_031424115.1 Saprospiraceae bacterium | reverse complement strand
AAGGCTCAAATCCAACTCATTGCGGATGCCAGCGACCCGAATACTGCTACAACCATCGTCAATTATGTCTCGGCTATCATCAACGAGTACCAATTGAGCCTAAACCCGACTTTGACGATACCCCTCAGTATAGGCATTGAAACAAGGATGCTCTACAACCCACAACTTAAAGGCGAATACAATTTTGTACCGGGCGTGATGGCGATGATTTTACTGCTCATTTCAGCGATGATGACCGCCGTGGCGATTGTTCGGGAAAAAGAACTGGGCACGATGGAGATTTTATTGGTGTCGCCCATGCGTCCATTATGGGTCATTTTTTCCAAAATGATACCCTATTTATTGCTTTCAGTTATCAATTTTACCTCGATTTTGCTCATCAGCGTTTTTGTTTTAGGTTTACCGGTCAAAGGCAGCGTTGGATTATTGTTGGCGGTGAGTACTTTATATGTCATTTGTTCCCTGGCGTTAGGGCTGTTGATTTCAACAGTGACCGATTCGCAACGAGTGGCGTTATTGATTTCGTTGATGGGTTTGATGATGCCGACTATTCTTTTCAGCGGGTTCATGTTTCCGCTTGAAAACCTGCCTTTGCCGATGCAATTGATTTCCAACCTGATTCCGTCGAAATGGTATTTTATCATCGTGAAAAATGTGATGATTAAAGGCTTGAACCTGTCGAGTATTTGGCGCGAAGTCGCTGTTTTGTCGGGCATGACGGTGTTTTTTGTGTCGGTCAGTTTGGCAAAATTTAAGATTCGTTTGGCTTAAAAGCTTAGCCCCCCGACCCCCAAAGGGGGAGTTCTACTCGAAAATGCTAAAAACGCTCATTTATTGAACGAATTATGCATATTTCCTTGGTGTTCCCCCTTTGGGGGTTAGGGGGCTAAGTGTTTACCTATTTTTTTAAAAGCATAAAGTATGCGTACACTCAGATTTTTATTGCAAAAGGAATTCATTCAGATTTTTCGCGACCCGTCCATCTTGCGAATCATCTTTTTTATGCCTATCATGCAGCTCATGGTTTTGCCTTTTGCGGCCGATTATGAAGTCAAAAATATCAATTTAAGTGTCGTCGATAATGATCATTCTACTTTTTCGCGCCGTTTGATTGATAAAATGACGGCTTCGGGGTATTTTAAATTGGTTGATTACGCCCCTTCATACAAACAGGCTTTGGGAACAATTGAACACGATAATGCTGATTTAATTCTTGAAATTCCCCACAATTTTGAAAGAACGCTGGTCAGAGATAATCATTCAAATGTGTTATTGTCGGTGAATGCAGTCAATGGTGTCAAAGGTGGTTTGGCAGGAGCTTATGCCGCTAATATCATTCGGGATTTTAACAGTTCTATCCGTTTGGAATGGTTAAAAGTACCCAACTTGAAAGCGGCTAATTCGATTGAAGTGATTCCCACAATCTGGTACAATCCCCATTTGAATTATAAAATTTACATGGTTCCGGGCATGTTGGTTGTATTGGTGACGATGGTCGCGGCGTTTTTATCTTCTTTGAACATCGTTCGGGAAAAAGAGATTGGTACTATTGAGCAATTGAATGTGACGCCGATTTCCAAAGTGGATTTTGTATTGGGTAAATTGATTCCTTTTTGGATTTTAGGTCTCATGGTTTTAGCCATCGGTTTGGGTGCTGCACGTTTGGTTTTTAACATCATCCCTTTGGGCAGTATTTTTTTGATATTTGGCTACGCGGCTATCTATTTATTGGCACTCTTGGGTTTCGGGCTTTTGATTTCGACATTTGTGGATACGCAACAACAAGCCATGTTTATATCCTTCTTCTTTATGATGGTGTTTATTTTATTGGGCGGTTTATACACGAATATTGATTCCATGCCGCCGTGGGCGCGGGAGGTCACTAAATTTAATCCCGTTTCGTATTTTATAGAAGTTATTCGAATGATAATTTTAAAAGGCAGTGGTTTTCAGGACATTAAAAACCAATTTTGGGCAATGTGCGGTTTTGCCGTTTTTTTTAACGCGTATGCCGTTTGGAATTATCGGAAACGGGCGTGAAGGGGCGATGAGTTTTTATTGGGTGCTTCACATCTTTGTTTAGTCACGAATTTTACGATATTTATGATGTTACGAAATGGGTGCTGCGCACTTCCAGCTCGCGCGACGTCTATGACTTTGTGTGTGTATATCGCCCATAGATTGCGTCCCGTTGGTGATTTTTGTGAATTGCGACACATAGTTTTTAACAGCTTCTTCGTATTGAACCGCCAAAGCCATAATGTCCTCAATTTTTGTTTCTGTAGCAAGGAGTGTTTTTCCTTTTTCATTGATATTACTGTTTTTGTATGAAATAAAATGGTTAATGTCTTGTTTTTCTGTACTTTACTGAGGGGGGGATTGTTGCAATGAAAAGAAAAAATGAATTAATCATTTTAATATTTGACATATAAAAGTATTATTAAAGAAAATACAATAAAAAATAATATTAAACTACCAAATAATCTTAAT
>JANPGW010000245.1:0-6172 GCA_031424115.1 Saprospiraceae bacterium | reverse complement strand
CGTAGTAGGGTTGATTCGCTATTGAATGTTTCAGCAAGCATATCAGCAGCGTTCATTAATATTTCTTGTTCGTTGCGCAAATCAATTTTGCCATCCATTTGCATTTTTGCCGCAGCCCCTACTACCATCAAGATGATTTTTTTGAAATCTTTCAAAGCAGTATATTCTTCGCCATAAGCACCTGACGGACGTTCCATTGAAGGCATTGAAGCCAACTCTTTTTGAACCGCCCAAGCCGGAGCCACGATATCCAATTCGCCTTTCATCGCTTTTTTCAACAACATATCCACACTCAACAAGCGATTAATTTCGTTCGTTCCTTCGTAAATACGGTTAATCCGGCTATCGCGATAAGCCCGAGCCGCGCCGAACTCCTCAGAGAAACCGATACCGCCGTGAACCTGCACGTTTTCATCTACTACATAATCCAATGCCTCCGAACCGATAAATTTAATCAAGGCACATTCGATGGAGTATTCTTCCGCTGCATCCAAAGTCGCTTCGGCATACGTCATGCCTTCTGCGGTGAGGGAGGCTATTTTTTCTTGCATCAAGTTAGAAATGCGGAATTGAGAGGAATCACCAACGAAAATTTTGATTGCCATTTCAGCTAATTTATATTGAATAGCGCCAAAATTCGCAATCGGCGTTTTGAACTGAATACGCTCATTGGCATATTTTACCGCCATTTCAGATACTGCCTTAGCGCCACCTAAGCACAAAGCACCCAGTTTAAAACGACCTACGTTCAATACGTTAAAGGCTATCAAGTGGCCTTTCCCGACTTCACCCAATACGTTACCCACCGGTACTTTAACATTTTCAAAGAAAATCTGGCGCGTCGATGAACCTTTGATGCCTAATTTATCCTCCTCAGCGCCCAACGATACCCCCTCAGTATTGCGGTCAACCATGATACAAGTGAATTTTTCGCCGCCGATTTTAGCAAAAACGATATATGTGTCAGCCCAACCACCATTCGAAATCCACATTTTCTGACCGTTCACGATATAATATTGTCCGTCTTCCGATAAATCAGCCCGAGTCTTTGCCGCCAAAGCATCAGAGCCACTGCCCGGCTCAGTCAAGCAATAAGCCACTTTCAATTTGCCCTGAATGGCGGGTACCAAATATTTTTGTTTTTGATCCTCCGTTCCATAATAAAAGATGGGTAACATACCGATGCCCGTTTGCACAGCATAGCTTACCGTAAAACCACCGGCAGGCCCCAAAGCGTCACAAATTAATGTGTTGGTATTGGTGTCCATTGCCGTTCCGCCATATTCCTCCGGCATGTGAGTGCCCAACAAGCCTAAATCACCCATTTTCTCAATCAGGCTTATAGCTAATCCTTCTTTTTGTTTTTCAAGCGCTGCACGATTAGGCTCAATATCGTTTTTAATAAAATCTTCGACCATGCCTTTTACCATAAGGGCTTCTTCACCGAATTCTTCAGGAATAAAAGTAGAGTCAATATCAGAGTCCTGAATGATGAAAGCACCACCATTGAGAACATTAGGCTTTACAAGTGTATCTGTCATGTTTTTAAATTTTGAAATTATGGAGACTTTGATTGTTATTTAAAAATTTGATTATCAATGATTTATGAAATTCGAATTTTAACAAATCTGTCAAAATAGCGAATTTTCGCTAAAATTACAATGTTTAGCGAAAATTCGCAAATAAGTTTTTATTTTTTTTTGAAAAAAAAATAAAAAAAGATGTGAAGCGTTCAGAGAGAGCGAATTTCTATTGTGTAGATTAAAAAAAAATAAAATAACACCGAATAATTTTATACTTTCATTGCAGATTCATTTTTAAAAGCCATTATCACTATGAAAAAAAAACTGACACTCATCTCCTTTTGCCTATTTACTCTTTTTAAAATTTGGTCTCAAAATGCCCAAAATATTGAGTTAAAATTTACCAAACCTTCTAAACTGTTCATTACCGAAAACTTGAACCTCTGGAAATATGGTTCAAAGGGAGCCGGAATCATTACGACTCAAGAATTATCCGTTTCACTCTCAAAACCCGAGCCTTTCATCGCCTTTTCAATAGCTTTAGAAGGCTTACGCGTAGATCCTTCATTGGTTGAAATCAGCCTATTAACCAAACAAGATGGGGTGTGGGCTAAAGAGTGGCTTCCGGTAGAACACAATTCTGATGCCGATAATACATCTCTCAGAATGGTCACCAATATGTGCGAATTGGATAAAAATACGACCGCCTTGAAAGTCCGTTTTAATGTAAAATCCAACGATATTCGTTTGAAAAAAGCAAAATTGCGCTTGTTTGCACCAGGAAATATTTCCACCGGAGACACCCAAACCCCTTTGCAATTGCGCGGAGATTGCCAACAAGCCCCCCCCTCAGTATCGAGGTCGGTGTGGGGAGCTCAGTGGAATTTGACAGACGATAAAATATACAAAGGCAGTCCAACCTATACCCCTGTAACTCACCTTATCGTTCACCACAGTGCCGGTAATAATACAAGTAGCAATTGGGCGGCAGTGGTGGCTGCTTATTTTGATTTGCACGTCAACACAAACGGTTGGTCAGATATTGGCTACAATTGGTTGGTTGCGCCGGATGGGACGCTTTTTGTCGGACGTGGCGGTGGAGATGGCGTGGTAGGCGCGCACATGTGTGGCTATAATGCTAATACGATGGGCATCTGCATGATTGGGAATTTCACATCAGTCGAACCTTCGCAATCGGCATTGAACAAGCTGGTGCAACTATTAGCCGCGAAGGCAATGAAATTTGCTATTGACCCGCTTGGCGTCAGCACTATCCGCTCAAATACCGGAACAATGAACAATATCAGCGGACACCGAGATGGATGCGCACCGGATTATACCGAATGCCCGGGTAACTTACTCTATCCCAAACTCACAGTGCTGCGCAAAGATGTGAAAACAACCTTAGCCGGATGCAGCACATCTAATACCGATTTATGGGTGCTTGATAATTTAAAAATTTATCCCAATCCCAACCATGGGGAGTTTCAATTGACCGCAGATATTCAAGATCTCACGTCAGAACCAAAAGTTATTCGAGTATATAGTATAGACGGAAAAATTATTTTTGAAAAAAAAATTGATGCCCATCTCACAACAATTTATGAAACAATTGAGTTAAGTAATTCTGCTAAGGGAATATATCTTGTTCAACTTTCCAGCGAAAAAAAATCTTCAACACGTTTGATTTCCATCAACTAATACATTTGAGTTTATTTTCACACTAATTATACCCTCGATAAAATGTTGTTTTATCGGGAAGGTGTTATATTTTTGCAGTTGTTCACAAACATTTTTTTAAATTTATCATGCAGACTCTTCACACAAACATTCAACCTCAACCACGTGGGGAACATCCCCAGCATTATTTTATTGAAATTAAATTTGACCACAGTATTGCATATGGCTTTATGACCGATTTGACCGATTTGAGCCATCGCAAAGTTTACTACCCGTCAGAAGATGTTTTTTATGACATTCTACAAAGAGATTTGACCCTTACAACAGTTGATGAACACAATTCATTGATTTTTTTTCATGGCTGGAATGGAGAATATAGCCCACGATTGTCAGGTTATATCAATAGTTTTGACAAAAACTACGTTGCAAAAAAAACTTTGAAGCGTACCATTTCTATCATTTGGCATACCCGAGGCTTGGGCTACTCTTCGAGTCGCAAAAAAGTCGATGGATACGCAGGGACAATAGCTCTCCATTTCAACAAACTCATGAATTTTATGAATTCAAGGGATTCTTACTCTTTTCAGACAAACAATAATCATCTGCTTTGTTATTCGATGGGCAATTATTTCTTTCAAAATATTTTCCAGCGCGTCGATACGGAGAAGCCTATTTTCAATCAAATCATTTTAGCAGCTCCCGACTTGGATTGTGATGTGTTTGAAAGAGGAAAAGAATTAGACTCCCTGCACCACATCGCCCAAAAAGTCACTGTTCTCCAACACCGCAACGACCGCCTTTTAGGTATCTCTAAACTCATGTTAGGGCGCAACAGGCTGGGTCGTAATGGTTTAAAAACAGATTCAGTACCGCCTAATATCCAAATCCTTGATGTTACAAATGTTAAACAAACTGAAGGGTGGAAAGACAGATTCATGCATCATCTGTATTTTTACCGCAGCCCGCAGGTAGTCAATCAAATCAGGGACATTTTTACAAATAAAATGAGCAATTTAGTGTTTTAGTCATCGTTGATGAGTCATCAGTAGCCAGTTTTAAAGTGCCAGCTACTAATGACTCTCGTTTCAATACACGGAATCCAACAGTTTCATTTCCATTTTCATTTCCTCCGGTGTCATGGCTTTGAATTTAAGTTTGTAAGTCATTTTAGCGGTAGTTATTGGAGATATGGCTAAATAGGACTCGCCATTTTCAATTTTCACTGCCACCAGCACCGCCGGCTCGTCTTTGGCTATATTATGAAAACTTAAAAAGCCATTCGTGTTAGATTTTGCGTCTAATACAACGCGCCTTTTTTTGAATACGATTTTGACATCAGTGAAAGGGGCAGCCGGGATATTGGTTTCGCAATTAACCAATAAATTTTGAGGCGCTTGGCTGAAAACATCACAGTTTATCCAACCCAAATCCCGACCTTCAAAAATGTAATAATTGGCAATCATCCTTTTTTGGGCATCAGTAACCGGACTCTCTTTTAACGTTTTCTCAGCCTGTTCGGCAAGGCGGCAGTATTTTTTTAAAGCTGTAACAAGCGAATCATAGTCAGGGGCGTAATATTCCTCATAAAGAGCCGAAGCATATAGACGGTGTTTTTCTTTCCACGGAACACGGCGATACCATGAATGTGTAGGGGCAGCCCAAGCGGCTAACTCAAGACATAAAGACGATAAAGAATCTTTGTGAACATGACTAAAAGCGTAGCCTTGAGGCTGTTCATCGCTGATAATTTGCGGAGGCAATTGAGAAAAATCTTGCCTATCCGGCTGAAGTCGCTTCATATATGGGGTATCGAGAACCCAAACAAACATATTTTCACAACTGGCTGTATCAGTTTGTTTAGCCAATAGTTTTTGAAGCTGCTCCTTTTGGGCTTTAGCGTTGTTTGCTTCAAAAAAAAAGGCAAAATTGGGTTGTGGTCCCGTTCGCCAATTGATTTTCTGATTGTTGTCATTGGTTTCACCCGTAAACAATCTCATACCCCGTTGGACTTTGTCCTTATTATTATAACCTTGAGTCATCATGAGCATATAATTTTCCTTCATTTTTACCGATTGCCCGTTGACGGTTGCAGTGATTTTAACCATGCCCCGTGTTTCCAGAATCTGGTTATCGGCATGAGTGCTGAGGTTTTGAGCCAAAATATCGGAAGTGGCATATGCTTCTTTGAGTGTTATCGTCACGGTAGTGCCCGGAGGAACATCAAATCCATTAGCAGGAAAGCGTACATGCGTTCCTTTTTCGCCCACAATGATCTCTTCCTTATCCGATGATATATCAAAAGTTTGAACAAGAGGATTTAATTTTTGATAGACACTGTGAATCGAGTACTTTTTGCCTTTTTCAAAAGGGAAATTGCGCACCGATACTGAGGGGGGTATTATTGTGGGATTGGGCTGAAAAAAAACGTCCACTCGCCGATTGCGTTTTTTACCTTCATCCGTTGAGTTTTCTGCGACGGGCGAGGATTCACCTAAAGCGGCGAAGGTGATTCTTTGGGCTGCAATGCCGTTTTTTTGCAGATAATCGCTTATGGCTTTACTGCGATTTTCTGAAAGCAATTGATTGTATTTTTCGGATCCATCGGCATCCGTATTGCCTTGTAGTTTGACGGATATGCCCGGATTTTTACTTAAAGAATCAATAACGGCGTTTAAAATTGGCGTTTCAGATGCTTTCAATACGTATTTATCACTATCGAAATAAATGCTTAATGTTTTTTGCGCAAGAAGAAAAGAAGTGGGGAAAAGAAGCGTGAAAAGAATTAAAGCCCGTTGCGATAAGGTTTTCATGTTGAGTCAGTGTTGAAAAGTGAACGAATGTTGTTTATTTACATTTTATTAACGTTTCAACTACAGTTTATTGTGCCTTGTCTTAAAAATTAATTGGGGGTTGGGGAATGGGGCAAATTAGTTTTGAGGTGTCCGACGCTTTGAAAGCGTCGGACACCT
>JANPGW010000244.1:0-22823 GCA_031424115.1 Saprospiraceae bacterium | reverse complement strand
ATAAGCCTTTGAAAATCAATTTATTAGGCTATAAAGGAGATGTGAAATTTACATTTAAAAATAATATTTTAACGATATTTGCACCACAAGTCAACCCTAATACGGTGCCTTGCAATTATGCTTGGACGTATCAGATTGTGGATGTTTTTTAATAAAAATAATCCGTGTCACCGTTTTGAACGGTGGCACGGGTATAAAATAAAAATCATGGCATTACCAAATATTTTTACGAAAGATGTTACTGAAAACATCATCCAAAGAATCAATAAATTGACTCCTGAAACGCAATCACAGTGGGGCAAAATGAGTGTCGACCAAATGCTTGCTCATTGTGCAGTGACGTATGAAATGGTGTACGAAGACAAGCACACGAAGCCAGGTTTTTTAATGAAATTTATATTAAAATCAGTGGTAAAAAAGGGTGTTACCAATGAAGTACCATATAAGCATAGTTTAAGAACGGCACCGCAATTTATCATTACGGATGCCAAAGATTTTGAAAAAGAGAAAAAGCGTCTGGTGGATTTTATCCTTAAAACGCAAGAATTAGGTGAAAATCATTTTGAAGGAAAAGAGTCTCATTCTTTTGGCTCATTGAATAAAACGGAGTGGAATAATATGTTTTATAAGCATTTAGACCATCATTTGACGCAGTTTGGGGTATGAAATTATCATTTTCCCTTTATTCCAATTAAAACTTTAAAATTATAATGAAAAAAACGACACTGACATCCCTTATTATGGCTTTTACATTGTCCCTTTTGGCTCAAAAAAAAGACGACAAAAAATGGGATGTTGCCAATCCGACTGGAGGATTTAACCTAAAAGAAGTTTCTTTTAAAACGGATGAAGGCACTTGGCTGAACCTCGATGTATCGCCCGATGGTAAAACGATTGTCTTCGATATGTTGGGTGATATTTATAAAATGCCGATTACGGGAGGAAATGCTCAAATACTGAGGGGAGGTTTCCCGTTTGAGGTGCAACCCCGTTTTTCCCCCGATGGTAAAAAGATATTATTCACGTCTGACGCTGGCGGCGGTGATAATATTTGGACAATGAACGCTGATGGCACTAATGCGCAGCAAATTACCAAGGAGGATTTTCGATTGCTTAATAATGCCGTTTGGTTGAATAATGAGAATTTTATCGCTCGAAAACACTTCACGTCTGGGCGGTCGTTGGGGGCTGGCGAATTGTGGCAATTTCACATCACTGGCGGCAGCGGTTTACAATTGATAGAGAAAAAGAATGAACAACAGGACATCAATGAGCCCTCCACGAGTCCCGAAGGTCGCTACGTTTATTACTCCGAAGATACGTATTCGGGCGGCTTTTTTCAATACAATAAAAACCCAATGGCGCAGATTTTTGCCATTAAAAGATATGACCGTCAAGAGGGTAAAATTGATGAAATCATCGGCGGCACTGGCGGTGCTGCTCGTCCACAAGTGTCGAGAGATGGTAAAAAAGTGGCTTTTGTGCGTCGTGTCGGAACAAAAACGGTCTTGTATACCCATGATTTAGCAACAGGCGAGTCATTCCCAATTTTTCAAGACCTTTCAAAAGACCAACAAGAGGCTTGGACGATTTTTGGTATTTACACGGGTTTTAGTTGGATGCCTGATGATAAATCCATCGTTATTTGGGCTAAAGGTAAAATTCGAAAAATTGATATAGCAACCGGTAAAGCCACACCCATCCCTTTTAATGTGGATGTAAAAACCAAATTGGCGGAGACGCTACATTTTGAAAATAAGGTTTTTGAAGACAATTTTAAGGCAAAAGTCATTCGTAATTGCGTGACTTCGCTGGATGAAAAGTACATCATTTTTAATGCGGTTGGATATTTATGGAAAAAAGATATGCCCAATGGTACGCCTAAACGCTTGACTTCAGATACTGATTTTGAAGCTGAGCCCGCCTTTTCACCCGATGGCAACAACCTTGTTTATGTAAGTTGGAATGACGAGGCGATGACTTCATTAAAAAAACTGGATTTAAAAACCAACAAAACGACCAAATTAACGACTGAAATAGGCATTTATCGCACCCCTCAGTATTCGCCCGATGGTAAGACCATTTCATACAGAAAAGAAGGTGGTAATCCAGACCAAGGCTTTACTTTTTCAAAAAATGCGGGCATTTATACAATGCCGAGTGAAGGGGGTGAAGCTACTTTAGTGACTAAAAACGGTGAAAACCCACGTTTTACAAGCGATAGTAAACGGATATTTTACAATACGGGCGGCTACCTTTTCGGCGCACCGACTAAGGAATTTCACAGTTGTAAATTGGATGGCTCGGATGATAAAACGCATTTTACATCAAAATACGTGAATCAATTTGCGGTCAGTCCTGATAATGAATGGATTGCATTTTCAGAATTATACAAAGTATATATTGCGCCATTTCCAAAAACGGGTAAAACCGTGGGTTTGGCTTCCGATACCAAGGCTGTTCCTGTGGCGCTTGTCGGACGTGATGCGGGAATTAATTTACATTGGTCAACAGATGGTAAAAAGGTGCATTGGACATTGGGTGATGAATATTTCACTGATGCCTTGACCGAGCGTTTCAAATTTTTAGAAGGCTCAAAAGACTCTTTACCGCCCGTTGATACTGAGGGGGTAAAAATTAATCTCGTTGTGCCAACCTATAAACCTTCTGAAAAAGTGGCTTTTAAAAATGCCCGAATCATCACAATGGAAGGTGAAAATGTTATTGAAAACGGTGTTTTAATCGTTGAAAATAATAAAATTATAGCCGTTGGTGACTCTAAAACCCCAATTCCGAATGGAGTGAAAGTGATGGATATGACTGGCAAAACCATTATGCCGGGCATTATTGATGTACATGGTCACTTGGGCGAGTTCAGATTGGGTTTATCCGCCCAACAAAAATGGGAGTATTACGCCAATTTGGCTTATGGCGTCACCACCACGCACGACCCTTCGGCGAACAGTGAAATGATATTTGCCAATTCAGAATTAGTGAAATCGGGTACAACGGTGGGCCCTCGGGTGTTTTCAACGGGAACAATTTTATATGGTGCAGAAGGTGATTTTAAAGCGGTTATTAACTCCTTGGATGATGCTCGCTCTGCCATTCGACGCACCAAAGCATACGGGGCATTTTCAGTAAAAAGCTATAATCAACCGCGTCGTGAACAACGTCAGCAGATCATCCAAGCAGCTCGTGAAATGAATGTGATGGTCGTGCCAGAAGGAGGTTCTTTCTTTTTTCACAACCTCAGTCAAGTGGCTGATGGGCATACGGGCATTGAGCATAATATACCCGTTGCGCCTTTATATAATGACGTGATTCAGTTTTGGAAAAACTCAAAAGCGCACAACACACCGACTTTAATAGTGAATTACGGCGGTATGTCGGGCGAATATGAGTGGTATCAAAATACGAATGTGTATGAAAAAACACGTTTGGCAGCCTTCACACCTCGCTCAATTTTAAACAATAGAGCTCGTCATCGCACGATGATTCCTTTGGAAGAGTATAAAAATTGTCATGTTTTGACTTCTGAAAGTTGTAAAAAATTACAAGATGCGGGCGTGAATATTAACCTCGGTGCTCATGGTCAGTTACAAGGTTTGGGTGCGCATTGGGAGTTGTGGATGTTGGCGGAAGGCGGTATGAGCAATATGCAAGCCCTGCGATGTGCTACTCTGAACGGTGCACAATATTTGGGCATGGATAAAGAAATCGGCAGCTTGAAAGTAGGTAAATTAGCCGATCTTATTATTTGCGATAAAAACCCTTTGGAGAATATTAAAAACTCTGAAACGGTCCGCTATACCATGGTCAATGGTCGCCTTTTCGATTGTGATACCATGAATGAAATGACGGGAAAGGGAGAGCGCAAACGCAATAAATTTTATTTTGAAATCAATGGTAATGCGGATTTTCCAATCGAAGCATCGACTTGTGCGGGAGAGAAATGTGTTTGTCGGCAATAGAATTCAAAACATACTCTTATCTAACTTCCAAAGGTTTTCAAACCCTTTGGAAGTTTTCACCCTAATTTTTTATATTCTTTCAATAAAAATTAAATTTTAAATGACACAACCTAATATAAAAGTTTTAGTAGTCGGCTGCGGAAATATGGGCGCATCTCATGCCATGGCGTATCAATTGATTGATGGTTTTGAAATCTGTGGCATCGTGTCAACGGGCAAGAGCAAAGAGATTTTAAATGAAAAATTGGGCGGAGGATACCCTCTTTTTTCGGATTTTACTGAGGGGTTAGCTGTGACCAAACCTGATGCTGTATGTATCTCAACCTACCCTGATACGCATGAGCAATTTTGTGTTCAATCGCTCGAAGCGGGTTGTCATGTTTTTATTGAAAAACCTATTGCCGATACCGTTGAAGGCGCTGAAAGGGTAGTGGCTGCTGCGGTAAAAGCCAATAAAAAAGTGGTGGTGGGCTACATTTTACGGCACCATCCATCATGGGAAAAATTCGTGGAACTGGCTCAAACCTTGGGTAAACCCTTGGTGATGCGTATGAATTTGAACCAACAAAGTCACGGTTATATGTGGGATGTACACCGCAATTTGATGAAAAGCCTCAGTCCAATTGTCGATTGTGGCGTGCATTATATAGATGTCATGTGTCAAATGACCCGCTCAAAACCTGTACAAGTGACAGCAATCGGTGCTCGATTGACGGATGATATTCCCGAAGGCAATTACAATTATGGTCAATTACAAATCAAATTCGAAGATGGTTCAGTGGGTTGGTACGAAGCAGGTTGGGGACCTATGATGAGTGAAACGGCCTTTTTTGTAAAAGATGTCATTGGACCTAAAGGCTGCGTTTCAATTGTGGCGAAAGACGCGGGAGCGAGTGGTAAATCCGATAACGTTGATTCTCATACTAAAACGGAATCACTTCGCTATCACCATGCTGATATTGATGCGCAAAATAATTTTACTAAGCCTGATGAATGGATTAACCTCAGCGATGAACCCGACCACCAAGAGCTGTGCAATCGTGAACAACGCTATTTTTTAAAAGCGATAACTGAGAATATCGACTTGACCGACCACATGGCGGATGCAGTGAATAGCCTTAAAATTGCCTTTGCTTGTGATGAATCAATAAAGACTGGACAAGTTGTAAAAATTTAATCCTTAAATATATAAGAGAAGTAGTTGATATTTTATTGAAATAAAGGTAAAAAAGGGTCGTCTTTCAACCCCATTTCCTCGAAATTCATAGCTGCTTTCAAATTGCCAAGTGGTATCGGTTTACCAGTTGTTTTTAAGACATGGGTTGTGGAGATTTTAGCGCCTGTTGGTAGTGTAACCCAATTATCCCAACTGAATTCTAAACCACCAATAGGCAAAATATTGACCCAAATTCTCCAAGCATTAGGCATTCCATTGGCATCCAAAACCCACAAATAGGAGTCACCGGGCGTTAATCCGCCCGATGTATAGGATGCCATCAACCCTGCTGTACCATCCTCCAAAGTGACGATGCTGCGTTCAACACCTGAGTCAAAAACCTTCACAACCGGATTGAGCCAAAAAGCATCATTTATGAAATATTTATAAGCAGCTTTAACGAGTTTGTCAACTTGCTGAGGGTCTTTTACCTCTGTTTGGTTGTCCCAAACACGACCTGTTACATTGTTCAAGTTGAGTAAAACTTTATGATTTTTCCATTCAACTTGGGCTAAATTCCGCTTTTTATCCCAAAGGTGAGTAGGATTGACTGAGTATTTCCAACTGATTATAGCAGTAGAATCCCATGCCGCTTTGTTCACAGCCTGAACCATTTTTTGGGCTAAAGCTTCTGCTTTTTCACCCTTCACACCTATAGGCATTTTTTTATTTAAAATGAAATAACCGGTAGTTAGTAGAATAATTATAAAAAGTAGAAGATAACCAATTATTTTAAAGGTCTTTTTCATATTCGTTGGTTTACGTTT
This sequence comes from Saprospiraceae bacterium, assembly GCA_031424115.1. Classification (GTDB taxonomy): domain Bacteria; phylum Bacteroidota; class Bacteroidia; order Chitinophagales; family Saprospiraceae; genus JAAFJT01. The sequence goes on along the minus strand of JANPGW010000244.1, from coordinate 16,866 downwards.
TTTTTAATTTCTTCAATTAGACTAACAATGGGCTATATTCTTTTGTTGTCAATTCAACTATAAAGTTGAAATTAAAAAATAATAATTCAATATTATTATATAAAATGCCGGATGCCATACCCAGTATTTGAACCATATTTCAAACTGAAAAACAACTAAATTTTCTTAATTTTGGACTTTTGCTTTTTAAAACAAAAAAATGGGTTAAGTAATAATTTCATCATTTATCAATCAAACAAGTCTATGAAAAAATCCTCTTTACTTTTAGCTTTCCTTTTACTTATTTCAAGCCAAATATCCGCTCAAAAAGCTACGGATGCGGATAAAAAACTGATCATTAGCGAATTGGATAAGAAATACGACAAATATTCAAAGGTCGCTCAAACCATTTGGGACTATGCCGAATTGGCTTTTTTAGAAAGTAAAAGCAGTCTTTTACTACAATCACAATTGAAAGATGCGGGTTTTCAAGTCGAAGCAGGGGTAGCGGATATGCCAACGGCTTTTGTGGCAACTTTTGGCAGTGGCAAACCCGTTATTGGAATTTTGGCGGAATTTGATGCTTTGCCGGGTGTGGCTCAAGAAGCAGTTCCAGAGAAAAAAACGATTCAGGGGCAAGCGGCAGGTCATGCTTGTGGGCATCACCTTTTCGGCGTAGCTTCCATGGCAGCGGCGATTGAAGTGAAAGAATGGCTCAAACGCACTGGCAAGAGTGGGACTATAAAATTGTACGGTACGCCCGCTGAAGAGGCTGGTAGCGGTAAAATTTACATGGTGAGAGCGGGTCTTTTTAATGATGTTGACGCCGTTTTGCACTGGCATCCGGGTGATAAAAATGCGGTGACAGCTTCACCTTCTTTGGCAAATGTGACGGCTAAATTCCGTTTTTATGGCATCGCTGCTCATGCTGCTGCGGCACCTGACAAAGGTCGTTCGGCTTTGGATGGCATTGAAGCGATGGATTATATGGTCAATATGATGCGTGAGCACATCCCATCTGATTCACGAATTCATTATGTTATCACGAAGGGTGGCGAAGCGCCGAATGTCGTTCCTGCGTTTGCGGAGTCTAATTATTTTATTCGTCATAGGGATGTTTCAATAGTAAAAGACCTTTGGAAGCGGGTGCAAGATGCGGCTACTGGGGCGGCTTTGGGCACTGGTACGAAGGTGGAATGGGAGCTTACCGGCGGCGTTTACAGCTTATTGGTGAATAATACCATTAATGAGGTTTTACAAAATAACTTGAACCTTGTTGGTGGTGTGAAATATACGGACGAAGAGAAAGTATTCGCTCAAAAAATCCAGTCAACTTTTATGAATGCGGATTTTCCTAAAATTGAAACCACTGAAAAAGTCATGCAACCGGCAGAGGTAGCCGAACTTTTGAAAAAACAAAGCGGCAGTGGCTCTACGGATGTATCTGATGTCAGTTGGGTGGTGCCAACGAGTGGGATTTCAACGGCTACTTGGGTGCCGGGCACGCCTGCGCACAGTTGGCAAGCCGTTGCTGCAGGCGGTACGAATATCGGTAAAAAAGGTATGTTGGTGGCAGCTAAAACGCTGACTTTATCGGCGATTGATTTAATGACTCAACAGCCTATTATTGAAAAAGCCAAACAGGAATTGAATACCGTGCGGGGGAAAGATTTTAAATATGAATCATTGGTCGGCACTCGAAAACCACCTTTGGATTATTATAAGCAATAGTATCTTAAAAAAAACGAAAATCCAAATTAAAAAAGTGTTAAAATGAAAGCCCAATTTGCCGCCCTTTTTCTGCTTATAACTACACTTATATGGGGTCAGGCGACCCAAAAAATTCGAGGTATTGTCCAAGATAAACAAACCAAACAGGTGTTAGTGGGAGCCAGCATTCTGGTCAATAATACTGATTTAGGGGCTATTAGTGACGAAAATGGTGCCTTTTTGATTGAAAATGTTCCTATTGGGCGGGTTGGAATCAAATGTCAATTTGTCGGATACGAACCGTTTGCAATTGCTGATATCATACTTTCATCTACAAAAGAAGCGTATATCGAAATAGAGTTGAAAGCCGGAACAATTGAAGTCGGAGAGGTTGTGGTGAGTGCCGCCAAAAATGCTTTTGAAGCTGTCAATTCCCTATCAGTAGTGAGTACGCGCTCGTTTACGGCAGAAGAAACCGATAGAATTGCGGCAGGCATCAATGACCCCGGACGGATTGCCTTATCGTTTCCGGGCGTGAAACAGGCCCCCGATGAAACGGAGAATGCCATTATTGTGCGGGGTAATTCGCCGGTAGGAATTTTGTGGCGCGTGGAAGGCATTGATATTCCTAATCCGAACCACTTTGCCTTGGTTGGCTCTTCGGTGGGTGGCGTAAATGTTTTTAGTGCGCAATTATTGGCGCGTTCGGATTTTTCATCCGGCGGTATGGCTGCGGAATATGGCAATGCGATTTCGGGTGCTTTCGATATGCACTTTCGACAAGGCAATTTTGAAAAAAGGGAACACCGCGTGAAAATAGGTATCATCGGACTCGACTTTGCTACTGAAGGACCCATCAAAAAAGGTAAATCTTCCTATTTGGTCAATTACCGATACTCAACTTTAGGTCTTTTGAGCAAAATGGGTTTCAATTTGGTCGGTGAGCGGGTGACGAATGATTTTCAAGACCTTTCTTTTAATTTGGCTTTTAAAACTAAAAACCCTAAATTGAAAGCTACTTTTTTTGGGATTGGCGGCTTGAGTTTGGAGGAGTATTTACCGGTTGAAATGGCAGCAAAAAGAGACCCCTCAGTATTTGATAACCGGAACTTTCAACATAAACCGGCTAAAATGGGGGCAATGGGAACGACTTTGACGTATTTGCCTAATTCAAAATCCTATTTAAAAGCGGTTGTGGCTTTGATTGGCTCAGATATTAGGCGCGAAAACGATACTTTAAATGAATCTAACATACATTATCGGTACAACACTGAGCAATATACTGACCGCCGCATATCCACGTCATTGACGTACAGCAGTAAGCTATCAGATAAAATAACCTTTAAAACAGGTTTGATTTTCCACCAAATTTTCTTTGATTTTTTTAAAAACAACAGTCCCGTCAAAAGTCAAATCAATATCAATGAAATTGAAAAAGGAGTGTCAGTACAAGGCATCGGAAATACACAAACGATACAGCAATATGCTCAAGCGATTGTTCAATTAAGTCCTAAATTGACTTTCAATGCAGGATATCATTTCACCCATTTAAATGCTAATAATACAAGTTCATTTGAACCGCGTTTTTCGTTACAATATCAATTGAAATCTAACCAAAGACTGAGTTTTGCCTATAGTTTGCAAGGTCAAATACTCCCTTTAATGGCTTATTACTTCAGAGACTCAACGGGCAATTTTATCAATAAAGATTTAAAAATGCTCAAAACACACCATATTGTTGCTGCTTATCATCTTTTCACCCAGAACAATATGAAAATCAGTGTTGAAACGTACTACCAAAAACTCTTAAATGTTCCCGTTTCGACTGACCTGAATAACAACTATTGGATGCTGAATAACACATTTGGTTATCCTTTGTTTAAAGCGGTGAGTGCCGGCAAAGGTTCGAATTATGGCATCGATGCTGCCGTTGAAAAGTTGTTTTCCAACTCATATTTTATACTCGTTACTGGTTCGTTGTTTGATTCCAATTTTCAACTTTTTAATGGTCAAACTTACGATACCCGTTGGGCTTCTAAATTCACCACTTCCATGACTTTTGGCAAGGAGTTTACCCTTAAAAGAGGGCGTGTGATACAAGTCGGCGGGCGGTTTTTGTTTAGTGGCGGTGCACGCTATACGCCACTTGACCCAATTTTGTCAAAAAAAGAAGGCACTTATATTCCGTTGAAGAATGCGGAAAATACGGCTCAAGTGCCCAATTATTACCGGTTCGACACCCGTATCCAGTATCGTTTCAACGCTAAAAAAATTGCAGGTAGTGTCAGTTTAGATTTACAAAATGCACTGAATCATATCAATGCCACGGGTGTCAGCTACGATGCGTTGAACAATAAGACTTTTGTGCAATATCGAGGCGGTGGATTGATTCCTGTTTTAGCTTGTCAATTTGACTTTTAATTTTCAATCTACATTTTTTCTATTATCATATAAACAAAAGACATGAATTTAAATCATTTTACGCTTGCCATTCACAACAAAGTCGCTCATTTAGCCATTAACCGACCCGAAAAAGCCAATTCTTTGCATCAAGAAGCATGGGCAGAATTACGGGAAGCTCTTTTATATTGCGATAAAACGCCCGAAGTCCGCGCCATAGTGTTAAGCGGAAATGGCGATAAACTATTTTGCGCCGGCATTGATTTGACCATGCTGATGTCAACAAACGATTTGGTACAGGATGATTGCGAAGGGCGAAAAAGAGAGAAATTCAGACACTTTTTGCTTGATTTTCAGGATGTTTTGACCACTTCCGAGAAGATTTCAAAGCCCATTTTGTCGGCAATTCATGGCGGATGCATCGGTGGAGGATTGGATATGGTTTGTGCCACGGATATGCGGTATTGCACGGCAGATGCTTATTTTGTCATCAAAGAAATTGATTTGGGTATGGTGGCAGATTTGGGCACTTTACAGCGGTTGCCGAAGTTGATTTCGGACGGTTTGACCCGCGAATTGGCTTATACCGGTCGGAAATTGATGGCGCATGAAGCGCTTCAATGCGGCTTAGTCAATCGCGTTTTTGACAATAAAGAGACCATGTTAGCGGAAGTCACTCAAATTGCTGAGCTGATTGCCACCAAATCACCGCTTTCTATCCGAGGAACAAAGCGAAATTTACTCTTTGCCAGAGACCATTCAGTGGCTGAAAGCCTTGAATATATGGCGAATTGGAACGCTGCTATGTTCTATTCCAATGATTTGACGGCGGCTTTTCAAGCGAGTATGACAAAGCAATCCGCTAAATTCGAGGATTAAATCTCTTTTTGATATGAAAAAAAAATTACACTTTTTGGGCATTTTTTTGCTTTTTGAAATATGTGCATTGAGTTTTTGCCGAGCTCAAAATAAAACGATTATTCCGCTGGCAGGCAATACTTTTTTTAGCAATCATGCTGAAAAGAGTATTACATTGTCCAAATCAGATGGAATAGTGAATTGGGCAGACCCCTCAGTATCCGCAACCGTTTACGTGCGTTTTTTAGAAAAAGGGGTGTATAACATGTCTTTAAAAGCAAAATCCGCCTCTAACACGACAATTAAGATGAGCGTGAGTGGAAAAAGTAAAAACGTGAAAATTCAAAAAGGGAATTGGAAAACCTATCCGGTAGGTAGTTTTGAGGTGACAGATACGGGCTATGTTGCCATTATTTTACAAGGGGTTCAAAAAACAGGGACTACGTTTGGTGTTTTTCAATCATTAGAAATAGGAGTAGCCTCCGAAAAAGTGCAATTTGTCAAAGACGATTTTTACTTCGGTCGGCGGGGACCTTCGGTTCATTTGTCATATCAGGTGCCGCCCAATAAAAACATTGAATGGTTTTACAATGAAGTCACGATTCCGAAGGGGTACGACGAAATCGGCTCCTATTACATGGCAAATGGCTTTCAAGAAGGCTATTTTGGTATTCAAGTGAACAGTGCTACCGAACGGCGGATTTTGTTTTCAGTTTGGAGCCCTTTCACAACTGACGACCCCAAGTCTATTCCCGACTCGTTGAAAATTAAATTGCTTGCCAAAGGTAAAAACGTTCATACCGGAGAATTTGGCAATGAAGGCTCAGGCGGTCAAAGTTACTTGGTATTCAATTGGAAAGCCGACTTGACGTACAAATTTTTAACTCGAGCAAGACCCACCCGCACAGGTTCAACGATTTTTACTGCGTATTTTTTTGACGCTGAAACCCAAAAATGGCTTCTTATTGCCTCCTTCGAAAGACCTAAAACCAATACATTGTACATAAAGCCGCATTCATTTTTAGAGAATTTTGAACCTGAAAAGGGCGCAATTACTCGGAAAGGTTTTTACAACAATCAATGGATCTGCGATACTGAGGGGGGGTGGTCGGAGCTGACTTTGGCAAAATTTACGAATGACGCCACCGCCAGAAAAAAAGCACGCATGGATTTTAGGGGTGGTGTTGAAAACAATCAATTTTATCTTCAAAACTGCGGTTTTTTCTCTCATTTTACCCCTTTAAATGCCATTTTTGAAAGGTTACCAACCCTAAAAAAGCCCGATATACTTTTCGAACAATTACCCAATCAATAGGTAGAATGATTGTGAAAAAATAAACACAATTTCCTATCTTTAACCTTTCATCAACCAATCAAAAAAAAATTCTAAATGAAAATTAAGCTTATACTATTAGCATTATGCCTCACTTTTCAGGGTTTCGCTCAATTGAATGCGGACTTTTATAAAAACCTCAAATGGCGGAATATCGGTCCCTTCCGTGGCGGACGCAGCGTAACCGCAACGGGTGTCAAACAAAACCCTATGGTTTATTATTTTGGCAGCACTGGCGGTGGCATCTGGAAAACTGAAGATGCGGGTATTTCATGGAAAAATATTTCGGACGGGCAGTTGAAAACGGGCTCGGTAGGCTTTATTTCAGTGGCAGAATCTGACCCCAATGTTTTGTACGTGGGCATGGGCGAACACCCCGTTCGAGGCGTGATGACTTCTTATGGCGATGGCATTTATAAATCAACGGATGCAGGGAAAACGTGGAAAAACGTGGGTTTGGAGAAAACAAAGCACATCGCCGCCGTTAGGATTCACCCACAAAATTCTGATATTGTCTATGTGGCGGCACAAGGCACAGTGCATGGTTCAAACGAAGATAGAGGGATTTACAGGACAATGGATGGGGGTAAAACATGGCAAAAAGTATTTTATGTAGATGCCAATACTGGTTGTGCTGATTTGAGTATGGATATGACAAATCCCCGCATTTTATACGCTGCTATGTGGCAACACCGCCGCTATCCATGGACAGTTGAAAGTGGGGGAGCGGGTTGTGCCTTGTATAAATCAACGGATGGAGGTGATACTTGGGTAAAAATGACTGAGGGGTTGCCTAAAAATATGGGTAAAGCGGCAGTGTCTGTTTCAGGAGCAAACCCTAATCGGGTCTTTGCCAATATTGAATCGGAAGGCGATAAAGCAGGGGTTTACAGAAGCGATGATGCGGGTAAAACGTGGCAACAAACCTCAAAACAACGCCTTACGGTGGCTCGGGCTTGGTATTACATTGAAATATTTGCCGACCCAGTGAATCCTGATTTGGTGTATATCATGAATGCGCCTTTTTTGAAATCCATTGATGGTGGACGCAATTTTGCTCCAGTTCCAGTGCCGCACGGCGATAATCACGACCTTTGGATTAATCCCAACAACCCGCAAAATATGATAAATGCCAACGATGGCGGCGCAAATATTTCATTTAATGGCGGTAAAAGCTGGAGTACGCAGCAAAACCAACCCACGGCACAATTTTATCGAGTTATTACAGATAATCGTTTCCCTTACTATGTTTATGGTGGGCAACAAGATAATTCATCATTGGCGACCGCTTCTCGAACCAGCGGACCCGGCATTACTTGGCAGGATTGGTTCACCGGACCCGGTTGTGAAAGTGCATACATAGCTTTCGATAATCCAAATGACCCACAAGTGATTTATGGTGGGTGCTATCAAGGCAATATTGAGGCAATGGATGTGAAAACGAGTGCCACAAAAGACGTTATGGCTTATCCGAATATTGGCTTGAGCATTACGCCTAAAATTCAGAAATACCGTTTCAATTGGAATGCACCTATCGTTGCAAGTCCTTTTAAAAACAATGTAATTTATCATGGTGGTAATGTGGTTTTAAAAAGCAGCGATGGCGGACAATCATGGGATGCCATCAGTCCCGATTTGACCCGCAACGATAAAACTAAACAAGGCGACGGTGGAGGCCCTTACACCAATGAAGGCGCAGGTGGCGAGGTATATAATACATTAGCTTACATGATTCATTCGCCGCACAAAGAGGGCGTTTTATGGACTGGAAGCGATTGCGGCTTGGTACACGTCACGCAAGATGATGGTAAAAACTGGCAAAATGTCACGCCCAAAGATTTAGGCGAATGCCTCATCAACAGCATTGAAGTCTCGCCGCATGACCCTGCAACGGCTTATGTGGTGGCGACTAAATACAAATTCAATGATTTTACCCCGTTCATTTTTGTAACGAAAGACTTTGGCAAAACGTGGCAAAAAATCACTCAAGGCATCGGTACTGAAGACTTTGCCCGCGTGGTGCGGGAAGACCCCAAGCGTAAAGGCTTGTTGTATGGCGGTGCTGAAACAGGTTTTTATATTTCTTATAATGGTGGTACAAATTGGCAAAAATTTCAACTCAATATGCCCGTTGTGACCATTACCGACTTGGTGATTCACGACAATGATTTGGTGGCTTCCACGGCGGGTCGAGCGTTTTGGATTTTGGATGATTTAAGCACTTTGCAGCAATCTGAAAATCTCGCCAATGAGACGAAAGCTATGGTTTTTCAACCCAAAACTACAATCCGATTGGATGCGCCCACACCGCCTGAAGCCATTCCCAATATGGGTCAAAACCCGATGAATGGAGTTATTTTAGACTATTTTTTACCGAAAGACATGGATAGTGCGGCGGTGACTTTACAAATATTGGATGCTCAAAACAACCTCATTCGTGAGTATAGTAATAAAAAAGACCCCTCTTTCCAACGCTATGATGGAGGACCAAGTGAGGAAGCCGTTTTACCTGCGAAAAAAGGACTAAATCGCTTTGCTTGGGATATGCGGCGTGAAGGAATTGAGGGCATCAATAAGGTTTTTGTCAACGGTGATTATCGCGGCTCTTTGGTAGCACCCGGCACATATAAAGTGCAACTGATGATTGAAAAAGAAGTTTTTACAACTACTTGTACGCTCGTGGCTGACCCGCGTTTAAAAGTCACTCAAGCTGATTTTAACGCTCAACAAGCCATGTTGAGTAAAATAGATGCTTCGGTAAAAGACATTCATGGCTCGGTCAATCGAATGCGAAAAGTGAAAAGCCAAATTGACAATATCACCGCTTTATTGAAAGATAATAAAGATATGATTGCTTTGGTGGATAATGGCAAAGACGTTTTAAAGAAAATAACCGCATGGGAAGAGCAATTAATCACGCCCAAACAGGAGACTTTTCAAGATGTCATCAATTTTTACAACCGCCTCAATGCTGAATTTTTGGATTTAAAAAACCGCATTGACGTGCACGACCCTCGCCCGACAGCGGGGGCAAAAGTCCGCATGAATGATTTGATGCAAGAATGGGCAAATCATAAAACGGCTTATGAAAAACTGATAAACGAAGATGTCGCAAAGTTTAATGATATGTATAAACAAAAGGCTTTGCCAGCTTTGATTGTGCCTGACAGGTAATGAAAAAATTAATTAGATTCTTATCTTTGATAAAAAAATTAAAAAGTTTATTATATTTGTTCGTTCTTGTTGTTTAGTTTAGTTTTATACTTGATAGACCGAACGAAAAATCGATGTAAATAAGAAAAGTATACCCCTCAGTATGCGGCGTGTTATTGAGATTCTTCTTAGAAAAAAATAACTGTTTTTTTGTTAGATATAAAAAAAAACAGTATTTTGACACTTGATTTTTTGCGCGGTCTATTTTTTCAACTACTTAATTTCGAAATATGTCAGATAAGAAAACGCAATATAAACGAAGTATCATAAAACAGTTCTATTTTTCGCAATCTTTGTCATGTGCAGACTTGTGTGATGCCATGGATAAAAGTTTACCGTTGATTACAAAACTGATAAATGAACTAATAGATGAAGGGAAAGTAATTGAAACAGGTTATGCGCCTTCTACCGGAGGCAGACGACCTACCATGTATTCATTAAAACCTGATATTCAATATGTTGTGGCGGTATCAATGGATCAACTCATTACTCGAATAGCTTTGATGGATATGCAGAATAATTACATAGGTGAAGTTGAAAAGATTGATATTCCATTGGCGAAGAACCCCTTATCATTATCCGTTTTGACCAATAAAATTCAGAATTTTATTAATAATGTCTCCGTCGCAAAAGATAAAATTGCCGGAATCGGAATTGCTATGCCCGGTTTTATTGATGTGAAAAAGGGTATAAATTATTCTTTTCTCCACTCACCTGAGGGTAGTATTACCAAACATATCTCAAAAGTTGTGGATTTACCGGTTTTTATTGATAATGATTCAAGTTCCATTGCTTTGGCGGAATTACGATTTGGGGCGGCTATGAATCAGAAAAATGTGATGGTCATCAATATGGGATGGGGCGTTGGTTTAGGGTTGATTTTGGATGGCGAATTGTATAGGGGTGATAATGGATTTGCCGGTGAATTTAGCCATATTCCTATTTTCAACAATAACAAGTTGTGTAGTTGTGGTAAAAACGGTTGCCTTGAAACAGAAACTTCCTTGTTAGTTTTGATAGAAAAAGCCATTGAGGAATTGAATAAGGGTAGAGGGTCATCAATAGCCGGCATTTCAATTGAAAAACCAGAAGAAGCGAACAATACCATTATACAATCTGCTCTGGTAGGTGACCAGTTAGCCGTAGAATTACTTTCGGATGTTGGGTTCAAGATAGGCAGAGGCGTTGCCATATTAATCCATTTATTGAATCCCAAATTAATTGTTCTGAGTGGCAGAGGGTCAACTGCGGGAAGGATTTGGCAAGCCCCCATTCAACAGGCATTGAATGAATTTTGTATTCCGAGATTGGCCCATAATACCACAATCGAAGTCTCAAGGTTAGGATTTAAAGCCGAATTGATTGGGGCAGCAACTTTAGTAATGGAAAATTTTGAGACTATAAAAGAACATAAAAAAGGCTTATTAGAGTATAATTGAAAAATTAAAGAATCCCAACAAGCTTACGAAACATGGCATAGGTTAACAAAAACCTATGCCATATTTCGTAAATTTGTTGATGTTAAATGGGCTTTTTTCTACTTTGTTGTTGCTGTAAATGATTTGAAACCATGTAAAACCAAATTGATAAATGAATAAATCACACATTTTTTTTCCCGCCCCCTTCCTGAGAGTTATTGTTGGGTTATTCGTATTTATAGTATTAATAAGTGCTTTTACCCCCTCCAAAAAAGGGAAAAGCCCGAATATTGTCTTGATTTTCATGGATGATTTAGGCTATGGCGATTTGAGCAGCTATGGAGCAACCGGTTATCTAACACCTCACTTAGATCGCATGGCTACTGAGGGGGTGCGTTTTACACATTTTTTAGCGGCTCAAGCCGTTTGTTCGGCGTCGCGGTCGGCTTTATTGACCGGCTGTTACCCCAATCGAATAGGCTTTTCGGGTGCATTATTTCCTGCCAGTAAAATTGGGATTAGTTCGGATGAAATGACTTTGGCGGAACTATTAAAGCAAAAAAACTATGCTACTGCGATTTATGGCAAATGGCATTTGGGCGATAACAAAAAATTTTTACCCTTGCAACATGGTTTTGATGAATATTTTGGTATTCCATATTCCAATGATATGTGGCCTGTTTGGTATGATGGTAAACCCGCTACTCCTGAGCAAAATGCGAAATTTCAATTTCCGCCGCTTCCCTTGATTGAAGGCAATGAAAAAATAGAAGAAATTAAAACACTTGAAGAACAAGGACTTTTGACCAAGCGTTATACCGAACGGGCTGTCAATTTTATTAAAAAGAATAAAAGCAAGCCCTTTTTTCTGTATGTTCCGCATTCTATGCCGCACGTGCCAATCAATGCATCTCCCGATTTTAAAGGTAAAAGCAAGCAAGGTTTGTATGGCGATGTGATGATGGAAATAGATTGGTCAGTTGGAGAAATTTTAAAAACACTGAAAGAAAATGGTTTGGATAAAAATACCCTCGTCATTTTTACGAGCGACAATGGGCCTTGGTTAAATTTTGGCAATCATGCCGGTTCATCAGGTGGTTTGCGAGAAGGGAAAGGTGTTTCTTTTGAAGGTGGTTTACGCGTGCCATGCATTATGCGATGGAAAGGGACTGTTCCGGAAGGGTTAATCTGTAATCAATTAACTTCTACCATTGATATTTTGCCTACAATTGCGGCTATTTGTGATGTGAAATTACCTAAAAACCCTATTGATGGTGTCAATATGCTGCCTTTACTGAGGGGAGATATGGAGAGTCAACCGCGCAAATATTTTTACTATTATTACCGACGAAACGATTTGCAAGCTGTAAGACGCGACCATTGGAAATTGGTTTTGCCTCATAAAGGACGCTCCTACGTTGGTCAATTACCGGGAAATGATGGCTTTCCAGGTTCAGTACCTGAAGACTTCCTCCATCCACAAGGCTTATTTGATCTTCGACGCGACCCTGCTGAAGCTTATGATGTACAGAAATTATATCCTGAAATTCTCGATGAACTATTGAAAGTTGCTGAAACAGCGCGGGAAGATTTGGGCGATGATATTACCCAAAGACAAGGAAAAAATAGAAGAGCGAGTGGCAAAGTGGAATAATTTTTCATAATGCTGTTTGAAAGTGCTTAATTAAAAAAAATCATCATCCATCTATAATTAGATTTCATAATATTTCTTTAATTTAGGCTCGCAAGGAATGTTTTAATAATCCTTTACAATAGATTTAAATTCTCAGTTTATGTACCCATTTGACTATATTATTATTGGGGCTGGCTCAGCCGGCTGTGTTTTGGCAAATCGCCTTTCCGAAAATCCAGCCCATAAGGTCTTGCTTTTGGAAGCCGGTGGGCCGGATAAAAAAATGGAAATCCAAATTCCCGCAGCGTATGGCAATCTGCACCGCACAGAAGTGGATTGGGGTTTCTCTACCGAACCTCAAAAACACGTGAATAATCGGCGTATCTATTTGCCACGGGGTAAAGCATTGGGTGGTTGTAGTTCCACCAACGCGATGGCTTACGTCAGAGGCAACGCGGCTGACTATGATGAATGGGCGGCTTTAGGGAATCAAGGCTGGGCTTATAAAGATGTTTTACCTTATTTCAAAAAATCAGAACACAATGAGGATATTACCAATGAATTCCACGGTAAAAACGGCTTATTGAATGTTACCCACGCCAAATATTTTCAAACGCCTTACGCACAGGCTTTTGTTGATTCGTGTGTTGAAACGGGGATTCCTGAAAATAAAGATTATAATGGTGCCAAGCAAGATGGAGCAGGCTTGTTTCAATTCACCATAAAAGATGGCAAACGGCACAGTGTTGCCACTGCTTTTTTGAAACCTGCCATGAATCGCCCTAATTTAACGGTCATTACAAATGCGCTTGTCAAACAAATTTTGATAGAAAATGATCGTGCAATGGGTGTTGAATACCTTAATGCTAATAAAGGCACGATACAAGTATTAGCTAACAAAGAGGTTATTTTGTCCGCGGGTAGTTTTCAATCACCTCAAATCTTGATGCTTTCGGGTATTGGTGACACGGACGAGTTAAAGGCACAGGGAATTTCTGTTAAAAAGGCTTTGCCGGGCGTGGGTAAAAATTTACAAGACCATTTATTTTTCTTCATTTCCAGTATTTCACTCCAACAAGAAGGGTTTAATCATCATCTCAAACCACTTAATCAGGTTATTGATTTGGTCAAATGGTTGACGACACATAAGGGCGCGCTTACGGTGAGTCCGTTAGAGGCGTATGCTTTTTTTGCTATTAATGATGCCAAAAGTGTCAATCTGCAATTTCATTTTGCGCCATTACACATTGGTGATGGTTTGACAGCAGATGTGTATAATACTAAAACCTACCCGACAATAGATGGTTACACGATTTTGCCAAGCCTTATTAAGCCCAAAAGTCGGGGTTATGTGGGTCTTAACACAAATAATCCATTAGATGCGCCCATCATTCAACCCAATTTTCTTTCGGAGGAAGATGACCTTCAAACTCTCTTAACCGGCAGCAAAATGGCTTTGGAGGTGATGAATGCAAAAGCCTTTAGTCCGTTTCGAAAAGCGATTGTGGCACCCGTTGACCAATCGGACGAAGGCATAATTGCTCATATAAAAAATACAGTGGAAACAATTTATCATCCCGTCGGAACTTGCAAAATGGGTAATGACTCGATGGCAGTTGTCAATGACAAATTGCAAGTACATGGAATCGAAGGTTTGCGCGTTGTGGATGGCTCAATTATGCCAACGATTGTGGCAGGCAATACCAATGCACCCATTATTATGATTGCCGAAAAGGCGGCTGATCTTATTTTGGGCATTTGATACCCCCCCTCAGTATAAACTGTAGCCCGAAATTTATTTCGGAATGTAGATGCATTAAAACTGTATATTCCTTAAAATGCGAATTATGGACTATATAAACAGTAATTTTGACTTGACCTATTTATTTCATTCATCATTCATCATTAATAAAACTGTCTATGAAAAACGCCAAATGGATTTTATTCGGATTATTATTATCCACTGTCTTTCCCCTCTTTTCTCAAACAAATATTATTCCTAAACCCAATGAGATTGTGTTGACACCTGAAGCAGGCTCTTTCAACATTACGCCCAAAACCCAAATTGTAATCAAAGATAAATCATTAACAAGCACAGCCAAGTTTTTAAATACTTACTTGAAAGAAGTTTATGGTTTTGAATTAACAACAAAACTTATCGGTAAAGGCACAAATCTGATTGTTTTGCAGTTAGATAAAAATGCCCCTAAAAGCAGAGGGGCTTATACCTTAATAAGTGATAAAAATTTTATTGCTGTTAAAGGAAGTGATGCTGCGGGTACTTTTTACGGTATGCAATCTCTGTTGCAAATGTTGCCAACTACTCCATCTAATTCCTTGGAAGTGGCGTCGGTGACCCTTAAAGATGCTCCACGGTTTGCTTATCGGGGTATGATGTTGGATGTCAGTCGGCATTTCTTTTCAGTAGATTTTGTGAAAAAGTTTATTGATTACATCGCTTTGCACAAGATGAATGTTTTTCACTGGCATCTGACCGACGACCAAGGATGGCGGGTAGAGATTAAAAAACACCCTGAATTGATGTCTATCAGTGCTTTCAGAGATAGTACAATCATCGGGCATCATCCGGGAATGGGGAAAGATGGCATCCGTCATGGCGGTTATTACACCCAAGCTCAAATAAAAGACGTGGTTAAATATGCGGCTGATCGTTTCGTCGAAGTGATTCCTGAAATCGAAATGCCCGGACATTCGGAAGCGGCTTTGGCAGCTTTCCCAAACTTGGGTTGTACGGGTGGTCCCTATATTGTGGCGCAAAATTTTGGAGTTCATAAAGAGGTTTTATGCGCTGGAAATGATCAAGTTTTTGGATTTTTACAAGATGTGATTGATGAAATAACCCCTTTGTTCCCTTCAAAATATATCCACGTTGGCGGCGACGAATGCCCAAAAGACCGTTGGAAAGTGTGCCCTAAATGCCAAAAGCGCATCAAAGACAATAGCTTAAAAGATGAGCATGAATTGCAAAGTTATTTCATCCAACGCATGGAAAAATACATCAACTCAAAAGGCAAAAAGTTGATTGGTTGGGATGAGATTTTGGAAGGCGGTTTGTCCAAAACAGCGATTGTCATGAGTTGGCGCGGTGAAAAAGGCGGCATCGAAGCGGCTAAACAGAAAAATACGGTGATTATGACACCCACAACTTACGTGTATTTCGATTATGCTCAATCCAAACCAGAAGATTCATTGGTCATTGGTGGTTTTTTACCGCTTGAAAAAGTGTATGGTTATGAGCCGATTCCAAAGGAATTAGCCGCCGATGAAGCGCAATATGTACTCGGTGGACAAGCCAATTTGTGGACAGAATATGTGGCTTATCCTTCAAAAGCGGAATACATGCTTTTTCCGCGCATGACGGCTTTAAGTGAGGTTTTATGGAGTAAAAAAGAAAACCGCAATTATGATGATTTTCAAAAGCGCCTTTTAACTCAGTTTCAACGATATGATTTGTGGAAGGTGGATTATCATAAGGCTTGGTTTAAGGAGTATAAAAAATAAAGATGTATTATCAATTACATGGGATGTTAGGGCATCTCCGTGAAAGTTCGGTAGAACAACTAAAATGAAAAGAGATAATTGCGGCAGAACCGCAAAAGATTTAATTCTTATGCAGCTCTGCTGCGAAAAGATTTATTAAATCGCAATAAATCTACCGAACTTAAGGGGCGATGCCCCATGCGCGTATCAAAGATATTGAATGGAAAACACCTCTCAATATTAAGAACTTTGAAGTAA
This sequence comes from Saprospiraceae bacterium, assembly GCA_031424115.1. GTDB lineage: Bacteria > Bacteroidota > Bacteroidia > Chitinophagales > Saprospiraceae > JAAFJT01. Next base: position 563 of record JANPGW010000244.1, on the reverse strand, counting down.
CAGTTTAATAGATAAAATACCAATTATATGAAGTTCGCAATTGTTATAGCTTTATGCTTACCTTTTTTGTGTGTTGCACAAAAAAAAGAGCCTTTTTTACCCGAAAATTTAAAAATTGATTGGCAACTCGTTACCAATAACTACAATGGAGAAGATAAATATTTAGCCACTTTTACCATAACCAACACCGATAAAAAAACGGCTTTGCCTGTAAGTGGGTGGACAATTTATTACAATGCCAATCGAGATGTAGTTAAAAAAGACATTGGAAATGGACTCGAAACATTCCGTGTGCACGGTGATTTATTTTATTTAAAACCCAATTCAACATTTAAGGGTTTAAAACCCAATGAGTCCATTACGCTGGAATGTGTCGGTGATGCGTGGGCTTTTAATATTTCGGATGCACCTTCGGGTTATTATTTAGTGTGGGATGAGACCCCCTTAGTATCAAAGGATATTTCGAAAGTTTCTGCCCGCCCGCCGAGCGATATTAATAAATTCATGCGAGCACCCAATCATATAAATGTCCAAATTACCCCTGAAATGGTCTTTGAACAGAA
>JANPGW010000243.1:0-12395 GCA_031424115.1 Saprospiraceae bacterium | reverse complement strand
AATTTCCTCTTTGTTGGCTTTGGTTTCACCCGATAACCAAATGAATGAGCCGCAAATTTCAAATTCGATGTTTCTAATTTTCATCAATTCGTTGATGATGTCTTTAAAATCGGATGCGTTCCAGTTCTCTTGTTCACCCTTGAATTTTTCTCTTTGAGGTCTGAAACTTTCAAACTGTGATTGCATTTCTTGAAAATCAGCTTTGCTATCATAACCCGACAAATCTGGGTGCAATTGCATAGCGAGTTTTTTATAAAGGGCTTTCGCCTCGTCCAGTGTCGTGCACTGTTCAAAATACTTTTTCATTAGAAATAAATTTTGATTGTTAATTGAAAAAAAAACAGGCGTTGCGTTTTGCAACGCCTGACGTGAAATGTATATAAAACCTACTATGAAAGACTAAAAATTAAACTTCCGCTGGGTTTGTATAAAGATGGTAGTCGAAATATCCTTTAGCTCTGAATCTTTTAGTGCCATGTCGGCGAAGTCGGTTGAAACGGATTTAAAGATATGGAGGTACACTTTCGATTGAAATGCGGTATAGTCAAGCATTGATTGTTTAATGTCTTTGCTCGGCTGCTGCCATTTGAGCGAATTGCCGACTGATTGATTATAGTTTGTAGGTTTCGTTGCCGTGTCGGTTTTGGCGTTCGCTTTGCGGTCTAAAATAATATACTCGTTACCGTTTTTGGCGAATTCGATTGCATCGCCTGTTTCAAAATCTTTTATCATTCCGTTAGCGTGTCCCCAAATTGTTATATCTCCGCTATCGGTACTGACGGTTATGTTCATGCGTTTTTGGTCGTTGAATTTTGAATCAAAAACTTTTTTTGTTGCCATTTTGACAACGCCTTTATAGACTGTTACAGCTTGCATGATATATATAAATTTATGTTATTTGAATAAGGTACATAATAAAGGCTTTTTTTAGTGTTTGCGGTACATATAGAAAAGCCTTGAAAAACTGTAAAACCGCTTCGTTTTTTTCAAATAAGGGATATTTTCAAAAAAACGAACGCAAAAAAAAATTAACCCGTTGGGTGCTTAAATCGTTACGTACCAATCAAAGCACCCCTGTTTTTTAAGAAATCGGTACAAGCCAAAGTGTTTTTTTACGTCTGTATTCAACTTTTGAAAAGTACAATTTGCACAAGGCTTTTTTGCTTTCTTCGATGTTTGCTTTCTCGGTTAAAAAATGCCATTCCTCGCCTAACTTGTAGCCCACACGGTAATTGGTCCAGGGTAGTTTTATTTCCTCGTTGTCGTCGTCGTAGTCGTTGCCTTTTGCCTTTGTGGTGTGGTAATCATCGCAATATGCATTTAAGCTATTGCGGTTTGATTCTTCAATTGCTCGAACTTCCATAAATAAGTCTTTAGAAAATCCCATTAGATACAAATTTTAATTGTTAATAATAGTATAAAGATAAGCCTTTAAATCGACATAAACAAATAAAAAAGCATCAAAAAGAATTAAAAATAACAAAATGATACATTTTTATTTATGTTATTTGTGTGGAGGTGGCGGAGCTATACCCACACAACATATATAAAAAAGCTAAAATATAGAAGACTGGATGGCCGGGCGAAGCGCAACGAACGAACCGCCACACGGCGAAGCGCATAACAGAGAACACACGGCGAAGTTCTCGAATGCGGATGGCAGCGCAACGCCTACGGGCAAAAACACCAAGCAAGGCACGCGCAAAAAAACGGCGAGAGCCAGTGATGACCAATCCCGAGCACTCGGGACGAAACCACTGCCCGAAAAAGGCGAAGCGCAAGGGCGCAACCCTGCGGGACACTGCGAATCCGGGAACGAAACCCAACAACCGCCTGCCGACGAAACGGCACGGACACACGCAACCGAACGCAATGCCAGCGAAGCAGCGAACGAACGGGCGGGATAATTGCGAGCGCGAAAAACTGTAGATGATGGAAAAAGAGAACGTGCAAGATCATCAATGCCAGCAGCACAACCGACATAAACCGCCGAACCCTGCGGGATATGTGCCATAGTTGGCAAAAAAGAATAAGGGATGACCGAACGCGAACCCGACACGCCAAACGCCGAAAAAGAAGCGAGGAAAGCAGAAACTGGAAGCATGAATAATATAAGATTTGATTGTTAAATATAGTGTAAGATAAGGATTAAAAATGACAAAACAAATAAAAAATACCGAAATGATACATATTTATTTAGCTAAAACCAGAACATATTAAACAAATAAAATTTCATAAAACCTTAAAAAACAGTTGTTTATGTCAATAAAAAGGCTTAATTTAGAGAATAATTAACAATTAAAACATCTATAAAATGTACTATCCATCGAATCCACACGTAAAATACACATCCGAGTTTTTTGCATACGAAATGCTTACAGATTTGAGGTCTGCTTTTAACGCTGTTCAATACGCAAAACAGCGAGTGAACACATATCAAACTGCTTTTTATGCGAGCATGGCGGAACAATGCGCCAGTGATGCGAAACAGGCCGCGGAGGGCGATTTATGCGACCTGGTCGAACTGCTCACGGCGGCGGCTTGGGATTGGGCGCGTTTAACCTAAAAAAAGCCACGTATAACATATATTTATTTATGTTATACGTGGCAACACACACACTAAATGCCGATTTTTTTTGCTTCTATACAAATTTTTTAAGAAACAACAACAGATAAGGGCTTTGCCCGTTGCAGGGTAGTAGCTGGATTGTTATAGTTATTTTTTATTGAACTCTTCTTAAATTTAAATTGGGGGGGGATTAACCACAAAACTTTCACTACCCACAAACGCCCCCCCCCAATTTAAATTTAATGCTGTTAAAAATTACTATCACTAGTTAGTCTCGTACTTTTCCCTTTGAACATCTGGACGAACGGACGATTAGAGCGATTTTTGAAGTTCCCACAAACTTTCGGAATTCGCAAGGCGAAGCGCTTTAACAAAAAGATGCCTTGCCGCTACTCGGCGGTAACGTAAGCGATAGCGAACGATATGTAGTGTGCCGTTTCAGTTCCCACAAATGTTTTCGTCGATTCGGAGTTCTTGGTGTGGGTTGGGGGGAACGCTGCTCTATGAGCACGCTTTGCGTGCGAATAGGGCAGCGCAAGGCGGCGCGGGGAAAGAAGTTCCTACAAACGTTTTGCGTCATTCGGAGAACTCAGCGAGTGAGCTTCGTGCGGCGGATACGCGGCGCGAACGAACGGTTTAGTTGCTCTGATTACACTGAAAACCTTGACGCTTGAGTCGAGGTTTTCAGTGCCGGTGGGCAATGGCGAAGCCGAGCGAGAAACTGATAACAGCTTGTCGTTTTCGCAATCTCGAGCGAACGGTGCGAACGGTTCGCATATCTCCATTTACCGATTATTTTCTGAAATGAACGGGGCTTTCGTTCCCGGTCCCCGGGTCCTATTTATTGTCGGCGGTGCGAGTGTAGCGAGTACTGCCAATAAAGTTTTTGTTTTTAGTTCTTGGGATGCTTCGACAATTGGAAAACTGATGGTAGCGGAAAAGGCTCTGTGAGTGTAGTGAGTGTTTTTTTTTCGGCGAAGCGTACCCGCTCAGCGATAGCGGCGGGCGAAAAAAAACGACGAACGAAACGAATAGTGCCTTTTTTTGCGGTTGAGTTCCCACAAAATTTAATGTCCATTTACCACTTATTTTCGGCAATGAACGGGGCTTTCGTCAGTCGAAGCGAGGCGCATGTGCGGGCGTGGGCGGGTGCGAAACTGGGGTTGCCCGCGCTGCGCTGTTGGAAGTTCCCACAATTTTTTGATGACAATTTACCGATTTTTTCAGACAATGAACGGGGCTTTGGTGAGACAATGTGAGTAGCCTGTGCGGGCGCAGGTGGGTGTTAAACTGGGGTTGCCCGCGCGGTGGGGTACTTGAGAATATTTGTAAAATCGAATATATAGATGCTGTATTCCATTTTTACAAATGATTATTTATACTTATAATAGAATATGATCGTAAGCACTGCTTGCGTGGCCGTGCTTAGCGGCCATGAAAAGCAGTGCATTGATAGTGGCTGTTATGTATTAAATATATTCATTCCAAAAACTGAGTCAAATTCTTTAATCCGCTTTTGACACTCAAATGAAACCTCTGAAAGTAGATCAATGTAGTTATTGCTATTTATTTGATATTTGTAGTTGTTTTTTATATTAATTTTATATTTTTCAAGATCATAGAAGACTTCAATTTTTTCTGTATTTGACAGAGAAAACATCCAATATGAAAAATGTTCATTTGCATTATAAACCTCAAAATATTTTTCTTTCCTCCCTTCGGAAAGCAAATCCATATGTCTAAATCGCCTACTATTTATGGGTTCAGTATAATCAGATAGATGCTCGCTCACTGCTTTAACCGTCGGTATGAAATAATTTACAAACCAAACTTCAAAATACATTTTCTGAAACTCGTCAAAGGTCAATGCTTTGATATTAGTCGAATTAGTATAGTCTAACCCTCCTGATTGAGTACCTTTTTTTGATATAATATAACCTACATTGCCACCTGTCTCACCCATTACAGTTGTAAATGAATGAATAACTGTTTGTGGTATCTTTGATTTCCAATATTTGCACTCAACAATGTACCTATTTCTATTTACACTTGTTTTTTCTATTGCAAAAACATCAATGTCGACTGATCCTCTTGGTGTTTTAATGTTATAATCTACATGGGCTTCAAATCCAATTTGCTCAAAAATAGATTTTACTACTTTTTGTAAGTCTTGCCAATTTTTCGGCATGTCATAAATCATACTACATAATATTTTAGGGCTGAATGATGAAATTTATTCTTTGCAAATAACCTTTGATGGATTTATCTAATGTCGTTTTTAATGTTGCTTTTGAGGTAAATGATATTATTCTATTTTGAGCAAAATCGAAGGGGATTTCGTCTGTGACGAAATCAGATCGCTTTCTTTTCAAGAGAATGATTTGATCCTGTCGTTTTCTTAGATAACTGTAACTCAATTCAAAAACTACATTGGGATTAGGAATGCTTTTGCTTGTTGTTTCCATTCCATCATCTGACCTTGAAATGACTTGTCCAACATTTGAAACGTCAGCGATAAACATTAGTGATAAATCAATATTTTTCTTTAAACTTAAAAGAATATTATCTGCTCCATCCTCGTCACGCATTGGTGCCACGATTTCAATGGGTTGTTTAGGAGAAAAATTAGCATTTATGTCTTCACAAATTTCATCTAAAACGTCCTTAATTATACTCCGAGAGCCATTGTAATCACTTTGCCAACTAAAAAATAACCAAGGTTTGTATCCTATGGGAATATTTATTTTTTCAAAATATATTTCATTATCTGATAAATCAATATTAGCCACCTTGTAGATACCGCTTCCTTCAATATAAACTCTAACCTCATGACCAATTAGAAAATCAGAGTACCAACTTTTTTTCTTAGTAGTTTCTGTATCTTCAAGCAGGAATGCTCTATACCCATTTTTTAGAATTGATTTTTTGATAATTTTCATATCAACCTTATCGAAGTCTAAACTGTCAAGGTTTAGAATTTCAGATGATAATAACCAACAATTTATTGGATTAAATTTCATATATTGAATTTTTATTTGCCACTATCATCCGGCTTCCCGTCATATGGCGTGAATATCGATTGTACAAACTTGATTAACCGTAATATAACGGTTCTATTACTGGTGCGTAATTGATTTTAATAAGGCGAGTATGTTACTAAGCTTCGGATAAAGATATGCGAAATTTTTAAAAAGTGTGAACGCTGTGTTTATATTTATTTCATGTTAACCTGTTATTTTAAATATTCTACTTTGCTCAATAGAATGGGGTTGTTGTGTTTGAGTATTATGACAACTGGATACTTGTAAGAACGGGTATAAAAAAAAAGCGTTGAATTTGTACACCATTTTAAAGAAGTGGGGCGAACGGGTTCAGTTCTTGCAATCTGTTATTTCTTTAATTTTCGGTGTCTCCCCTTTATAGTTGAATACATAAAAAACCCGACAATCGCCCTCATTAAACACAACTGTATAGTTTCCTTTGTTCTTGCCGACAAAACTGAAATTGGACAACCCAATGCGGGTGTCAAAGATTTTACTTTTTGCTTTTTCGCCGAATTTCTGAAAGCCGATGGTGCAGGTAATGTTTTGGGTGTTGGGTATATGATTCAAATGTTTGTTGCATTGGAATTCAAATTCGCCTGTCTTTTTGTTGACGGTAATCTCTAAAAGATTGTTGGGTGTTTGAGCAATGGCGCATACTGTCCGAAAGGACTCCTTCGTCCACAGGACTCCTTGCAGAGAGGAGGGAGTGAAAAAAAGGCAGAATAAGAGGTGTACAATTTTCATGTTGCCATTTGTTGATATGGTGAATGAATGTGCAAAATAAACACATTGTGATAATAAAAAAAAATATCATCTGAATAGAATCGAAAGTCAAAATTATTGGCTTATCTTCGTGTCGAGCTCCCCGCCTGGGGTGCTTGTGTTTAAGCTACGTCGTTGTGAATCTCAATGTGATAAACGTTGAGATTTTTTTTATTGATCGGGTTTGATTTGTATTGCTGCAGAGTAATTTGATGGCAGATAATATACTACATTTTTAAAAAAAGGTAAAGCCGTTTGGAGGGGTCAAAGCGGCTTTGCTGATGGGAGGTCAAAGACCTTTGAATGTACGCTCCACTTCACAGAAGTGGTGCGAGCGGGGAATGGGGTTGTTGTGTTAAACCTCTAACTTAAAACATATCTAAAGAAGGACTGCATCTAACTGCACGACTTTTGCGCCCTCAGATTCCTTGCTTTTTGCTCGCTACTCTTGGTCGGGCGGTCATGCCTTTGGCTTGATGGCGCAAAATGCGCTCATAGTCCTCCTTTAGATGTGTGTTCAGTCGGAGACCGAACACAACATCGGGTATCATGACAAACGGAACACTTGTAAGAACGGGGGACTTTTGTGAATTGTAGCTTGAAACAATGTTGAATATTAACTTAGTTATTTTTTCCCTCTGATAGTTTTAATTTTATCGAACAAACCTTTTAATGTTTTTGTCTCTTCCTTTTCTGTTTCAGTCATTGGTCTCTCTGTTTCTTTACGCATAAGAATATAGTCTTTAATAGCTGATTCCGTACCTAATATGAATTTTTCAGAATTTCCCATTTGATTGGCATTAGAAATCATCATATTAAAATCTGACCAGTTACCACCTGTAGTATGACGAACTATTAAGTCTCTTTCTGATGGCTCTCGTGATGGCATAATCATCAATTTATGTTTTTCATCAATAGGCAATGTGATTATGTTATCTTTATCAAAAGGCATTATATTTTTACCACTACTGTTACTTAGAATAACCGGATTATCACTTGTTATAAAATTACAATCACTTTTACCTAATTTACTGACAAATATCCCATCATTAAGTCTTAGTTCAATTAAGCTAAATGCAACTTCTAACTGGGTTTTTACTTGATTTTCTCGTGATTTATTAGCAAATTCGTCTTGCATTTGTTGAAGCGATTTGCCTTCAATAGATATTCTTTTCCCTTCAAATATAAAATGTTTATGTCCTGTTTGTTTACATAAGTTATATAAACTGTCAAGAGCCATGTTCCATACTTTATTATGTTCTGATATCCATTTAGTAGTTCGATAAAGCATTGTGATTATAGTAGATATTATTAGCCTTCTTTCTTCTGCTGTGATAATTCTTCTATTAGGATCAGTAAGAATAGAATAAACTGTATCATAATTAGTCTCAATTTCATCAGAATAAAATTTTTCTATTTTCTGTCTCTCTTCTACTGTGTTTCCTGTTAAAGTATATAGGTTTTTTCTTAGACAAACGTTACTTGTATTAAACTCAATTATTTTTTCTTGATGAATAATATCTTTATCAATACCTTTTATATAATATGAGCCATTTCTCTCAGAAGCAAATCGTTTCAAATAAGTTCTTGGAACATAATGTTGCCTGATAGTTTCATTTGCCATTTTTATATTTTTTGCTTTGTATTATAATATTTATTCTTTTAACTTTCTTTCATTAAATCGAAGAACGGTTGCTTTTTTTTGATTGCTGCGAATGACGACGTGGGCGATGTGCGTTGGCTTTGTGGTTGGGCTTTCGCCGCCATGTGCGACCATGCTGTGTTAGCACTTGGTTTTTATTTCCGGTTAAAATAAAAGTCCGCAGTCAATGAAGTTGATTCCCACGGAACTTGTTCGTTTTTGGACTTTTCCATAACCAATTTTCTTACTTTTTGAAATAATTGCGTAACTGTTACATTAACTGATTTAATTTCAGAAATAAGTTCGCCGGTATATAATCCATTCTTCTCATCTCCGTCAGAAGCAGTTTTACCTGGCGATGTTGAATAAGCGATTAAAGAACCTTTGGGTGCATCCATTACCGCAAAACCTCTTTGCGATAAGTCTCTACCCCAACTGCGTTCAAATGGATTGTTCCGACAAGCATCAAGTATAAGAAGGTTAACTGATGTCTTGGCACTTTCCATGTGGCTCAAAATTCTATCGATTTGAAGACAATCATACTCTACAGTCCTTTCGTTTTTTAAATTAGCGTCCACAGGAATTAAGTAATTTAAGCCTTTAACCTGGACACCATGACCTGCGAAATAAAAGAGACCAACATCATACTTTTCTAGTTCAGTGCCAAAGTCATCAATCCCAATTTTCAGATTTTTGAGTGAAGGATTTTCAAGATACATTACATCAAATCCAAGAGATTCAAGATTTCGTTTCATTCCTATTGCGTCATTCAAAGGGTTTGCTAAATGCCCAGCAAACTCATATTCACTGCATCCCACGACCAAGGCAATTTTACGTTGAGATGCTTCTTTACTTTCTACTCCTTTTTCCTCAATGCCTATTTCTCTGTAACCATAAATAGATTTACCTGCAATTTTTGATTTTTCATAAAATTCAATGCCACTAGTTGAAAGATTTCTGTTGTAAATTTCTATCAATTGGTTTACGCCCTCATCATCTGTTCTTGAAACAGGGTTTATGGCGAGAGATAAAAACTTTAGAAATATTTCTTCTTCACAATGGAGTAGGTTAAATCTTCTGTCAGTAAAAACCCAATCTTCTTCCCAGTCATAATTCAACACACGATGTTTCCGTATGTCATCGTACGCATTGTCATATCTTGAGTCGAATGACGGCATTTTTGCAAGGTCAAAAATTCGATTTAAGAAGCCTGGTTCTTCTAGTCTGCCAGACCAAGAAATTTTATTCAGTGTGATTTCGTCAAAGATTGCTTGCCGAACGATGATGGATACTTTCATTTGCATTTCATTGCCATTATCAATTTTTGGGTTCCACGAAATTCCTCGAATATGCATTCCTAATGCAGTAGCAACTTCCATTAGTTGTGTTTCGATTACTTTTGTTTCCTTTTGGAAGTCGGTTGCTAGGTTCAAAAAATATTTTCCTGGCACTCCAATTTGAGCGTCCATTAAATCAGTCATTCTATCACCTGCTAACTCAAATAAGGTGTCAACATACACTAAGTCAACACTACACTCTGAAATAAGTCTTGAAGCGTCAAGTTCTCCAACGTCTTTTAACCATTTATATAGTTCCTTCTGCATATTGTTTTAAAATAAGTGCTAACGTTACCACTGCCGACGTGCCGACGTTTAGGAGGCATTAGAGGTAGTGGATTGTTCGGTGCTGGTCTTTTTTTATTTTTTTAGTCGTGATACATGTCAAAATTGCTACCTGTTACCCCCTCAGTATTTTGCCACATTTTGTCAATTATTGCACAAAATATTATCAAATATCGGCAGAAAGTTCATTATTTATCACTCAAAATCTCTTTTAAATCTGCCTCTGTTGGTTTATTACCCCCCCCCATCAGTATTTTTGCCATTTATAGTTGCTATTTCTTTAATTATCGCCCGAAATATCGTCAAACTTGCATCAACTATTTATTTGAGAAAAAATTCTCAACGACTTCCTGTAAGTTTTTTAAAATACTATAAAATAATGCTGCATAAATGATATAAGCAAAATTAATTCTTTCGACAAATTGATAGAATTTAGATATATTCCCCTCTTCATCTACAATTTCATTGGTTTGTTTAATTCCTCCTTGTATTCTACACTCGTTTTTATCTCTGATACCTACGTCCCAAAGAGATTTGCTTTCATCAAGACTTTCATAAGTGTCGTTATTAAATTTAACAAGGTATGGCTCAGTTAAACGTCTTAAAGTTTTAACTTCTTTTACATCTTCAACGAATTGAACGTGGTCAAGAAATAATATTAAAAACTTTTTGACATTCAAGAATTTTGGGGTTTTTATTTGATATGAACTTCCTGTTTCTGTTATTACTATTTTAAAAACCAATAGTTCATATTTTTTTATTTCGCTACTATTTTTATAATGCCAATATCCTAAAGATATTACAAACGAAACGACTAAAAGTGATAAGTACCCATATATTCCTGCTCTTTTGAATTCCTCAGAAAGTATCTGAAAAAGACCTAAAGGTTCAAGCATGAGCCATAAAACACCAAAAGTGCTTGCAAATACGTAATGCAATTTTACTTGTTTATAACCTTCAATTATTGTAATTTCTTTCATTTAAGATTATTATTTTGTTTTTTATTTCTTTCGTTCAATCGAAGAACGATGCTCTTTTTTTGCTTGCACCGAACAATCTGGCTTCCCGCCATATGGCGTGAATATCGGTTGTTTCCCAACTGAATAAACCGTAACGTTATGGTTCTGTTACTGGTGCGAAATGGAATTTTTAAAAAGGAGAGTATGTTACTATGTTTCGGTTAAAGATATAATAAATTTTTAAATACCTGTACTCAAAGTATATATTTATTTTGGGTTATGTTGTAAAAAAAGGTGTTTTAGGATTTGCCTGGATACAATTTAAGGTTGTTGAATAAAAAAAAAGGCACTGCCTTAGCAACGCCTTTCATCAATTTTACACCAATATTTATATTTGGTGCTTGGTGCTTGGTTGTTAGTGCTTGGATGTTCACTAAGCACTACGCACCAAATTACAACTCTAATTGACAGTAATGCGTCCAAATCGGTTCCCCGTACCGAGCGGTGAACGCGCCGTTTTTGTAATAGTAGATTTTCTTTTGAATAGAGCCTGTGCATTTATAGTTCCGTTCCCAGACTCTGACTTTGGTTCCCATGGTTGTCTGTCCTTCGATGGCTTTGATGTAGCCGTATTGATGGGGCAGGCTTTGACGATTGAGGATGTCACTGACTTTTGGGGTGTATAGCGAATTGATGAGTGTTTTAGCCGAATAGAGAGAATCGCCCGAATTCTGCTGAAATTTCTGATATGTGATTTCCCACACGGAAGATGGGTAATAAGCGTCTAAGGTGGAATCTATACCGGTGTATAGGTGGGCGTTTTTGTACCACGATACGCCTTTGATGGTCTTGGTTACTTTTCGTCGGGTTGTGCCGCTGGTGCTTGAAAAGTTCTTTTCAAGCGTGAATTTGAGGGATAGGTTTTTGAGGATGGGGAGAACAAGGGCGGTGAACTTGGTGACGGATACGACGATGGCGGTATCGGTCCAGGTATTGATGACAACTGGAAACAGAACATTGGTTTTGTACGATGCTTTGATGGTGGCGTCTTGTTGGGTGGATCCAAATCCTTTGCCGATGATTTCGAATTGTCCACCGCTTAGGATGTCCAACTTTTTGAATCCGAGAAACGACTGGCGAACACAAACGCCGTTGGCGACGGTGTCGGCGTCGTGAACGGGCTTGACGTTGTAGATTTTGAACGTTACGCCACGGGTTTCGAGTTGTCCCGAGGTCTCGGGATTATACCCCGAGGTCTCGGGAGGTTCGGGTGCTTCGGTATCATCGTCGAAGTCGAACGCTTCGACGTAATCGATTTCGATGGCGTTTTGTTCACTTATGAGGGCGTCTTTTTTGCACGATGCGATTGAGATGCATAAGAACACAATTGCGATGGCTATGCAATAGACAAAGGCAACGACGGGTAAAATTTTATTGATATTCTTCATTTTAATTAGGAATTAGGAATTTTTAATTAGGAATTTTTAATTAGGAATTAGGAGTTTTTAATTAGGAATTAGGAGTTTTTAATTAGGAATTAGGAATTAGGAGTTTTTAATTAGGAATTAGAAATTAGGAATTAGGAACCTGCCTGTCGGCAGACAAGTTAGGGTTATCGGTAATATTGGTTGGGGTCGAATCCGCTTAAACCTTTGACGACATATACGCCTTGATTGTTGGTTTTGACTTCGCATCCTCTGTATGCCGCGGCGGTTTGAGAACACGCGGCATTGTCGAGCAAAAGTGGACAATAGACCGTAAAAATATTGTCTTGGTTCTTTTGTGAAATGACAACTC
>JANPGW010000242.1:0-4372 GCA_031424115.1 Saprospiraceae bacterium | reverse complement strand
TTTTTTCTCTACCTCTTCAAAGGAAGCGGAATAACAGTATTCGGGTGTATTCTCATAGGTGGTTTCAAACTTAGTTTGTTGCCAATTATGGAAAGTTTCACTTACTTTTTGAATATCCTCATTTGAAAATTGCGTAAATTTCTTTTCAAATGGCTCACCCATTTGGCGCAAATCCATAAACAGGATTTCACGCTCCCGATTGCGGTATTTTTTCAGTTGATTGTTTATTTCAACCGTACGGGCTTTCTTATTTTTATTTAAAAACCAAAGCGTTACGCTGATATTGGTAGTGTAAAACATATCTTGCGGTAAAACCAAAATCGCTTCCACCAAATTATTTTCAATCAATTTTCGACGGATACTGTACTCCACGCCACCGCCCGATAGTGCGCCATTAGCGAGGATAAAACCCGCCACACCATTATCGGAGAGTTTAGAAACGATATTGAGAATCCAAGCATAATTGGCATTGCTTGTGGGCGGCACATCGTAGCCATTCCAACGAGGGTCATCGTTGAGTTCATCACTGGCGCGCCAATCCTTTTGGTTAAAAGGCGGATTTGCCATCACAAAATCGGCTTTAAGGTCTTTGTGTTGGTCATTGCGGAAAGTATCGGCAGCCATTGCGCCCATATTGGCAGAAATGCCCCGAATGGCGAGGTTCATTTTAGCCAATTTATAAGTGGTATTGGTGTATTCCTGCCCATAAATAGCGACCTCTTTTTTATTCCCTTGGTGGCTATCAATAAACTTGATGGATTGCACAAACATACCGCCCGAACCACAAGCTGGGTCATATATTTTACCTTTATAGGGTTCGAGCATTTCAGCAATCAGATTAACGATGCTTTTAGGCGTATAGAATTCACCTTTACCTTTGCCCTCAGCGAGAGCGAATTTGCTCAAAAAGTATTCATATATGCGCCCAACGATGTCCTGTTCTTTATCTTTAAGGGTATTGATATTGTTGATAGTATCCAACAAAGCCGAGAGTTTAGGCATATCCAAGCCCAAACGAGAATAGTAGTTATCGGGCAAAGCACCCTTGAGCGAAGGATTGTTTTTTTCAACGGTAAAAAGAGCCGTATCTATTTTGATGGCAATATCATCCTGTTTGCTTTCACCAATGAGATACGCCCAACGGGAAATTTCGGGTAAATAAAAGACGTTGCGCATGGTATAAAACTCGACCATATCCACATATTGCGCTTTACCTTCGGCAATGAGTTCGTCACGGCGTTCGAGGAATTTATCACTGGCAAATTTTAAGAAGATAAGACCGAGTACAACGTGTTTGTATTCAGAAGATTCGACAGAGCCACGGAGTTTATTGGCGGAATCCCAGAGTGTTTCTTCAATACTGACTTGTTTGGTTAGTTTAGCCATACGAACGGTTAAAGGTTTTGAAATGAGTAAAGATGCGGATTGAAGGTATCTAAAGCGAAAGCTTAGGCAGGTGTTTTTTGTTGCCTAAGCTATTAGCAAAGATATGATTATTTGTTGAATATGTTTACTCAGTGTTGATATAAACTTTGTGTGAATATAAAATAGTACTCTCATTGCTACAGATAACCCAAAAGCTTTTTATCCCAATTTATTGAAAAGCCCAAAACTAAAAAAAGTGTATATTTGCCCGGTTCAAAATTTCAAAACAGAGAAAATTACGGCACTGTATTATGGAATTATCTTTTTACCACGCTTTACTCACCGATATAAAAAAGAGGGTAAAAACGGCTCAAGTCAAGGCTACTTTTTCGGCTAATGCTGAAATGATAGCTATGTATTGGGATATTGGCAACATGATTGCGACACGCCAAAAACAAGAGGGTTGGGCGGCTTCTGTCATTCCAAGATTATCAAAAGACCTTAAAAATGACATGCCTGAAGTATCGGGTTTTTCTGAGCGCAATTTGGGTTATATGATTCGCTTTTCAAAAGAGTATCAGAGTTTTCATTTTGAGCAATCGGCAATTTTGCAACAGCCTGTTGCAAAATTAGAAAACACGAACTTGTTACTTTCTATTCCGTGGGGACACCATGGTCTTTTGATGGAGAAAATTAAAGACCAAACTGTACGGTTTTGGTATATGGCACAAACGCTGAAAGAAGGTTGGGGTCGAGATACTTTGCGGTTGATGATTAAAAATGATGCCTATAACCGTCAAACGCTTTCAAGTCATAATTTTGAACGTACCCTACCTGCACCGTTTTCAGACCTCGTACAGCAAACACTTAAAGACCCCTATATTTTTGATTTTTTGACTTTGACAGAGCCTTTTAATGAAAGGGAATTGGAGCTTGAGCTTATCAAACACATTGAAAAGTTTTTGATTGAGTTGGGGGCTGGTTTTGCTTTTGTAGGCAGACAATATCCGCTTGTGGTCAGTGATAGAGAATACTCGATTGACCTTTTATTTTATCACCTCCGTTTGAGGTGTTTCGTTGTGATTGACCTCAAAAAAGGGGATTTCAAACCTGAATACGGTGGTAAAATGAATTTTTATTGCTCGGCAGTGGATGACCTCTTGCGCCATCCAACTGACCAAGAAACCATTGGACTAATACTGTGTCAGACAAAAGACACTATTATTGCAGAATATGCACTTCGTAGCTTGCATAAACCAATTGGTATTTCTGAATTTGAATGGACTCGTGTATTACCCGAAAATCTTAAATCAAGTTTGCCAAGTATAGAGGATATTGAAAACGAATTGATGAAGTAAGTAAGAGTTAAATAAGTTTACCCCCTCAATATCCGACACAAAAAACGCCCCTACTTTCACAGGGGCGTTTTTCGATTCAGATTTAAAGTCTTCAAATAAGTATCAAGGGGTCTGCGGTTACGATTTCAGGCATTCATCGCCAAAAACTTCGCCACCGTCTGCCGTGTCACGTCGTAAATCTTTCCGATGGCAGTATCTGAAAGTCCTTTCTGCTTGTATTCCAGAACTTCTTTTAACTTGTCTTTGATTTTCGGCGAAATGGCGTCTTTCGGGCGTCCCATCATTTTGCCCTCCGCTTTTCGTTTTGCTATCCCTGCTTTCGTGCGTAACGAAATGTCTTCGCGTTCGCGCTCTGCCATCAGTGAGTAGAACGTGAAGAGCATTTTGCCTTGAAAGTCGTTCGTGAGTTCGAAGTTTTGTTGGATGGCAATAAATTGGGCGTTGGCTTCGAGTACGATTTTAGCGGTCTCGATCATGTCGAAAAAGTTGCGTCCGATTCGGCTTGTGGATGCGGCGATAAATATATCGTCCTTTTTGAGTTTTTTGAGCATGGCACCCAGATTTCTTTCGTTGGCGGATTTTTTCCCTGATACGATGTCTTCCACGAAAACGTCGGGCGTTTTGCCGAAACGTTTTTGCGAGTAGGCGTTAATCTCGAATCGTTGGTTTTCGATGTCTAAATCGTCTTTGGATATGCGGATATAGGCGTAAATCTTATTTGTTGTCATGTGTGTTAATTTTAGACGTATTGCAAAAAGTAAATTTAACGAAATTGAATGAAATAAAGGTTTAGAATTAGTGTTCTGAAATGGTTAATAAAAACGGGCGTTATTCTTGACATTTTTCGGGTTTCGGGATTCGTTTTAAATGGGTAATTGAATAATAAATTCAGAGCCGACCCCCTTGTCGCCTTCTGCGCCATCATCCCGAGTAATCGGGAGCGTGACAGTACTTTCCACTTCCAAAGTACCTCCATGCCCCTTCACAACAATATCATAACTCAAAGACAAACCCAAGCCCGTCCCTTCGCCCGTCGGTTTAGTAGTGAAAAAAGGTTGAAATATCTTTTGTCGAATATTTTCGGGAATGCCGTTGCCATTATCTTTTACTCTTACCTCAATACTGTCTTTTAATTGTTTTGAACTGACAGATATTGAGGGGGTATGATTGGGCTCTTGCAAATGCCGTTTATGAACGGCGTAAAAAGCATTATTAAACAAATTCAAAAGCACCCTTCCCATATCCTGTGGAATGATGTCACTCTTCTCAATCGTTTCATCCAAATCCATCGTGAAATCAGCATTAAAAGATTTGTCTTTAGCCCTCATACTGTGATAACTGAGGGGAAGCGTTTCTTTAATGAGAGTGTTAATATTGGTCGGCTCTTTTACACCCGTACTCGTGCGCGAGTGTTCGAGCATCCCTTTCACGATATTACTGGCGCGTTTGCCGTGGAGGTTGATTTTTTCTTGATTGGAAGTCAAATCGGTCAATAATTCTTCTACATGAGTTTTATCAATGTCAGGTTTATGGATTTCATCGTTGATGTCTTTGGCTAAATCCACACTTAATTCCGAGAAGTTATTGACAAAATTCAGCGGGTTTTGTATCTCATGTGCGATACCAGCGGTGAGTTCACCGAGAGAGGC
>JANPGW010000241.1:0-3830 GCA_031424115.1 Saprospiraceae bacterium | reverse complement strand
GGTGCTAATCAATTAATTATAGACAAAGAAAATCACCGTTACCAAGTTGTTACAATTGGTTGGGACAACAATCGGTTTGTACATGATTGTCCTATGCATTTCGACATTATAGATGGTAAAATTTGGGTGCAACAAAATATGACAGAATGGGAAGTTGGAGAGATGTTGGAAGAACAAGGTGTTCCAAAGTCAGATATTGTAGCGGGTTTTCTATCCCCTGATTTACGACCTTATACTAAATATGCTGTTGCTTAACGTTAGAGATTGGCCATTTATACCTACGAGTGGACAGATTCGCTGATTTGAAAATTTACAAGGTGTGAATATCCACCGCACCACCGAGCGCATCGTCATAGAAGAACAAGCCGGAAAAAAGACTTTACAGTTTCGGTTTTGTCGGTTTCGAAATTATGGGATATTTTAATATTTTTCCAAATTTGCAATACTTCTCAAAAAAGAATAGCTTTGCTATTGATAATGTGTTTTACTTAAAATCTACTCAATCATGGTTTTTACAAAGAAATTAACAAATTTACAGATAGAGTTGATAAGGCTATTTGAGTATCAAGTAGAGGACAGGCAGCTTCTGGAAATAAAAGATATTTTAGCACAATACTTTGCTGCCGAAGCTACTAAAGAGATGGATAAACTTTGGCAAGAAAATAATTGGTCAAATGATACCATGAAAGAGTGGTCAGAAACGCATATGAGAACACCTTATAAAGATTAACCTATGCGTGTTGTATTGGATACAAATGTTTTATTGGTATCAATTCCGCCTTCTTCCGTTTATCGTCCTATTTTTGATGCGTTGCTAGCGAAAAAATATACGCTCGTAATCAGCAATGATATTTTGGCTGAATACGAAGAAATATTTTCAAAAAAGGCAAACCCTAAAGTTGCAAATCTTGTTTTGGAAGCCTTGAATAATCTATCTAATGTTGAAAAACAAGATATTTTCATCAAATGGACTTTGATTGATACTGATAAAGATGACAATAAGTTTGTGGACTGTGCTATTGCTGGTAATTGTCACTACATCGTAACAAATGACAAACATTTTAACGTCCTCAAAACAAAAGGTAATGATTTTGTTGCCTTAATGGATATAGATAAATTTTTGCACTCTGTAAATAAATTATTATAACTAGAAAACCCTTAACCGAGCGCATCGTCATAGAAGAGCAAGCCGGAAAAAAGACACTACAATTTCGGTTTTGTCGGTTTCGAACCTATTGCTGTCTCAAAATTGAAGACTGAACGCTGTGCCTTCGCCTTCATTGCTTTGTACCTGAATCTGTCCTTTGTGCAACATCATAATTTGCTTACAAAGGCTCAAACCAATGCCGCTACCGCTTTTGCGCGTGCTGAAAAAGGGGATAAAAATTTTATCCAACACATCTTTACTGATGCCGCAACCGTTGTCGGCGACTTTCAGGATGGTTTTATGCATAGGGGTGATAAATGCCGATAGTTGAATTTTGGGATTTTTGACTTCTTTGAGGGCTTCGATGGCATTTACCACCAAATTGATTAAGGCTTGTTCAACCAAATGGGTATCTACTTCCAATTGCAAATCCGGGTTTTTCAAGATAATTTCTAACTCAATATTTTTTTCTTCAAAAGTAGGGTGCATGAGTTGATAGAGATTTTCAAATAAATCCCGCGCATACACTTTCTTCAAATTCAGCGTGGTTATTTTATTCAGATTGCGATAGGTTTCTGCAAATCTCAATAGCCCTTCGCTGCGTTTTTGAATGGTTTCAATGCCCAATTCCAAATCTTCTAATGAGTTATTCGCCGAAGAGGGATGGCTCAAACCCGACAACCGTTTTTTCAACGTATCGGCTAATGAAGAAATTGGGGCGATGGAATTCATAATTTCATGCGTCATCACGCTCAATAATTTGCGCCATGCTTCCGATTCGGTTTCATCTATGACTTCGTTGATATTTTGAAACGCGATGAGTTTGTAAATTTTATCGTGGGTTTGAAAAGCCGTGGCGGAAAGGAGTATTTTAGAGGTGCTTTTATCGGTGGTAACGCTGGTAATTTTATTCTCTCGGGGTTTCAACGCTACAATCTCCCGATAGAGTTGAGGATGTCTTTTTTCCAAAGAGTGGATGGTTTTCAGATAGGGAATACCCATCATTTTTTTAAAAGACTCGTTCATCCAAATCAGCTCACCGGTTTGGGTTTCATAGGAGATAATGCCTGTTTCCACCAATTCTAAAATCTGTTGCAAATATTGGTATTGCAATTCACTTTCTTTGCTAATGACACGAAAAGTAGAATTGATTTCATTGAAACCCTGTCGCAAGGGTTGTAATTCCGTGGGGGCTTGTTTCACATTAAAATTTCTTGAAAAATCGCGGTAGTGGATAGATTCTACAAACTCCGTTACTTCATCTTGTGCTTTTTTGAGCATTTTATACACGTCATATAAAACATACAGAGCCATCGGTGCCACAATCCATACATACATATATAAGCCTTTCAGGAGTATAAAAGCTAAAGCATAAAGTACGATAAACAAGAGGAGCACTTTAATAGCAATACGAATTTCCGGTTTTTGCATAAAAATCATTTATTAACATAAATTACATTATTATTATGGACGAGTCTATTCCATTTGGTGTCTTGGTTTTTTCAATCAAATAGACAATAGTATCTACAACAGTTTGCTGTGCAGAAAGCGTATTATTACTGAAAACAGTATAAAAAAAGAGTAAAAAGAAAGTTAGTTTTTTCATAACAAATTGCTTTTAAAAGGTAAAGTAATGATGAACTCCGAGCCGATTCCCTCAGTACTTTCGACTTCCAAAGTCCCGCCGTGCCCTTTTGTCACAATATCATACGCCAATGAAAGCCCTAAACCTGTACCTGAGCCAGTTGGTTTTGTGGTAAAAAATGGTTGAAAGACTTTTGCTTTAATTGCTTCCGACATGCCGATGCCGTTGTCTTTGACTTTTATTATTATTTGATTGTTAAGCTGCTGTGTCGTAACAAATACTGAGGGGGTATAAGTATTCAAACCTGCGTCCCGAGTACTCGGGATAAGACCTCGCAGGTTTCGCTCGTGAACGGCATAAAAAGCATTATTAATTAAATTCAGCAAAACCCGCCCAATATCTTGCGGAATGACTTCTATTTTAGGCAAGTTCTCATCAAAATTCGTTGAAAAATCCGCATTGAAAGTATTGTCTTTTGCTCTTAAACCCTGCCTACCGGACAGGCAGGCATGATAGGAAAGTCGCAAATACTCATCTGCCAGTTTATTAATATCAGTCAATTCTTTCACGCCTGTACTCGCACGAGAGTGTTCAAGCATGCCTTTCACAATATTACTGGCTCGTTTGCCGTGATGATTTATTTTCTCTTGGTTTTGACTCAAATCTGTTAATAATTCTTCAACATATTCTTTATCAATGTCGGGTTTGTGGATTTCTTCACTGAGGTCTTTTGCTAAATCCACACTCAATTCAGAGAAGTTATTGACAAAGTTTAACGGGTTCTGTATTTCATGAGCGATGCCTGCGGTGAGTTCACCGAGGGAAGCGAGTTTTTCGGATTGGATGAGTTGGGTTTGGGTGGCTTTTAAATGCGTAAGTGTTTGCTTTAAAACAGCATTGGCTTTTTGTTTTTGCTGATTGTTGCGGTAAAGAATATATCCAATTAAAAACATAATACCCAAACCGAACAATAGTGCATGTTGCTTCAATTGGTTTTGAGTCCGTATCCTCTCGGTTTCAATATTTCTTTGACGCTCTTGTTCATCGGCAATGATTTTTTGTAGGGCTTGTACCTTTTTTACACCATACAATTCATCA
>JANPGW010000240.1:0-19184 GCA_031424115.1 Saprospiraceae bacterium | reverse complement strand
AAAGAGGCTGACACCTATTGTGAAAACTAATAACCCAATATTTTCAGCATAGATTCAGCATCCTGTTCTTCAGATTCGAGCCAATCTACTTGATTGCCATTTTCATCAATATCAACCAAAACGCGCTTAGGGGAGGGTAGGAGACAGTGTTTCACCCCACCATATCCGCTTAAAGCATCCTGATATGCCCCAGTGTTGAAGAAACCAACATAGAGCGGTTCTTCACTTTTAGAAAATTTCGGCATGTAGACCATATTCAAATGTGCTTCGGAGTTGTAATAATCCGCATTGTCGCAACTCAAACCACCGACATTGACTCGGGAATATTCTTTATTCCAATGGTTTATCGGTAATAAAATAAACCGTTCGTTGATTGCCCAAGCGTCGGGTATGGTTGTAATCAACGAATTATCCACCATGTACCACAACTCACTATCATTTTGTTGCTTCTGACCAATGACGCCTAAAACTGTTGCGCCACTTTCTCCTACGGTATATTTACCAAATTCTGTATATATATCCGGTTGTGCTACGCCTTCATCATCACAATAAGTTTTGATGGTTCTAACGATTTCGCTGATCATATAGGCATAATCATATTCAAAATTCAAAGAATTGGCGATAGGTAAACCACCACCGATATTGATGGAGTCCAAATCCGGACTAAAATGTTTGAGTTGGCAATACAATTTAATGGCTTTACGCAATTCCGACCAATAATAAGTCGTGTCTTTAATGCCGGTATCCACAAAAAAGTGAAGCATTTTAAACTTAAACTTAGGGTTTGTCAGGATTTTATCCTTGACAAAATTCACTATGCGCGTGTGGCGAATACCCAAACGAGAAGTATAAAACTGGAAATTGGGTTCTTCTTCTGTTGCTACTCTAACCCCGATATTGCAAGATTTCACAATGTGAGCATCATACATATCAATTTCGTCTCGGTTATCACAAATAGGTATGACATTGGTAAAGCCCAAACTATTGACCAAATGAGCGATTTTGCGGACGTATGAGGCATCTTTATAGCCATTACAAACTATAGTCTTATCTTTATTAATCTTATTGTCCTGAAAAAGTTTTTTTATTAGGTCAATATCAAAAGAAGAAGACGTCTCGATTTGAACGTTATTTTTGAGAACTTCGTCCAACACAAAGCGAAAATGTGAACTTTTTGTACAATAGCAATAAAAATATTCCCCATTGTAATTCATATCATCAATAGCATTATTGAACCATTTTTTCGCATTTTGAATTTGTTGACTGATGCGAGGGAGGAAAGTAACTTTCATGGGCGTTCCATACTTCTGAATCAGCTCATACATATCTATGCCGTGAAAATGCAAGCAATTATCCTGCAAAGTGAACTCGTCCTGTGGAAAATCAAAGGTTTGGTCCACCAAGTCAAAATAAGTGTTTTTCATTGATAATCAATTAGTTATAAAATGTGAAACCATGATTTTTAATCGCTTTTTAAGAAGCGATTGCAAAGGTAACTTTTATAAAAAAATAATTTTTAAAATTTTATCTTTGACCCGAAATATTTGAGGATTCGAATATTTGAATATTTGAAATCACCCCTTCAAATCCTCGCACCTCAATAATTTATCTTATGTTAACCTGATTTTTGCACACCCATTGATAATCAATACTTTATGACGCTATAATTTAACCAACACATAAAAACAAAAACATATTATGACAATACTAAATCCTAACGGAATCAATACCGTTGGTTACTACTCATTTTACACCGGAAAATTAGGCACGCTTAAACACACATGGGCTTTGGATGATGTCAAAATCCCAGCCGTCAATGTCCGTCAAGCTCTTATCTTTCATTTTAACACGTGTCACCCTCATAAAAAGCAAATAATTATACCTACGGCTTTTATGATAAGTCAAACGTATCGGCTCATTATTGAGTTTGAGCGCGTATCGGTGCGCGGTCTGACGGTCATGCAATATCGGCAAGTGCGCGCGCATACGGTGTTTTCAGCGTTGCAAGGGTTTTGACTGTCACACATTCGCGCTTTTGGGTGATGTGAGGTGAAAACAAAAAAAAATCACTGATTATCATAATGTCTTGATAATCAGTGATTTGTCATTTTTTGTTTTTCCCTGGCATTTCGTCTCCAGGGAGCTGAGGGAGCTGTGCCTTGGACGGAGCAGCCCGGATAATTATCTTTTTTTCTTTGTCACACTTTTTGCGCCATTCAGGGCATAGCTTTGTTTTAGGCGGCGATTGTATTTGTATTCTTTATCCATGAAGCAAGTATTCAAGCCGCCATTTTTGGAACAGGCGCCGGGTCTGCGGTGTGCTGTGGAGCGTTTACCGTTGCGGCATACAGATTTCCCTTCGGGGTTTCTGCTCGATACGATGCGCCCAATGCCGCGCTTTTTCCTTTTTAGCAAAAACATGGCAGCAACAAGCACCGCGCCGCCGATGATGAGGTATGTGGTGGTGTTGTCTTTGGTGGTGGTCGCGTAATTTTTGGCTATTTTGTCAAGATTGGCTTGTATGTGTTCCGCGCCTTTGAGGTGTGCGAGCTTTTCGCCTGCATCATTCAGTATCACAATTTCGGGGGTCACGATGATTTCAAACACACTCGCCGCGTTTTTGCCTGCTGAGGTGGAGACGTCAATGGCTTCGAGCGTGTGACCGTTATTGATGGTGGTATCTTTGACGTATTGCTCAATGGAGCGACACGGGGCGCAATAGGGAGCGGTGAAAAATAAGACTTTCATTATTTGTCTAATTGTAAGTATGAAACAACTGTTTTTAAATCTTCAATCTTGTTGAACGTTGACCTGACACCATAACCACGTTGTAAAAAAAACTCTTTATAGCTCTTGTCGTAGCCTATCCAATACGCGCCTTTTTGCCCGGTTGCCACAAAATCGTTGCCCTCTTTTTTCGCCTTCAGCTTTTTTGCGTAATTGACCAATGACTTCAATTTTGCGTCTTCAGTAACTACTTTCGTTTTTTTTTTAAAGCTGCTTTATGCCGGCGGGTTTCGTTAGATTGACCTTTGATGTATTTGATGTATCGCGTATTGCGCCGCTTGTGTTGAGCGTTTTTGTACACCACCACGCCGCCAATGGCAACCGGGAGAATCCACCAATATTTTTTCAAATTGTCTAAAAATTGGGTGTAAGCATCTCGCAAATAAGGTCGGTCAAAAATACCGAGATTTGCACCAAGGTAAACCGCATCGAGAAGCGAGTGCTTCGGGTTTGCATCGCTGCCGCCTGCGGTCAGGTGTGCATTGCGCGCGTCGCGGTAAAAGTAAGTCGTGTTACCAAGGAGAACCTCATAACCTTTCGTAGCATCAAATCGTTTGGTGTTGGCGATGACGTCGAGACAGCTTTTTATGGCGTTGTACTTAAAATCTTTTTGCTCTATGATGCCATAGAACCGATTTTCGTCGGGGTCATAAAAGCCCAGCAACGGCAAGCTGAAGACGGAAAGATAATCTCTTTCTGTATCGCTCATCGGGGTTGCCCACGCTACCGTCGGCGCGTTGTATTTGCCTAAAATAGTGACGTTTTTAGGCAAAATGTCAATTTTTGACGCATAGTCGTAATCAGTTTCTACCTGTTCAACTATTTTAGTCAGGCCATATTTATCATAGCTTAGTCCATTTTCTGCTATAATAGCTCCTTCATTTTCGTAATATGCAACTAATACCACTTTTCTCATGTCTGAAAAGATTTTGCGCAATGTCCTGAATAATGAAAATACTGAACATTGCCCGGTTGTGAACCATAATACACGGCTATTTGAATGTAACCGTGACTTGCTGTTAATAAAATTAAACGATATTCCATGCCACGTTAAAGAAAATATCCCAATTGGCTGCGCTCAAAATATTGGCTTCATACTTCGCGCCGTTTTCAAAAATGGACATTGCCCAAATGAGTTTTTTAAGCGTTTCTTTATCCGAGGGGTCGAGCTTTGCATCCGGGTTAATGCCTGTTTTGCGGACTAAAAAAGCGATGTACTCGTCGGGATTGTTGCCGCCGGGCAATGTTACTGAGGGGTCGCAACCACGCGGGGCCCACACGTTCGCAATAAGACGCACCGTGTCGAATGGGGCAGAATAGCGCACCGGAGGGGTCGCGCAATTTTTGATGTCCCAGCCGGAGCCGCTTATGTACCGTCGCCGCATGTGTTGAATGGCTGCCGCTATGCCATAGACCAAACTTTCAAATTGTTCATGCACTTTGTCGGTGTTAATCTCCAAGGGAATTTTACCGAAGTAATCGCGCGGTGAATATTTCAGATTAAGGGGGTTGTTATTGCGGATGCCGCGCTCATTGCGCGTGCCAAGATATGAGGTTCTCATTATTTCGTCCATTGTTTGACTGTTGATTGTAGAGCTTGATTGCAGAGCCACCACAAAAAACAAGATGATGCCCGTTGCGATGAGCCATTTTTTTTGATTCTTCTTTGACCTGACTTTCATTGACACCTTATATATATGTGTGTTACATGGATTCGGTCGCAAAATTGAACTTTGAACCTTGCGAACCTGAACACTTTGAACAGCCGCACCCTACGCCGCCATTAATGCGCCGCTCCACCAATTCCGAAGGCAGCGCACAATAATTCGCCACCGGGCCAGGTGTTGTTATTGTCGGCGTGTTGGTGTTGGTATCAGTAGCACCGCCGCCGCCGCTTGCCTTTGCACTTGAAAAGAAGTCAAACGCCAAGTAAGCAACGCCGATGCCGAGAGCCAAAAACAGGGCTTCGCCAACCGTGATGATGCCGCCCTCCCCTCCCCTACTCGCCGGAGCGGTCGAAGATTTGCGGATGTAGGTATTACGATTGACCACAAAACCGCCTTTTTTGCGCTTCTTAGCCGTTGCTTTCTTCCGTTTCGCTGCTGCTACCTTTGCCATGCGTGACTGATTTTTTAAGTTTGAAAAATGTAATTCGTGCCGCCCGTTCTTCAAAGTCTGCTTTGCGGTATTCTTTCAATGATTTCAAAAATGCAATAATCGAAATAAGTACCCCCAGCACACCGCCCATGACTGCAAAAACTATTTGAACATTGCCGAGCGCGGAGAGCAACACTAAGAGCGTGCCGCCGTACCCCCTCAGTATGTTCACGTCGAAGATGTTTTGTATAAATATGTTCATTATGTTGTTGTGGTGCTGTATTACTTTATTCATTTTGTACAAAAAATTAAAGTCGAAAGTTTGGTTATTTTTTCTTCAGAAGTTTGACGAAAAAGGAAATTATCGCTTTGACGGTATCAACTAATACATACCCTTTTTTGATAATTTCTAAAATGTCGTCAATCTTGATGCTTGTCATTTCGCCCCGGATGGGGTCTTGTACCGCTATACTCCCGTCGGATGCCACGTCTAACACCTTCACCACTTCGCCCGAATGGGTCTTTACCGAATCCCCAATTTTCACGTCGCGGATAGTGATGGACTGAATGAGCGGGGCATGTGTGCCGCCTTTCAGGTTGTTGTCAGGCACTAAATAATTGAGTAAGCCGATGATTTCGGCGAGCAAAGAGTATGATTTGACGGTCGGAAAAAACCGGATAACAAGCTCATACATTGCCAGCACAAACAGACCGTAGTGGGTCGTCACGCTGAACAAATCGTCGAGCTTCATTTGCTCCCCGTAAATGGTGCTTTGAGCCGATGCGATGGTCAAACAGACCATTAAAACACACATTACCGTCGTGAATATTTTTTTCATTTTCAGAATTTTTAAATGGTTATGCCTTTGTTTTTGTGACACTAAACGCCACCTGACAAAGTTTCTACTTAACATATGTGAAGTTATACCCTCACTTCTCGAACCCCGTTTTGTGACGCCTTTTACTTATTGACGCAATATAAATTACTGCCAATGGCCACAAAATCTAATATTTCGCTGACAACTGCATACGCCCCGAACGAAGTTCCGTCTTTCTTGTAAACGTTGCTTGGAAACGTGAAAACATTGCCCGTATGCAACGCATTGAAGCGAATTGCATAACGCCCCCCGTCTCTAATATTGGACGTTGTTACAGTCGGGAAAAAGTTACCTGCTAAGGCTGTCGTGAGCGTGTAGGTAATATTTACGCCGCTTTCAAGGTCGAGGGCTGGCGTGCTTGACGTTGCGAGTGTTAGGGTTTTTGACTTGACTTCGTTATCTGTAAGCACCCTATCGTAGGCTGTTATTAAGTTTCCTGTGCGGCGTTTGACGGCGAGTTTGCCCTCATTTTTAATGCTAATGAGGTGTCCTAATGACGGGTTATTAGCCCATTGGATTGAGTCTTGATTTAAATCATTATAAAACCTAATACCTACTTCGTTTATAACGCCTAAGTATCTCTTTCTAAAAGAGACACCTGCTCCATTTTGAAATGATAATTCTTTTCCTTGCGGATATGCTGGTTCTAACGATGCATTAAAGTACTGGACAGAATCCTTTGATGACCTTACATTTGATGACTGCCAGACAAAAGAGCCGTCTGATAAAAATCCCCCACTCATTTTTGTTTTTAACTGATATGCTGATAGATAATTATTCCTTACAGCTTGAAAATAAATTGGAGAATTATCTGTCCAAAATTCAACCGTAGAGCCGTCAATTGGGTTTGTCGCACTGTATTGCATTGAATCCGCATTAATACCGTACTTTTGGACATATCCATATGTCGTTGAAGAATTGTTAAAAACTTTTCCAAGCGGTGTCTTGATTTGACTGTTTCCCAACACTTCTGTTGTATAGGCTGCTGTTGTTCTTGTTACTTCTTTCGTTTTCCATGTATTTTTCAAACTATCACTCAAATTCGTAAATGTCGGTCTAAGAGCATCACCCGCCACTCTCGCCGCCGCTTCGGCATTGAGGGCAGACGTATCTGCTTTGCTATTGATTCTATTGTTTAAAAACGATGTATCTGTTAAAGGGCTTGAAGTTCTCCGCCAATTGTTGATACTTCCTTGATATATGTACATATAAATCACATCACCATTCTTAACATTAGATAGTGTCCCATCCGGTGTCGTTATGTTGATTTTATTAGAAGTCGTTCCACGACCATACAACCAATAATATCCCTCCGGTATTGGGTCACCGTATGATGCGCCAAATGAATTTCCTATACCATCAGGGTCGATAATTGCTGCTAAAGCGACATTGCTATTATTTGTTTCATAATCCGTTGAGAAGGTAAAGGTTTTGTCCCATAATTGTTCGGGGCTTGCCTTTGAGTTAACGGTATTGGAAAGTGCGGTAAAAGCACTTTGA
This sequence comes from Saprospiraceae bacterium, assembly GCA_031424115.1. GTDB lineage: Bacteria > Bacteroidota > Bacteroidia > Chitinophagales > Saprospiraceae > JAAFJT01. The sequence continues at coordinate 11,922 of JANPGW010000240.1, read as the reverse complement.
TTTGCTTTCGTAGAAGTTAAACTATTGATTGCTGTGCGATGCACTGTAATACTATCCTGCGCTGCCTTAATTTCATCATTCGTATACAACCAACCTGCCGTAAATATCGAATGATGTGTAATTGCATTGTCTTTGATTTTACACAATAAGATATACCCATTTTTGCCGCTTGCGCTGCTTGTGCTGCAATCAAAAACCGTTGAGGTTTTCCGGCATCCTACGTTTGTAAATGTGCCTACGGCTGTATGGTCGGCTGACGTGATATATAAACCATACCAACCGTCACGCAAATTTGAACCCCAAAAACTTGATTTAGACGTACTCATGTTCACCGTCATGCCGTTTATAATGCCAATTTGGGCATACATCACAATATTACTGTCTTTCAAAGCAGTTTGCACCTCGCTTTTGGTAGCAAGGTCTGAACGTATTTGAAGTAAAGAATCTGACAAAACAGACGCCTGTAACTTTTGATTAATCTGAACATTCAAAGGTGCTTGAATACTGTCTTTCATTGAAGAAAACAGTACATTTTTAATCAATCCGTTACCATCTAACGCGGAAAATCGGGTAGTTGGCAAAGGTGCTATATTCGGCTGACTGTTAATATTTTTCGTGCTTTGAGCAAAACAAGACACGAACAAAAACAAGGAAACTATAAGAGAAAATATATTTTTCATGTTATTATATGAATAATTGATTGAATTTTTTTTTGAAAATACTTATAAATACCCCCCCTCAGTATAGGGGGGGTACTCTTTGGGATAGCCTATGATTCGGTCAAAATATCGCCGGATTCATCCGTCAATAATTCGCCGCTCTCATCGGTTAGCCCGTTTAGTTTGGGTACTGGCCCGTGTAATTGGTCGTGCCATGGAAATTAGTAACAGATGTACGGCTTGCCGCATCCGTCACGATAATCTCAAAATGCAGGATTTCAGTATTCTCATACGCTTCCATGCCCGTCACGCTGACGCCTGAGCCGTTGCTGACTTGCGTATAATCGTCACCTTCCGAATACAACAAACCATCCTTATACACTTTCAAGCTGTGCAAATTGACGCCAGTCGGCAAAATTAAATGTTGCGTTTTGCCTGTCATGTTCGTGAATGTACCAACTTTCACGCGCTTGTAAATTGGCTTCATTGCTTCGATGTTGGCTACAACTGTTTCCAATGCATCAACTTCGCTCTGTGCCTGTGTCGCTGCGGCGGCGGCGGCATCTGCTACGCTTGAAACTGTTGTAACAATGCCTTCAAGGGTGTCAACTTCCGCCTGTGCTGCTGCTGCTGCGGTCGCCGCTGAATCTGCTACGCCTGAAACTGTTGTAACAATGCCTTCAAGGGTGTCAACTTCCGCCTGCGCTGCTGCTGCTGCGCTGGATGCGGCTGAGGCCACGCCTGATACTGTTGTAACAATGCCTTCAAGGGTGTCAACTTCCGCTTGTGCTGCTGCTGCTGCGGTGGCTGCTGCATCTGCTACGCCTGAAACTGTTGTAACAATGCCTTCAAGGGTGTCAACTTCCGCTTGTGCTGCTGCTGCTGCGGTCGATGCTGCGATAATCGCCGGTAAGTCTGCCGGGTTTACCCATGAGCTCACGCCGTTATTGTCCGTAAAAATTACTTGTCCGGCTTGTCCTTCCCGGATTCGGTTTACTTCATGCTTAGTTCCAGCCATGTTGCTATAAATTTTTAATGTTGTTAAATATATTTAATTGAAAAATTGACTTTTTTGATTTACCGCCGCTTCGGTTTGATGACCAGCGTTGCCGATAATCCTTTCGCGTCTATGCGCGTCGGTGGATTTTGAGGAGCTAAATACCCCAGCGAATACACGATTATCCGGTCGTTTTCGCGTAACACTTGATTATTCGCAATAAAATTATTGGTGTAATAAAATAACTGATTCTCAGGTACGCGTAAAGCCTGTAATGTGAACCATTGCACCGTAGAGCTGCCAATGACACGCGCTAACCGGATTTGTGAAATCCAATTTGACGCGGTGCAAAATGCGAGCTGTATGCCCACCAATGTATCGCCTGTCATCATAGGGGGTGCAATAAAATAATTGTTTAACTCGCTCAGAATGTCGTTAAGGTTAGAGGGAGCTAACACGTTTTGATAGCACGCAAAGACCGTCAAAGGCACGTACAAATAGTTTTTGTTCAAAAAACTGTCTAACCGCGTTCCTGAACTGTCTGCCTTTAGGCTGTCTATTTCCACCCGATGCTGTATGAGTGTATCGCGGTTTGATACCAATGGGCGATTTGTTTTGTCATCCATGAAGTTGAGCGAAATCAAAACGCCGCGATAATAGCGCACCAAAAACATGTCATTATTCGTAATAGTCGTGAGAGCTGACGCCACCGCCACCGTTGCGCCCGTAAAATCTACCGTTGCGCTGTCGAGCGGTGATTGATTCGCCGTGAACTTGACAAGATAATAACCGTTTTTGACCATCTGCGAACCGCCCGCGCTGGTGGTGATGAAGCTCTCCACCGATGCCCATGTGTAGAGCTGGCCACTATTAAAATTCAAATTAGCCACCGCGCGCACATACCGCTCAAACGGTGATATGAGCTTGTACCAGCCGAACCTTTTTGAGTTGACATATAGAGCTTGCTCTGTGCTGTCATACGACAAAAGAGCAGGTTTTTTGCTATACTGAGGGGTGCTTGTCGGTGCATCAAGGCGATGCTCCACGCCTGCGCCGTAACTTTGTGCTGCCAAATTGGCAACCATAACCAAAAACAATATGATGATGCAAAACTTTTTCATGCTATTTTTTTGATGCTTTTTTGGGTTTTATTGAGCGATGTACACCACAACATTGCGGTACATCTGCGGTGTATTTTCGGTTGATAAGCAGAAAAACTGACCCACCTCAAGACCGGCCGCTTTTGCCGTTTCGATGTCCGGATGTGTTTCAAGATTTTGCGGTAATACGCTGTCATTGTTGCACACATCAAAATAAGTGATCCTCACGTCCAGCTCGTTGATAGGCTGCACAAATACAAGGCTGTTGGTCAATAAGTCAATCGTATAATCTCTATCAATGCCCTCGCTCAAAACAAGACCGCCCTCTGTCACTTGCAAATTGTTGTATCGAGATAGGTCTAACGGGCTGATTATTGTAACGCCCGTAAAATCCCTAAATTCGTGAATAACCGTCGGGCAATTACCCACCGCCACGCCGTTATTTTTGCATTTGCACTTCCTGATATATTGGCTTACTCCAATTACTGATGACATTTTCTATAATATTGCTGCGTAATTAACTAATCGTTTGACCGGAATATCGTCCTCCGGTTCATCCACCACATTCTCGTCGCCAAAACTGATGTGTATCTTCTGACGGTACACCTCACCATCTTTCAAAAGCATAGCGTGAAAAGTTTGGTCAGGCATTAAGAGCCACCGTCTGTCAAGTCTTACAATAGTATTGCTTGACGATTGAATCATAAAAGCAGGGTAATCCTCAATCTGAATCTCCTGCTCCGTCTCTACGGGTTCAAAAAATACTACTCTGCGTCTTTTCATTCTTTAAAATTTTGCCATGCTCCGCACGGTTGAAGCAATTGATTTGTCTTGTTTCACCATATTTTTCAGAATCAAAAGCACTTCCTCCGGTCTTTTATCCGGGTAAATCTCGCTTAATTCGTCGCACACTTCCGCCAGCGCGTCGCCATCGTATTCCGCTTCAGTATTATCTTCAGCTACTTCAGGCGTATGTGGAATTACCCCCCCCTCAGTACGTTGTTGCGCTGCACCGTTGACGGGTGTTGAGCCTTGCGGTCTATCTGCACCCGGCTGCACCAATGGGGTCATGGTTGAGCCATTCACGCCCAGCGCAATCTCCATAATGTTGATGAGCCGCGACGCCAAGCCACCAATTGCCAAAATCGGCGTATTCGGGTTAAAGTCCGGGTGTTGGGTCATGTTCTCAATTTGCCGCTGCCAAAACTTGTCACTTTGCCCCGATGCGCCCTCCAGCTCCTGCACGCGGCGCATAAGCTCGCGGCGTTCAAATTCCTTATCAATGTACTCATTGACGCTACCGACGCCAAACGGCACGGCATTATTGACGCCCTGAATACCGCCGCCGTTGACCCTTGTATCTACCCCTTTTTGAGATTCCAGTGTCAAGTCTGACCATTCACCGCCGTTGCCTTTTTTGCCGTTGATATAGATTGCAAACGTGCCACCATACACCGAGCGCGATAATATCGCCTGTTTGAGCATCGCCTTTGACCTTTCGGGGTCGGCGTCGTTCTCATTACGGGAGTGTATCGTTTTTCTGTCGAGGGAGTACAGTGTCCAGATGTAAGAATCATTGTCTTTCATCCAAATAAATACATCTTCTATGGTTGTTAAGGCATTTTGCATATCGTTAAATTTTCAAGGATTAAATAAAGACGTTGTGACTAAAATTCGACTAAATATTACACATAAATCACTTCAATAAGCACCACGCAATCTTCCGTTACGGGTTTTCCGAGCGTGATTTTTGATTCTTTTGATGAATAGCCTTTTATCCAAATTTTTTGATAGGGTTGATTGTCCGTATTCACCAACTTAGCCAATGGCATACGGTACACCTTCTCAGAGTTCGACTCATAAAGCGTTACCCCAGCACTCTCTAAAAGTTCTTTTTTTAGAAGATTCGTTTTTGAGAGAAAACTTTTTGCCGTGTCCGTGTCATTGTTGATGTACGCCCTCAAGCCTAATATTTGGGTCGCGTCGCTCTTAAAATCTTGGTCTGACGGAAAGTTACCGATGTCCATACCCGATTTTATCGGCACTTCAATCACTTCTGTAAATGGATGAAAACCGCGTTGTTGCCACGTAATCAACTCCGGGGTCATTTTTCTTTCAGATGCCATTTTATTTTTTGATTTTAGAATAGTTTTGAAAATAGAGAAAAATAAAGCGGTGCAAATGCGAGACATACACCGCTTTTTAGTCAATATTTAATCCCATGAATTTTTTTTTCTTACACTTTTGGCTGACCTTCCAACCATGCCGAATACTTCGACGCAGCGTTAAGACCAACGAAACCACGCAAGCGCAAGCGCACCACGTTATAGACGTCACCAGCGTAAGCCGTGCCTGTTGCGTCGTGCTTACCTTCCATAATTTCAGAAATCATGTAGCCGAGCGTTAAGCGAATATCATTTTCAGCCTTGCCGCTCAGGACGAACGGATTGATGATTGAATAATAACCGCGTCCTTCGTTGTCCGTGCCGTATATCGGCTGACCATCCTCTTTGAGCTGCACCTGTGGCACGTGCAAAAGGTTATAGGTATCGAATTGAGAAAGGCGTTTTGTTGACTTACTTTCTAATGAAAGTTTGCCACCATCCCAAATAGCGTTCACTGCGTCCACCTCTTTTTTACCACCCAACACGCCAACAAAGAAATCTTTGTCTGCATAAGTCAAGTCCGGCGTGAGCGGAATCGTGTAACCGTTTTCTTCGCGCACTTTTTGACAGCTCAAGCGGATTTGAGTAATCAAAGCGATGTCCTCAAGGTCGAGTTTAATCTCGCGGTCGCTATCCTTTTTTGTTTCCAAAATACGGAAAGTCATATCGCGTGATTGGTTGTTGAGCTTTGCTTCCAAAATGAAAGTCCGCTCGTTGATGATTGCTGAACCAGCACCAGCCGGACGCAAAATATTATCTTTGAAATAGTCAAATGCTTGACGGTCTGTTGAAACCTTGTTCATAGCTTTATGAATTTTTTTTGAATTTTTAAATGATTTTTGAATCTGCTGCTTTGATGCCTGACCTGAGTTACTGTAAATCGGCTTTGACCTCATTACCGCCGCCATCGGTTGAGCGTGAGGTTGTTGTCATCTGCAAGCGACGCGCGGAATAACCATAATCCACGCCCGAAATACCGAGCTTCGTTGCGAAGTCTTTTGAGAAGGTAATCAAAATGTCTTTGATACCTGACACGCCGAAGCCGTCCAGACCGCCCTGCACATAATCGTTGTCCATGATGCTATCCGGCAACAAAAGCGGAGCGACAAGGTGAGACACGCCCACTTTACCGACGCCAATAATGCCCCGATTATCTGCCTTTTGGTCTTTCAATACTACATTAGTCAATAACTCGCCAGCCGAAAAGCCCGTGAAAGCTGCTACGCCGCGCCCAACGGATTCGAGGATGCCGTTATACCCTTTTTTTTGGAATCGGCTACCGCTGATTCTTTTTGAACATGCACACGCCATGATTATCTTGATTTAAATTTTTGAATGTTGTTTTTTTTGAAAAATGGTGTTTGTTGATTGATTGCCCCTTACTTTTTGCTTCGCGTATAGACGCAACCGTCCACCACACGCGCCAATTTGCCGTTTGCGCGAACGTCACACGCTGCCTTTTTCGCTGATACCACCGAGCCAAAACAAGACATAAAACTGTATGTTTTGCCCTCAAAAGTTTTCGATGATGCCGCGCCCACGGTTGCCTTTTTAGGAGCTGCTTTTTTGGTTGACGCTACCGCCGCACCGCGTACCCGGCTTTTTTTCTTAGGCGTTGCTTTTGCTTTGGGTCTTCCCCGACGTTTACCGACTGCTGATGCTGCCATATTCTTTTTATTTTTAGAATGAATAAATTTATTTTTACCTTTGTTGAAACTTTATTTTTTAACCAAAAACTTTTAGACATGAAAAAAATCGTCCAAACGTTTATTCCCATTATTTTGCCTTTCTTGCTCCTTTTACCTGCCATGCAATCCTGTAAAAAAGACCTTTGTGCGGGTGTTTCTTGCCTCAATGGTGGTGTGTGTGTCAATGGTTCATGCTCTTGCCCGACCGGATTTGAGGGGGCTGCCTGTGAAAAGCAAAAAACACCTTCTTCAATTCTTATCAAGTCATTCAAAGTCACTAAGTTTCCCGTTACAACCTCGTCCGGTGGCTCTTGGGATTCTTTTCCAACATCAGGAGCGGACATTTACATCAGCATCGAATACCCCTCAGGTGTGGTTTTATGGAAACAAGACGGCTATTTTACCAATGTCACGGCTACGGATTTGCCGCTTATTGTCAGTCCTGTAACCAAACCCGTCATATTTGATGTTAGCAATCAGATAGTTTTTAAACTATATGACAATGATGGTTCACTCACACCGGATTATGTCGGTGGTGTTATTATCGGAAGCCTGTATAATTCAACCAATCCATTTGCCCCTACCATACTGATAGGAGGAAGTTCAAATGCCGTAAATATTGAATTATCTGTGGAATATCGTTTTTGATACCCCCCCCTCAGTATGTCAAGATTTTGAAAGCCTTACCCCTTTGGGTAGGGCTTATTTTTTGCTTTTACTTGATAATACAAGACCACCTAATACTAAACCGCCCGCTGCTACTGGTAAAAGCCAAGAAGGTGTCTCGCTTTTAGGTGGCTCAGGAATACATTGATTGTTAGCGTCTTTTACAAATCCTACCGGGCAGGTCGTTATGTTTTTATTTTTAAAGTCCACACCTTCGGGACTCCATATTGTTGATTTATCCGTCGGGTTGATGATAGCCCTCGTAAAGCCAGCCAAACGGTCAAACGCCGTCGGCTCTCTGCCCTGAATGACCTGAACAAGCCCGGCAACCGCAATAATAGCCGCCACACACGCCAAAATAATCCAAAACGCCACCGGAAAAAATGGGTTGCCAATGCCACCGATACCACTAATGCGCCCCTCCGGGTATTTCGTGAATACTTCATCAAAAGTGAGGTCAAACTCTTTTATCAGCTCATTGATAGCGAGCTCCGGTATCATTGCGCCGATGCCCAATTCATTATTTTTGCGCATGATTTCGGTCTTGAATAACTCCCTGACGTTAGCGCGTGAGATAGTGGTGATGTCGGCAAACTTAGAAATGACTTGCGTCTGATTATCAAACTTGTATTTTTTCGTCTCTCTGACAAGCATAAGCTGCGCGTCGGTCATGTACTCGTATAAAAAATGATGACCTGAACCAGCCGCAATTTTCATTAAATCTTTGGCTAACAGGTTGCGGTCGGTACATTTTGACATACATTCTGTATCAATCGTATCGAGATAAGTGCCTTCTTCTTCGCTCCATGATTTGTAAGTACACAATTTATCACAGTCTTCAATCGGAATATCCCCCACATGCCCCAGCTCGCGGATGCCTTCCCATGAGTTTTTGCGCCCCACGAACGCGAACGCGTCACCCATCGCCGGAGCAAAACGGCTTTGAGCGGATTTCATAAACCGTAAAATACCCTGTTCCTCTCTCGATGCGAACACACCGCCGCCGGGCAACGCCACCGCGCCGGAGTGCAAACCGCGAAACATGGCGTTATCAATCCACGTGATAGCCTTATCCCATGTTTTAGCGTTTTTTGCGTCGGGATGTGCTGCTCTGAGCAACATCAAGCGGTCTTTAGCGAGTGCGAGAGCTGCCTCACCATCCGTCAAGCTCACCCAATTGATAGGTGACTGAGGGGGGGGTATTGGGTTGCTGTTTTGAGCATTTACCCCATCTATATATGATATTTTTGTCATAAAATCGTAGTCTTTTTTGTAAGCGTACTTAATTTCACAGTCGAAGCCGCAACTATCCGGGATAGCATCCAAAGCCACCGGAAACTCAAAACTGCCATTGCTCAAGGTCGCCACCGCGTACACATGCGATACATCGCGCCCCGACTGCCAGCTCACAAACCGATAACTGTATTTGATGCCCAGCTCACGGAGTAAAGAGCATATCAGTATCGAATAAGATTTGCAGTCCGCATAGCCTGAATACAATGTTTGTCGGCTGCTTTTTACTTTTTCGTGTCCGCGAGGATCCGCAATATAGCGCAACCCTGAGCGGACAAAATCAAACACATTCCGGCACGTTTCAAAAGCATCTGCACCCCTCAAAAGCGGTGCGAGCTTCTGCATGAACCTTTGTTCTTGCTCTTGCCGTTCGGCGTATAGCATCGTTTCGATAATGTCCTGAGTGTCGCCGTTTTCGTATGTTTCCGTCTGCCTGTTTTTTGGCTTTGTTACGTACTTTTGCGCCTGTTTGAATGTCATCATATCATCACCGATTAGAGCATTTGCACGTTGACGGGTATCTTGACCGTACCCATAATAAAGGCATTGCCTTTGAGCCATGCATTAGCATCGCGCCAATTGCCGCCTGAAATGAGTTGATAGATAACCGATGCGCTCGAAATGAGGTCAAGCGATACCACCACCTGTAAATCTGTTTGTGTTTTGGCTTTGATAGCAATGCCGCCCGCTGGCGTTTGCATCAGAGCCGAGCCGACTTGCTTATTTTGAGCGTAGAAATAGCCTAAGAAACCGTTGAAGGTGAGGTCAACGTCTGAAATATTGTTGACCGGGAGCATAAGGATAAGATTAGAACCTGACAGGCGATGGACGCGCGGCGTACCAATCATAATTTGGTCTTGCAAATTGCGCCGAGTATAGAGCCAATACCCCCCAAAAGCCAAACCGCCAGCCAATAGTAATTTACCTATGTTCATATTGATTATTTTTATTTACTAAAAATTTCAATACAAACATAGGGGTAATAGATTCAGGCGTTTGTAATTGCCCTGTAAACGAACGTAATTGAGCGTAAAGGAGGGGTAAAAGTGGCGTAATGGAGATGTAAAGAGGGGGTAAATTAAAGACCTTGTACAGGGCTTTGACCTACTTTTAATGTGAGATTGATAATATAATCTGATGTTAGACAATGAGTACAAATAATATCAAAAGTATTCAAATCCCATCCCATACCATCGTGGCACATGGTTTCGGATATTAAGACAGATTGCAAACTTTGACCTTCGCATATTTTTCTCAATTCAAAGGATATACCGTTGCATTTTTCACATAGTGCAATAGCACTATATTTAAAAGTTTTATTTTTTGATTTTTTACACATAACTATTATTTTAAATAACATTATACCCCCCCAGCAACGCATGTACTGAGGGGGTGTTGATTTTTTGAAAAATTACCGTTTCCACAAGTATTTGCTTGTCTGTCTTGGTGTATGCTTCCCTTTTTTCTCAAAATGTAATGTAGGTAATGGGAATGAGTTAATTTTAGTTATAACAAAATTATAGATTTTAGCTTCATTATTTTCAGCATCATTAATCGCTTCTAACAGTTTAGGGCGCAATTCTTCATCAAATTCATTCAGGTTTTCTCTATGACAAATAACTGCATCCTGATAACGATTTGCTATGTCCTTAACCACAGCAGGGTCAATCGTTCTGATATGCCCCGTTATTATTATGATTTTTTTCATTTTGCCTTAAAATAATTCACTTTCATAAAATGTTTCACCATACTTTAATAAATCACTCCAATGTATCATCCATTTTACAATCATTCTATCCAATATTTTAGGATATGAGCCGCCAATATGATAAATAGCTAAAGCATAGGTACTTTTTAACAATTGAGCAACAATAATTTTTCCTTCATTTTTAGAGATTAGACTAACAAAAATGAAGTTATTGTCTCTGAAAACAAAATGCAATCTTGTGTACTCATTTATTACAATATCGTACAGTATTTGAGTGTCACACTCAATTTTTTGACCGCCATTTCTTTCAATAGAATCTATTAAATACTTTTCTTGAAATTGAATTGAATTTGAAGGTGTTACCATTGTCTTTAATGCTTTATTTATTATGACATCTTCGCCTATGATTGTGACCGTTGAGCCTTCACCGAATGACGATTCAATCAAGTGACCTAACATAATAGATAGAAACTCTGAACTTTCGGCTAATGGGTGTATGAATTGACCGTCATCATCTTTAATAATTCCGTCAATGTCCTTTTTTAATGGGATGTTATCAAGTATCAGCTTACCGTTTTGTTTAATCCTATCCCATTCTTTTATAGATTCTAAAAATACCTGACGCGCTATAAATTGAGTATCATCATCTATTGCCGTTTTGGTGTTAAACTTCTTTTTCATTGATTCAGGTTTTAAATATTAAAATAAATATGGTTCAGGGTCAACGTTAAAACCATTGACCGCTATTTCGATGTGGAGGTGTGGCTTGACGCCGGGAGAGTAGCGCGTCGAAACATCTTGAGCCGTGCCGATGGCTGTGCCTTTCTTGACAGCTTCGCCGATTAGCCCGCCGTATGGCTGCATGTACATGATTTTCATGTCGAAGTCCAGCGTTTTGATTTTCAAGCCTGAAAATTTGCCGTCGCCGTAGGGGTCAACGGTGCGCTCTATGTAACCGGCAAACGGACAAAGCACCTCCGCGCCGGGGGTGCAAAGAATATCGAAGCCCTGATGGGTGCGTGAGCCACGCGGTGCGCCGAAATGACCGCAGCCGCCAGCATCGCAGCCACGCGCCACGGTTGCGCCTTCAAAGAAGTTCGCTTTTTGCTTTTTGGTGCGGAGCATCAAGAGAATAACAGTCATCCAGCCTAACAATAATTTTTTCATGTTATGATTATAAAAGTTTAAGAAAAAAAGCCCACACGCCCAGCGCGTGAGCTTCTAATTAGATATTGAAAAGAAATACTATAATTTAGCTATCATTAAAATTCAAGTTCTCGCAATTCCTCAATGAGTTCAAACAGTTTTTTTGTTTTGAGCGCATCAAAGACAAATACCCCTCTCCTATCGAACACGCCCGGCGTGATGTTAAGCTGCTGCAATACCTCGTCGGTTAGGTAATGTTTGCGGAGCTTGTCGGTGTAATATCTTGTATTACCGCTTCGGTGATTATGTGAGTACAAACCTAACGCTGCACATAATTGCTGCTTGGTCAGCGTGAGGGGTAATTTTTTGTTCAAAGTATTGATTATGATTTGTTTAAGAATGGTAAAAATATATATTTTTTACAAAATCAATAATAAACCTATACGATTTTGTTTTATTTATTGTTGCAATGCGTGGCACGGCTCGAAGCCGTGTCACGC
>JANPGW010000239.1:0-16373 GCA_031424115.1 Saprospiraceae bacterium | reverse complement strand
AATCATGTACACGTGATAAACGGAAGTACAGTTATCGGCTATTACTGGTAACACTACATCTCCAACACCTTCGAGTAACGAATCATACCAAGATGCTACTTTGTTGCGCTGCGCATTATCGCGATTCAAATATTGCAATTTGACGGATAAAAAAGCGGCTTGCATTTCATCCAAACGCGAATTATAGCCTTTTTCATCGTTGTAATATTTTTTCATTGAACCGTAATTACGCAATGAAATGACCCGATTGGCTAAATGCTCGTCATTGGTAGTGACTGCTCCGGCATCGCCCAAAGCACCCAAATTTTTACCCGGATAAAAGCTTGTGCCGTTGATATCGCCGAAAGAACCCGCAAGTCGCCCGGCACATTGCGCACCCTGCGATTGTGCATTGTCTTCTACTACTAAGAGGTTATATTTTCGGGCAATTTTTTCAATTTTATCCAACTCAGCTGCTTGTCCGTACAAGTTGACCGGCATTATTGCCTTCGTGCGAGGCGTGATTTTTTCTTCTATCAAATCAGAATTGATATTATAGGTCTCCATGCGCGGCTCAACCATAATAGGCGTCGCGTGTTCGTAAGAAACGGCGAGCCACGATGCGATATAGGTATTGGAAGGCACAATGACTTCATCCCCTTTGCCAATATTCAATGCTTTGAGGCTGAGGGCGAGGGCATCTAAGCCATTTCCGACTCCAATGGCATATTTTGTTTGGCTGAAATGAGCGAATTCTTCCTCAAATTTTTTGAGTTTATTGCCCATAATATACCAACCGCTGTCCATCACTTCCCGAAAAGCTTCGTAAAGTTCTGCTTCATAAACAGCGTTGACTTGCTTTAAATTTAAAAAAGGTATCATATATCAGTCAGATGAAATTTTCTTTTTTTAATCAATGATGATAAATGCGCTCGATAATATCCACCACTTTCATGCCTTCAAGAGCATTGGTCGTGATGCTGGACTCCCCCCTCAGTACCCTGACCACATTATCAATAATAAAATGGTGATTGGCTGCCGCGCCTTTGTAATCACCATACTTATTGGGCGGACCATGCGGGGTCAATTCCGGCATTTCATAATCTTTGATGTGGCAATATTCTACCTTATCCATATATTGCCCACCAATTTTGAGCGAGCCTTTCTCGCCTATAACGGTGATGCTGCTTTCAAAGTTTTTATCCCAAACAGCGGTTGAAAAATGAATGCTGCCCATACCACTTTCTAAAAAATCGAAACTCACAAACCCGGAATCTTCAAAATCAGTGGAATGTTGATGAGAAAAATTGTTTAGTCGGGTTTGAATATTGTGTATATCTCCAAAACACCAATACATCAAATCTATAAAATGTGAAAATTGCGTGAAAAGTGTTCCACCGTCTAAATCTTTTTTACCGTGCCAATTATCTTTTTTATAATAGCGGTCGTCTCTATTCCAATAACAATTTATTTGGACAATAAAAATCTTTCCTAACACCCCATTTTCAACTAAATTTTTAAGCCATACTGAGGGGGGGGAGTAACGATTCTGCATAACGCAAAAAACCTGCTTATGTTTCTGTAAAGCGCGGTAAATGATACGTTCACACCCCGCTTTGGTCAATGCCATCGGTTTTTCGATGATAATATGCTTATTGGCATCGAGGGCTTGCAAGGCTTGTTGCTCATGGAAACCATTGGGGCTGGCAATAGTCATCACGTCAAAGGGGATATTCGCTTGCAAAAGGCTATTGATATCAGCAAAAAAAGGAATCGAGTTAAACATCTCTAAACCCAACGTTTCTCGTGGACGGGCATCGCATAGAGCAGAGAGCAAACAATCAGGGTTTTGTTGAATCATTGCTGCATGGCGTTTGCCGATATGACCACACCCGATAACAGCAAATTTTATTTTATTTGTTTCAGACACCCTTATTGTTTTAGTAAAAATTGAAGTTTTAAACGCCGGTTTTTGGTTTCTTATTTTAAAAAAATGATGGTGAATCACCGTTTGGGCAGCAAAATTAATTTTATTTTCTTCAAAGCGAATATCTACTTTTGTAAAACTTATTAAGCAGGTAGAGTATTCATAAAGAATTTGAAAAACAGCAGACTAACTTTTCGAATTTTATTGCTTTATCAAATTTAAATCTGACACAATGGACAACACATTAATCCCTTTTGAGGGTAAAGAAATTAGAAAAGTATGGCATGAAGAGCAGTGGTATTTTTCAATTTTTGATGTCATAGCGCTCTTGACAGATACTACAAATCCGAAACGGTATTGGAATGATTTAAAAAGGCGTGACCCTGAACTTGATAAACAAGGGGGTACGCAAATTTCGTACCCCCTTAAAATGCAAACAGCAGGAGGTAAACAAAATGTCATTTGTGCCAATACAGATGGTATTTTACGGATTGTCATGTCTGTATCTTCTCCTAAAGCGGAGCCTTTAAAGTTGTGGTTGGCGCAAGTCGGGAGCGAACGCATTCAAGAAACTGAAAACCCAGAATTAGGGTTTGAGCGGTTGACTCAGATTTATAAAGCTAAAGGTTATACCGACGAATGGATTGAAAGGCGCTTACAAAGTATCGAAACTCGAAAACAATTGACGAGCGAATGGAAAAACAGAGGTATAAAAGAAGGCAGCGAATATTCAATTTTAACAGCTATTATTGCGAAAGGTACTTTTGGCTTAAATCCAAGCGAGCATAAAAAAGTAAAAGGATTAGAAAAACCCAATCATGAATTGCGCGACCACATGACACCGTTGGAACTCATTTTTACGGCATTGGGCGAGGAATTGACCAGAAGCGAAGCAGTGAAAGATGATGCTCAGGGTTTTGACGAAAATAGGACAGCAGCATTTAAGGGTGGCGGTATGGCAGGAAAAGCCCGAAAATTAATTGAAGAAGAACGCGGAGAAAAAGTAGTATCCGGTAAAAATTATTTAAAATCTCTTAAACAAAGTTCAGAACAACAGCCTTCCGAGATACCAAAAGAGTGATTATTTATTAAAAAATGAGTTTATATCTGCCTAACGGTTAGGCATACTGAGGGGGGAGATTCCGAAACCTCGGGAGAGGACAAATATGAAAAACGAGTTGAAAAATGACCAATTCTTACGATATAGCCATTATTGGGGCGGGACCGGCCGGTTGTGCTTGTGCGTTGGCGTTGCAAGGGAGTGGCTTACGGGTTGTTTTGATTGATAAAGAGATTTTTCCTCGGGATAAAATATGTGGCGATGCCATTCCTGGCCCAGCCTTTAAGGCGATGGATAAAATAAACCCAAAATGGGGGCAAGCCATGAAGCAATTTTCGGACAAAGCAGACGTCCGAACTTCCAAGGCTTTCGCTCCGAATGGAAAAGCCATTACCTTGGATTGGGTAACGTATGCTTATAACAGCAAGCGTGTAAATTTTGATAATTTCCTCACCCAACTTGTTAGGTCAGAAACGGAAACGACAGTTTTAGACAATAAAAGATTGCAACAAGTGACAGTTAATGAAGAGGGTGTTAATTGTCAATTTCAAGACGGTGCGTCATTGACAGCGGCAATTGTCGTGGGTTGCGATGGAGCCAACTCGATTATAACAAGACAATTTGGAGCATTTTATTTACGAGATAGCCATTCCTGTGCGGCGGTGCGGGCTTATTTTCGGGGTGTTGAAGGTATGAAGGCAGGAGTCAATGAGTTCCACTTTTTTAAAGAACTATTACCCGGTTATTTTTGGATTTTTCCCCTTGAAAATGGTTGGGCAAACGTCGGTTTTGGCATTTTACCGGGTATTAATGGCAACAACAAAAAACACATGAAATTGCGCGATACTTTAACCTTGATTACTGACACCATGCCAAATATTGCTCCACGCTTTCGGAAGGCTGAATCAATGGACGGCATTAAGGGTTTTGCATTGCCTTTGGGCACTCAAAAAAGAGTCATTTCGGGTAACCGCTTTATGCTTTGCGGGGATGCGGCGGCTTTGATTGACCCGTTGCAAGGGCATGGTATTGATAAAGCCATGTGGAGCGGTTTATTTGCCGCCCAACAAGCCATAAAGTCCTTTGAAGCAGCTGATTTTTCGGCGGGCTTTATGCAGCAATACGACTCTGCTGTGTATAAAAAAGTGGGTTCAGAACTTGCCAGAAGTACATTTCTCATGAAATTTTTAAATCGTTTTCCATCTGTCATTAATTTTCTGGCAATCATTGGGCAGAATCAAAAAATGATGCAATGGCTAGCGCGGGTTTTGAAAATTTAGTTTTAAAAAATTACCAAGAACGAAAAGTAGAATGCAGAAATACAAAGACTCTGAAAATATATGATAGTAATTTGTTGTGATTTGGAACGCGCCTTAATAATGTGATGATTTTTGGGGCTTCTACTTTCTACTTTTCATTCGAAGTGTATTTGTCATTATGGTTTTGGGCTATACAGTTTTATATGATGTATTTTTTATTGCTTAAAGACTTTGACAATATTCGGCACAGCTGAAGTTTCTTTTTTAACCACATGACTGAGTAATGATGGATTGATACTGCCCATCCCAATAGTTTTTAGAGCTGACCAACCTGTTCCCACTTTATTCCCGCTGCCTGTACCCCAAGTAGCTGTGCCATTATTAAAGCCTAAGTGGTTGTAATAGCGCAATGAACCATCCGCTCCCACAAAATAGATATGTCCCCAACCCGTGGAAAAAATTTGTCGAATGGCTTTCCAGCCGTTCCCTACTTTGTTGGTAGTACCACCATACCAACTATTCCCTCCGGTCGTAAACCCGGCATGTTTGTACCAAAAAAGATCCCCATTATTGTCAATGAGATAAATAACGCCATTGCCCCCTGAAAAAACGGCGTAGAAATCACTCCAACCATTACCCACTTTTGTTCCACTCGCCGGATCCCAAATGAAACTGCCGTCCTGATAGCCCAAATGTTTGTACCACATCAAATCGCCATTATCTTTAATCAAGTAGATAACACCACTGCCGGCAGAAAATGCGGCTTTATACCCAATATTCCAACCCGATCCTACTTTAGAGCCCGAAGCCTGAGACCAATTAAAGGTACCTTCATGGTAGCCATTGTGATTATACCACAATAAATCGCCGTTTTCCTTTATGCCATAGAGATGACCTTCTCCATCAGAAAAAAGCTGTTTGAATGCCCAACCGGTACCCACTTTACTACCGGCGTTGCTACTCCATTCAAATGTACCATTCCAATGTCCTGTGTGTTTATACCAGAGTAAATCGTTGGCGGTATTGGTTCCATAGATAATAGGATCTACCATATATCCGCCACCCCCGTATAAAAGCCTAACACCATATTTATCCAACTCGCTCAGCAAACCGGCATTGTTCCAAGTAGGATTGCAATAGTTCATAATGGAATTGGCATCGTATGACGTAATCCACCAGTCTCCCGTGGTTCCCTGAGCGTCATTTTGACATTCTAAGGGGGCATCTTTACGATTTTGTTCATGAGCAAAACCCAGAGCATGGCCGAATTCGTGTACCGCAACTTTTTTTATACATTGTTCGCTTGTCTCGCCCATCGGGCATTTTACCCAGTTGAAGTTTAATACCATACCATCTTTTTTACCGTCTAATTGAGTGCCCAATCCTTTGGCGCGGGGCCATTCATTCGTAATCAAGATGCGGATGCCTTTGCTGTTAGCGGAGCAAGTGCCCCAACCGGTAAATCGAAATTCGGATTCTTTTTCCCATGTGCTTTGGATGGCATCTTGAACCCAGAGCCGTTGTGTAGCATCGCCAGCGGAGGGATTTTCCCAACACACTGCGCAAGTTTTATTGGGCCAAAGCCCGCCTTCTAAAGTGCTTAATCCTTGAGTAACTTGTCCAATTCTTTGAGCGGTTAATAAGGTAGTGATGAATAACAAGGCGACAATAAGTGAAGTTTTCATAGCTGAAAGGGTTGATGGTTAAAATGAGTTATTTAATATTTTTTCGTTCAAAATGTATGCTTGAAACAACGGTATATTCAATAAATATAAGCTAAAACTTCCAATACGGGGGATTATAGTTATGGGCAGTCAAAGAAAAAAGGTAAATACTTAGCCCCCCTACCCCCAAAGGGGGAGTTCTACTCGAAAATGCTAAAAACGCTCATTTATTGAACTAATTGAGCATATTTTCTTGGTGTTCCCCCTTTGGGGGTTAGGGGGCTAAGTGTTTACCCCAATAAATAGGTGCATTTTCAAAATCACATTCACTCAATAGGCGGAGTGTCTTCCTTGCAATCGCAGCAACGGTATTCCTGCGATTTTTCGAGCAAGTCTATTTGCTTACGGAGTAAATCATTTTGTAATGCCAAACGCTCATTTTCAAGTTCATAGCGGCGAATCATTAATGGCTCACTGGTGTTGCATTCATCAATATAACCTTTTACCACAATGCCAGCAGTAGGCAAAGAAGACTCTTTTTTGAAATTAGTTTTTGCCAAAAGTTGTGGTGTTGGGTCACCATTTTCTTGAATGATACCGGTGGTCATCAACTCTTTTTTGACCTTATCAATCGCTCTTTGGCGGGTTGCTGCATCAAAACTCGGACGATTAATTTCTAACAACAGCCGTTCACGGTTAATCGCATCAGTATTGATAGATAAATTAGAATAACGACCGGATTCGTTTTTAGCATCTTCAGACCTAAACCCTCGGGCAATTTTGGAGGTAGCCGGTAGATACTGGGGAATTAGTTTGATGTTGGTAGCCGCCGGTGCAATGTGCGTAAAGCCCGTTTGCGAATTCGGGTCTTTGATGCGCATTTCGATGGAAGTCACTTCAAAAGTCACGGTTTGACGTTTGTTCAACCGATAAAACAAATAAGATACGGCGTGCGATTTGTTTTCATTTTTGAACTCGCGGCTGCTTGATTCGAAATGGTCTTCGCTTGCTCCTTGTTGATGCGACCGAGTGGACACTTCACCAACCGACATGCTCATGGCTTTATTGGTGGCTTCTACCGAATTGCTTTCGGCACTTTGGGCATGGTAGCGTTGTGAATTGAGGTATTCCGCAAATGAATGATTGTTGTAACTGCCTTTGGCATTGGCGCTGGCACTGGCGCTAAAAAAACCGATAGACCCGTGTGCATCACCATGAAAATCCCACGCCCCATTGTTACCGCTCTCGTTGCTGCCGCTTTGGGTGGCTTCGCTTTCAGCACTAAAATGCCGCAATGAAGAGAGGAAATATTGTGATTCACTCATCTGAACGCTTTTGTAACTTAAATTGGATTCGCTATCCATACTGAAAGTTGAACGGCGGTCGCTGCTGGCTAAACGCACCTTTTCACCCGGCAAAAGAGTATGCGCATAAATCGGATCGCCGAGAAATAAACCGCCTGTTTCGCGCGTAAAGCGCAGATAAGTGTCCACCTCAACAATGATTTCACGTTGCATACGGTCAAAAATACCGGATGGATAATTGACTGTTCGTTTGATATTGATGACGTCACGCTCCACATCTTTTGGGAAATCAATGGGGCAATAGTGGTCGTTTAGCATGGGCATAGCCTCAGCGCCTTCGGCTAATAATTTATTTGAAGTTGCCATAAATGGATAATTTTATAGAGTTAACAAATGATATTTTTAATTTTTTTGCAAGCATTACTTGTGAGGGGGGGATTTTTACCCCCCCCCCGAGGTTTCGGGACTATGCCCCTCAGTATATGGAAATTATAAGCTATGGTATCATCGCAAAAGCGGCAGTACTGGCATCATCATATTCATTTAAGCGGTTACTGCCATTGGTTGCCAAAGCGGCAACGTAAAGGTTTTCAGCAAAAGCAGCGGCATTACAATCACCTAAGAAAGCAGCGACAGTCAAGCCTGAACTGACGAAATGGTGGTTATGCGTTGGGCTATCCGTATTGGTGAAATTCGGTGCAATAGGGGTATCGGTAATATGTCCCGAAGTGGACAGAATAGAACCTGAATTACCCTTCGTAACATCGAAGCTGAACCGCGCAAAATTATTAGGATGCTGAGCGTTGAAACCAACCGTCAAACCCACGTTTTTATCAAGACCATAATTCACCATACCACAAGCAGTATCAGAGGTACGTGTTTCAGTTCCAACCAAAACGCTCGCGTTATCAATCGATGCATTGCAACCATTATTGTCAACTCGGATGGTCATTTCAAAAGCATGTGAAGTGATAGCGCCTTGAGTCACTTTGGTTAAAAAGGTATCAGGAGCGTCCATTGTTGCCGCCGGATTGCTTGGATTCGGTACTTTGAAAACATTTTTCGCGACGGTTGTCAATGTGAAGGTATTGGTAGCCGTATTTTTCTTGTAAATCTCGATGCGAATGTCATAATGGGTGTTTTCAAGCGTTGAAGTATCCAATGTGGCAATGGGATAAGTATCAGTTGCCCATTCGCGGTTAATAACGGGGGCAACAGGCGCGCCCAAATCGTTTTCAACATCCTCATGCGTCAATTTATAAAAATCCGCACCGATAGGGTCTTTCAATTCAAAACCTTTGGTAAAAGCCTGGGTATTGGTCGGCGTCACTTGTACTTCCTCAGTATAATAGCGGAAATAACTGCCACTATTCACAGACTTCCAAGAAGCCGCCACATCCGCATCACTTGATTTTTTATAGATACAACGATAGTGCGTAGCGTCAGCGCTTGGGAAACCCAATCCCGAATTTGCCCAAATAGACAATGCTTTACCAAAAGGACTCTGACCGCCGTAACCCATATCAATCAAACCGGTAGCATCCGTAGGGGCGTCTTTGGTAAGCGTAACCGGATTATTAACTACTTTTTGACTGATATTAGAAACAACAGCACCGGAACCGATGCTCACTACTTCAAAGAAACTGCTTGTTTGAGTTGGGCGGCAACCGATTGGCACGCGGGAGTCGGTAACCCGAATATTCACAAAAGTATTGCAGATGTAATTCCAGTAAGTATTGCCACAATAAGACGGTTTATAAACCGCTTGCCAAACGCCATCAATCAAGTATTCAACCCAGAAATAAAGGTTTTTCTTTTGCGAACACCGCAAAAACAACGTGGTGTCAAAAATGCCGTTGGAATCGGTTTCCACCACATCTAACTCCACACATCTGTACAAAAGATGGGTGATGCAGAAAGGCAAAATATATCCTGCGGTCACGTAATTTTCGAGTGCTAATCGGGCTTGATTGGCAGACGCTGCCGAACGCAACTCTTTAATCATTTCCGGTTGAATGGTAGCGGTTTGAACTTTGTTCATCATCGCCATTGAGCGCATCACTGGCATTGCCATGCGGGCAACCGGATTAATGGGTTCAGGACGTGGAATTGGCGGAAACGGAAATGGTTCAGGTATCGGCTCCGGAATTGGAAATGGCTTGAGTTCAAAATCAATCAAACGGTCGCGAATATCCCAAATCACGGAATCCGGTAAACGGAACAAAATGGGTTCCAAATTACAGATATGCACGCGGGCATGACACACCGGAAACGTAATCGGGAAAAAAGGAAACGGAAACAACTTCGATACTTTACCTCTCACGCGGCAAAGGCACCAAGGCCAGATTATTACCAAGGAGGAAGGTATTTTGGGCAATTCGAAAATCCTTTTTTTCGCGTCAAATCCTTTTAAAGAAGGCTGATATGCACCTAATTTTTCCAAGTTTTCAACCGAAATGCTTTCGTAACGGGTTAGTTCCGCCGGAGCGATAAAGACCTGCTTGCGTTGAAGGGATTCAGGGGAGGTGAATTGATTGCCTTTGATAGGTCGAGTTTCTAATAAATTGCCCGCTTTGTCAAAAATGTGGGCGACCAAGGGTAGTTCAGTTTGGGGTTTTTCTTCAAAGTCCACTTTAATAGTGTAACCTTTGTTTGATTCCATGTTGCTCATTGTCATGATTTTTTTGGTGATAATAAATTTAGGATTAAATCAGTATTAAGTTTTCTCTTGCCTGTCAGCCATATGGCTGAGAATCAAACAGTTGTTTACAATTTTAGAGGTTAACAAACGCCGTTAGTCTGCGGCGATGCAAGGGGTCGTAGACATTGCATATGATGTATGTGACAAGAGCTTTATTTTTTTAATAAAACTTTTAACATTTTTTTCAAAAAAATAGAAATACTTAAAATAAAGAATGCGTTATATGGAATTAACACTAAAATAAATTAGATTTATAGCCTATTTGAAAACAGAATTCTATCACAAACCACTTATCTACCCAATGAAAAAACTATTATACCTATCATTTTTAATCTGTTTAGGTTGCAGCCAATGCAACAAACCGACAAAAGAAACGCCGCAAAGACTTGATTGTGGAGATTCTCCTTCTCGATATGTCCCCAACGAAATTATTTTAGATGCTCAGGGTTTAGCCGGAGACTACGGCGTGGTCAAGCAATACCTTGAAGACAAAGGGTTTAAAAAATTGGATACCTGTAATTGTTCGCACAGCATTGAGTTATGGGGCAACGACCAAGATGTGGATGTCATCGGCGTCATCAAAGACGCCGGTGGAGCGGCCGGTGTGATGAGTGGCAGTGCTTGGCGATTGTCGCCCAATTTTGTTATTGTTCCCGACCTCAGCATAGCACGCGAATCTCCTAACCGCGAGGTCAGAAAAGCCACCCAAACGCCCAATGCTAATCCGGTGAAGATTGCCATTATTGATACGGGCGTTGACCCGACAAACCCTTACTTGTCGGCGTCAGATTTTTTATGGAAAAGGAATCCTGCCAGCCCGGCTGTGTGTTTAGCGGAAGGCACTTACGGTTTGAATGTGGGTGATGCGTCACCGATTGAACCATTAGATGTTCAAGGACACGGAACGCATATCAACGGCATCATCGCCGGTGTGCCGACCAATACCGGTGATATTGGTACTGTCGCTTTTGAGTTATTAAACGTCAAATTCACTTCGGATACCAGCCAAACGGGCAGCCTTTTCAAAGCCGTTTGCGGTATGTATTACGGTTTGGACAAAGGCGCACAGGTTTTTAACCTCAGTTGGGGCTATTCGGGCGGAAATGCACCGGAGTTAATCAAGTCTTTTTTAGAAACGGCTAAAACCAAGAATGTCATAGTGGTAGCCGGAGCGGGTAATTTCAATGAAAACAATGATTTGAAGCCTTTTTGGCCCGCCTCATTCTCAGATACTTTCGATTTTGTGATTTCGGTAGGGGCGTATGATGCCAACCGCACCCCGCTTCAACTCTACAACATGACCAATTATGGCAAATCGGTGAACGTTTTTGCGCCGGGTGTGGATGTGAAAAGCACTTATCTCAATTCCACCAGTTTAGCAAGTGCCTCCGGAACATCGATGGCAACCGCTTATGTCACAAGAGTAGCGGCTATACTGAGGGGTAAGAATCCGGGACATAGCGCGGCTAAAATCAAGCAGTGTATCATAGACAATTCTAAAAATAAAACCGTTGCGACCCAAAATGTCAAAATTTTTGCGGCAAATGATGTTATTATGACACCGTGCCTTTAAACTTTTCAAAAAAGCAATGAAAAACGAGATTCTTACATTTTTAACTTGCCTTTTATTCATACTTGGTTGCCAACAAAACAACGCCCCCCAAAAAGATACAACCCTTTTACAACGTCTTATCCACGATGCGCTGGATACGGCTCGCAGTACCCAAAATTTTAAGTTGTTCGATAAGATTTTAGAAGACAATAAAAGTGTTAAAGAGGCAGTATCAGGCGCTATCTTAGCCGATTCTTGTCGGATTGCAGGGAATTTAGTCGTAAAAACAGATAAATCACACGCCAGAAACTTATATAGCAAGGGTTTGTCAATTGCAAAACAGACTTTGAGCGATACCAATATTACCAGACTAATCCTCTACCACAACATTGGGTCAACCTATTTCAATCAAAAAAATTTTCTTAAAGCAATTGACTATTACGACACCGTTAACACGACAATAGCCCATTATCGGTTAGATACTATTGCCAAATACGGAAAATTAAGATTTAACAACACGTACGAAACGGCGCGCACGCACTTGGAAAACGGTGAGTTGGGCATGGCTCATATTTTTATGGAAGAAGCCTCGAAAATATCGCAACAAATGCCGATAGATAATGACAGATTGGCGCAATTGTTCCTCAATTATGCCTCGCTTTTACGCCAAAAACAACAATATGCTCAGGCTGAAAAAATGGCGTTGCAAGGACTTTCTTTATCCAATGAGTTAGCGGAGGGTAGGAGAGAAGTAGTACAATCGCAATTGTTTATGAATTTGGGTAACATCATGCACGACGGAAAACGGTTTTCGGAGGCGGAAAAGTACTTTTCACAAGCCATTCTGCTGTTTAAAAAAAATGAAGATTTTAGTGATGCTTTGAGGTGTTACATGAATTTGGGCGAGTCATTGCGGCAAAACAATAAACTCTCACAAGCCGAAAATATACTCAGTGGGCAAATTGCCACCTTGAATAATCCCCAAATGCTGCAAGAGTATGACATGGGCGATGTCATCGGTTTGTATATCAATCGAGGAGAAACCCGTTACGGTTTAAAACAATATGATACCGCTTATAAAGACTATTTAAAAGCACTTGAATACATGTCATTTACGCCCGTTTTGGATGCCGACGCGGGCAGGGCATTTCCCTCTTTAGAAACGTTCAACGGCAATCGGTTCTATCTTTTAATGGTTTTAAATGACGTGGCGTTGGTGCACATTCAGCAAAATCGGCAGGGAAAAGCGTTAGCGGTGTATGATGTTGTGACCCAATTGATTAACCTAATTCGCCGCGATTTTATTGGAGAAGACGAGAAAATGAATGTGTCGGGCAAAACTCGAGATATTATGGAAAAAGCCCTCAATGTTTGCATCGAATTGTACGATAAATACCACGACAAAAAATACTTGGAACAGGCTTTCAATTTTTCGGAACAAAGTAAAGCCATGACCTTGCTCGAAAATGCGCGGTTGAAAATCACCGCCGATTTGCCCGACAGTGTGAAACAGAAATTGAGCGATATTAAAAATAACATCAGCGAGGTGGTCAATAAATTGGCGGAAAACCCCACTAATAGTGATTATCTCAATGTTAAAAAACAATTGGATACCGAAAAACGGGGTATTTGGCAAGAAGTCACGCAGTCACTGAAATACGATGGCGGCAATCTTCTGACTTTTAAACAAGTACAAAAACACCTTTTAGCCGATGACCAGGCGTTGGTAGAGTATTTTATTGAGAAAAATGCCGGTAAACTGCACACTTTCGTGATTCGGAAAAATGATTCGATGCGTCATATTGAGACCCGAATTGATACTACTTTTGAACAAAATATTGATTCCATTTACCAATATGTTACTCAACGAGGCAATATCAATCAAGCGGCTTTTTGCCAACGTTCACACAATTTGTACAAAAAATTGATTGAGCCCATTGCCACCGAACTGCCGAATCGGGTTTTAATCGTTCCGGAGTACCCCCTCAGTAAGGTGCCGTTTGAGGCGCTTTTGACCAAGCCCGATGTCAAAACCTATGACTCGGCGCGTTCTGAGAAGGCGTTTTTACTGTTCAATCATTCGGTTTTTTACAATTATTCCGCTAATTTGCACTATCTGATGTTGCATGATTCGACGGGTCAATCGAATAAATTTTTAAAATTGGTTGCGTTTGCCCCTTCATTCAATGCGCCGATTAAAGAGCGTATTTTTTCGATGCAAAACCCCATTGAGTTGAATCCTATCAACAACAAGGTGAATGAAAAAGAGATTTCAACTATTGCTCGATACGTCAATACAAAGCTTTACGCCGATAAAGCAGCCACGAAAGAACGCCTTTTAGAGTCTTTTCAAAACTACACTGCTATCCATATTTCAACGCACGGGGTTCTTTTGAATGACGCCAAACTAAGTTTTATCAGCATGACCCAAAATGGTGCTGATTTGAATAAGCAGCAAATTTTATCACTGCATGAGTTGTTCGGGCAATCTTTATCTCACGTACAACTGGTTTTTTTATCGGCTTGTGAAACCGGCGTGAGCGAAAAAGAAGATTATAAAGGCGAGGGCATGTTGAGCATGGCGTGGGGTTTGGCGTCGGCGGGCGTCAAAAGCTTCGTGACGACTCTTTGGTCGGTGGACGCGGAAGCAACGAGTGAATTGACGCCCCATTTTTATAATAATTTAAAAAACGAGCCTTCCGGTTTTAAAGATGTGGCTTTGACAAAAGCCAAGATTCAGTATTTAGATACGCACGAAAAAGGCAAATCCAACCCGTTTTTTTGGGCAGGCTTCATTTTGGTCGGGGATACTGAGGGGGGGTATCTTGAAAGCCCGACGGGTGCCGTTTTTTCAAAAATGCCTATTATTATCGGTGCAATTGGCATTTTGGTGTTGGGTTGGATACTGTACCGTAGAGGACGGGTGGTACGGGCGGCTGACTAACTACGCTTTGAATGGCGTATTTAGTCATTTTGGTGTAACCCCATCTTTTTTAAAAATAAATGCCTATTTTTATTAAAAATAAGGGCATTCCTATCACTTCTATTAGTATAAAGCATGATGACCAACTGGAATAACATAATAACACTTGCAAAATCAGGCTCCGACAACGCTTCAAAAGCGATGGGGGTGATTTACCAAGATGCTGACTGCCGCAAAAAGGCATATTATACCTTCAAAAAATACGAAAACCTTCTGCCGGAGAATACCGAATGGGTGGATATTTTGATAGAAGCCGCGATTCGGTGCATCAAAATGATCAACAATGGTAAAACGCCCGATAATGGCGATGCTGTTTTTTGGCGAATTTGTAAATTGTACAGTTTTGAATTGATGAGAAAAAAAAATAAAGATATGATACAACTGCCGGTTGATGACGATGAATCGGAGGAATTTAAAATGGAAGACGACCACCACGTGTGGTGCAAAACCAAGTTGATGCGTTATGTCGAGCAATTGTCACCCAAGTTTAAAGAACTCATGTTGTTGATGTATTTTACTAAACCGCCCGAAGAAAATTTGGACATCATTGCCCAAAAAATGAAAATTGACAAAAAAGCGGTGCAACCGATGGCGTGGAGTTGTCGGAAAAAATTAGCCGAATTAGTCGGGCAAAATTTGAAAGATTGTGAAGACACCTTATTCAATCGCGGCATTCGTTGATTGCCGATACGATAAACTCTAAATCCCGGATATAATATGAATAACCAAAACCAATTCGACACGCAAATTGAAGCCTATTTCACAGGAACAATGTCACCGGAGGAAAAAAAGGCTTTTGAACAGGAATTAAATACCAATACAAGCTTAAAAGAAGCTTTTAAGCCTTATCAGCTTTTCGATACAGCCGTTGCGGTGCATGGCGAAGCGGAATTGCGGGTAATGGCGCGGAATATGGTCGCTACAATGCCGCCGATACTGGTTCCACAACTCAGCATTTGGCAGCAAATCGAGCTTTTTTTTACCAAAGCCAAAGCACGCGACAAGATGAACTCTTCCGGTCAGGCGCAAAGTGCTACCTGGCGGATGGCGTTGGGGGGCTTGTCCACGGCGGTGGTGGCATGTCTGCTGTATGCCAATATATTTGTCCTGCCTTATGGTGAAATAGCCGCCTCCCAAAACTTCGGTTTTGCTGCCGAGTCGGTCGGCACGTTGGGTGAAGACACTAAAACCCTCTTTGCGAATGCCCAAAAACTCTACGAATCGGGTCAAAAATCGGCTTTAGAAAAAATGGCAAGTGATACTGAGGGGGGGGGGGCTGTAGCCGGAAATTACTATTTGGCGCATTTAGAATTGAAAAATAAAAACTTCGATAATGCTTTGACGGCTTTTGATAAAATTTTGCAACCCGCGAATGTGGCAATCTTAGAATCGGAAAGCATGAGTATCGGTAGGGTGAAAATCAATCGGCTTCTCGCTATTTTGGGCAAAAATAAAGATAAAGACGAAGCACTTCGACTGGCGAATCAATTGGTTGTCGATCCGGATTGCAAAAATGATTTGGATAAAATCAATACTTTGAAAAAAGAGTTAAACAGTCCTTGGCGGTTTTTGAAAATTAATGCATTCTAATGACCCCTTTGTTACACGATCCTCAATTGAGTGCGCTGTTATCTCAAATGCCAATGCTTGCCGATGCTACCCATATCACGGCATTGGGCGGCGGATTGACCAATAAAAACTACCGAGTGGATACACTGAGGGGTAGTTTTATGATGCGGGTCAGTGACAAAACCACGGGTTTATTGGGTATTAACCGCAATAATGAACGGGTGAATACGGCGAAAGCGCATCAAGCCGGTGTCGGAGCGGCGGTGGTGGATAGTTTGCCGCATGACAACGTGCTGGTGGTCAGTTGGATAAATGCTCGAACATTACACGCGGAAGACATTCACACCGAACCCAACCTCCTCCCCAGAATTGCGG
>JANPGW010000238.1:0-6922 GCA_031424115.1 Saprospiraceae bacterium | reverse complement strand
TGATTGTTGTGATAGGCCCCTCGGCGTGGTAAATGGCTTCAAGTGTTGTTGCCCCTGATGCGGTGCGGTACTCTATGCCACCTACATAATCCTGAGCATATTGCGTTACTCCACTTTGAACGACGGTTTTACGCAATTTATTACCTCCTGCATCATACATAAAGGTAATGCTTCGGCTACTGGTAAAGGTAATAGTCGTTGGCAAATTTAAGTGATTATACGCAATATTGGTAATCGCTTTATTTGGGTCGGCGGTCATATTGCCGTTGTTATCATACGTGTAGGTACTACCATTAGCTGCCGTTTTGAAGCCTTTGGTCAGATTGCCACTGTTGTCCGTGACGGATTGCAATTGATTTTTAGGGTTGTAGCTTGAATTACCGTAGTTATACGTCAAATTATCAATCATTTCCCATGTAGGTATGTATGGTAGGATTGTTAGGAATGGGGGGATAAGTATTACTCTGCCCGTTAGAAGCCTCCGACCTTATGTACATATAAAATAGTCTCCGACCACACTTTTTAAACAGTCTCAAAACATTTCTTATACTGATGAGAGGTCGTTTTTTTTATTGCAACGACTCAATCAAAACCTCCACGCGTCGATTTTTCATACGCCCATCCTCTGTAGTATTGGGAGCAATGGGTTGGCTGAAACCCATACCTTTGGTTTCAAACTGAATACTTTCAGGGACATTCAACTTTTTCAGCACCGACATGACAGCCTTTGCTCTATTTTCTGATAATTTTTGATTAGAAGCCGCAGAACCCACATTATCTGTATGCCCTTCAATAATGACTTTTGATTTAGGGTTGAAAACCAACATACGCACCAACGCCAAAATCCATTCCTCTGCTTCGGGTTTCAGGTCATATTTATTAACATCAAACAAAATTTTATCGCCGATTTTGGCTTTTACTCCTTTTTCAGTTTTCTCCGATTGAATGATATTATTGACTTCCTTTTCATAAATAGCCAAATCAAAAGGCTTGGGTGGAAGTGAATCCTGTGTATTTTTGATCAAAAGCTGTAATCCCATACGTGTAGGGAAACCTTGAAAATACCAAACTTTGAGGGAGTGAAAGCCTTTTGATAGGTTTATTTTTGCCGTTTTTAAATCCTTGAATTGATGAATACCATCATTATCAATCACCTCATTTCCATCTATCCATAGTCGTGAACCATCATCCGACTTTAACACAAAAAAATACAAGCCTGAATCACTAATCTCAAAATTACCCGTATAAATTATTGCAAAAGTTTCAACACCTTTCGGCACTCCTGGAAATGGTTCATTTAATTCCCGTTCAGAAATATTAAGCGATTGGGTGTAAACGTAACCGATGGGCGGCGTTTGTTCTATCTCTGGTTTATAGTTCCAATCTTTAGAACTTTTATAGTTTTTGGGTGTCGAATATTTATATATCGTTCCTTTCAGACCAATAGAAAATGGTATAGGACGACCTAAATCGGCAGACTTTTGAGCGTAGCTTTGAAGAAATGAAAGAAGAAATAAGATATAAAAAATGGCGTTTTTCATTGTATTGAGTGTAATTAGAGTTTTGAAAATCTGTCTAAACTCTAAAACGCTACAAAAATGAGGTTATTTCTTTTCAAATGTATTTTTTAAAAATCGCCCAATCTTGCCAAATATCATAGTCTTTAGCATATAAAAAGTTGAGTTTTTCCAAAGTTTTCACCCCCAAATTTCCTAAATCTGAGGCATTAAAAATGGGGTAAACCCCTTTTTTAATGGTAGGTAATCCTTCTAAATTGGCGGCAGAATAGCCCACCCACGTTTTTTTACCAATAAAAACACTGAGCCAATTTTTAAGAACCGTAGTGAAAAAGGAGAATTTGAATATTAAAAAAGGGCTGAAAATCAATAAAACAAAACACATCAAAACGTCAAAAACCCGTTTATTACGCCGATTCATCGGTGACGCAATTTTGAATTGGGTTTCAAAAGTGTATAACTCACCGCTCGTATTTTTACTGCTGCTGCCAATAATGCTGTTACTTTTTTCGGGCAAAATCTTATATTCCACTGCCGTGCCTAATTGTTCCATCCAAGATATAATGATTTGATTGTCAATGTCTTGTGAGCAAAATATAATTTCTTGAATCTTAAAAACATGGACAATTTTACCTAAATCTTGAACACTGCCCAGATTTTGTTCATCATCATGCACCATATTTGGCGACACCCAACCAATGATATTTTTCACCACCTGAGCCTGTATCAAGAGCATTTTCGCCCTTTCCACTTCCAACAAGAAGCCAACGATGAGCAAATTTTTACCCCCCTCAGTACCCAGCCGCAGATTCTTATTTTTTATGAAATGAATTAAAAAACGGGACAGCAATATGCTCAATCCTGTCCACACAGCCCCCAAAACTATAAGCATTCGAGACGACCGCAAATTCAAATCCAAGAACCCATACACCGCAGAAAGCACAATTGTGCCGACGAAGACACCCCTCAGTATCCGGCGCATCGAAACGGGCTTATCATAACCGCCGCTGAAATAAATGCTTGATAACCAAATAGTTATGTATAAAGGTGTATTAACATAAAGAAATGTGGGCAGTATGTAATTTTCATTTTTAAAATAATAACTCGACCAAAAATCTTTTAAAAAATATAAACCAATGAATATCAATACCGCATCTACTATCAATAAATTCACTTTTTTAAACACGCTCGAAAGCAAAGTCAAACCCGCCCGAAACCACACGGCAATTTGCATCAAAGCAATGAATAAGGCGGCTTTTTGACCCTGAAAGTGCTTTTTGGCAAATATCATCATTGCTCTATAAAAAACCCGAACATAGTTTAAACTCCCTTTTTTGGTGGACTCGCCTTTGTAGTGTATAATGGTCGTATCAGCAAAATAATAGTTTTTATAACCTGCTTTTATAAGGCGATAAGAAAGGTCAATATCTTCGCCATACATGAAAAAAGTCTCGTCGAGCCAGCCCGCTTTGTCCAAAGCCGATTTCCTCATCAGCATAAACGACCCTACCAAAACCTCACATTGGTGGGTTTCATCTTTGCTCAAATGCCCCAAATAGTACCCGTTGAAAAAGGAAGAGTGTGGAAAAAGTGCGGACAAACCAAATGATTTACAAAAAGCGACCCAAGGAGAAGGGAAACCCCGCTTCGACTCGGGTAAAAAAACACCACTGCCATCTATTGTTTTGACGCCCAATCCTCCCCCCTCGGTATGAACATCCATAAATGCCACACATTTATGAAAAGTATCCTCAGACACGACCGTATCAGGATTTAAAAGCAGGACATATTCTCCCGTTGATTGCCGAATAGCCTGATTATTAGCTTTAGAAAAACCGACATTTTCGGTATTCTGAATCAACAGTACCTCAGGAAACTTCTGACTAAGCATGTCTATCGAACCATCCGTAGAATTATTGTCCACTACCCACACTTCTACGAGCAAGCCCACCGAAGCCCGACGCACCGACAGCAACGCTTGTTCCAAAAAATATTTCACATTGTAATTGACAATAATGACAGACAGTTTCATACAGCAAAAATAAAAATAAAAGCGACCTCTGAGTACAGAAGTCGCTTTTATTAGTGGTCAGTTGTTCAATAGTCAGTTATCAGACTACTGAACAACCGGCTAATCCTAATTTATTCGAAAATTTCTTTCCCTTTTATTTTAAAACCGACAAACACTTTGGATTCAAATTCATCTTCCATGCTCCACACACCTATTCGCTCTAATTCATTTTCGATATTTTCGTATTGTGCAATTTGTTGTTTTTCAGGATTAATAAGCCAATATTCACGCACACCGGAAGTTTCATACACATATTTCTTGTAGCTTAACTCTTTTTGAGAATTCTACTGAAAAATCATTTCTATTTGACTACAATATACTCATTATCAGCCATAATGTCTTTAGCTCTGTTTTTCATTGTTTCGGAAGCCAACATTAATATCTCTGCATCATTCGGGAAAGGTGCCGGACTCCCTCCTAAACGGCGTTGCGTTTCTTTTGTCAATGCTCGGCGGTCACCTTCAAAACGCACGGCAGAATGATTAAAAACGGCTGTTGATTCAATAGCCTTATTCAATACTTTCTCCTTTGTACGGTTATCGTAGTACTCAATATAACCAAATACTTTCGCCTCTTTATGTTGATTCACTTCAAAAACATCAGCCCGAACTTTTTTATATTTTTTAACCTTGATTTCATTGCCTAAGGTATCGCGTTTGGCTTTGCCATTTTCATCATATACCGATTCAGTACCATCTTCCACTTCTGATTCTTCAATGTGTTGATTACGGTCGTAGGCGTCCGGTCCAATATCAATACGCGTTATTCTGGTGACAACATCATATTCATAACGCAAATTAGCATCTTTATTGGTATGATATTTAACCCATTGACTATTCAAATCGCGGACAAAAAGGCTCTTCAAACCCTTATCAAAATCCGGTGGCAAAATCACTCTACTATCATTGATGACGGAAAAATATACATGGTTAATGCCTAATCTGTAAGCTTCTTCTTTAAGTGTTACTACATCTTTATAGGAAGAATAATAGCTACTGATTGAGTTTAAATCATTGTAAGCATCCCGTGCTCTGAGGCGTTCACCTTCGCGGGCTTTAGTTAGGTTTTCGACGCCTTTTTTATACAAAAACTCGGCTGCACCATCGCGCGATTCAGATATAGCATAATCCACATTTGTGAATTTCAAATCCGCTAAGTGTCCATAATATTTTTGGTCATCAAAGTCAGTCAAAGGTTTCACGAGGTCTTGACGAGCCCGGATTTTATTCGCTAAGTCATATATTTCACGCCATTTTTCGTCGGTGCGTTGCTCAGCCCGTAGGCGCGTCAGTCTATCCGCTTCGCGAGAATTGATGTAATTGAATGCTTCGACAAGTGTTTTGACATCATCTTCATCCACTCTTTTTTTCCGAAGGCGCTCAACGGCTAACTTAATAGAGCCGTCGTAATCTCCTTTTTCGTAGAGTTTTTGGGGTGATTTGCAGGATGCCGCAAATAAAAGAATTAAAAAATAGGCTGAAAAGATTCTAATCTGTTTCATAATGAAAAAATTTAGGTGGTTAATCGAATTGGTTTTCCAAGTACAAATATCTGTAATTTAATATTAAAACTAAAATATGACTTAGAGACTCTTCATGCAAATAAAGGATGCCCCTCTTAACGGTTGATTAACTGAATAGATACCCTTTTTAACAAATATTAACGAATAAAATATAGGTTTTAAGAGGTTTTTAACTCAAATGAAATAAAAAACGACCCCCTCAGTATGGAAGTCGTTGTTTATGAAAATGCGATTTAAGATGATATTTCTAATCGTCATTATTCATTTTATAAGGAATACGAGAAGCAATTGAGCGACCCAAAGTCACTTCATCGGCATACTCTAACTCCCCGCCGAAACTGATACCACGAGCCAAGGTGGTGATTGTAGCATTCAGGGAAGTCAATTTTTTAGAAATATAATAAATAGTCGTTTCACCCTCTATCGTAGGCGAAATAGCCATAATTATCTCCTTGATTTCGCCCTGAGACACTCTATCCATTAGCGATTCAATATTCAAATCCTGAGGACCAATGCCTTCAATGGGTGCAATAACACCGCCCAAAACATGGTAAAGTCCTCTAAATTGCCCTGTTTCTTCGATCGCCATGACATCGCGTATACCTTCTACCACCATGACGACAGCTCGGTCACGGCGCATATCAGCGCAAACAGAGCATAAATCGTTGTCTGAAATATTATGGCATGTGCCGCAAGTTTTGATGCCCGCCCGCATTTTAAGCAAAGCTTGTGCAAAACCCTCCGTATTATCGTGAGGTTGTTTGACAAGGTGTAAAACTAATCGCAATGCCGTTTTGCGACCGATGCCAGGCAAAGAAGCGAAAGCATTCACCGCTTCTTCTATTAATTTTGATGAAAAAGTCACTGAGTTAATGATGAATTATGAGTGATAAATGATGAATAATTATAACTTAAATCTATTGCTTATTGTTCATGTTTTTTCTTTTCCCAACGCCAAATTTCTCCATCATCGGGGTCAGTAAAAAGTCCAATAAGCTCAAAACCTAACTTTTTCAAAACTGAAACAGAAGGATTATCTGAAAAACTAATGGTATGCGCTCGAACCAACTGGACATCAGGGGATGCAAAAGCAAAACCTACCAAGGCTTGTGCTGCTTCGGTTGTCAAACCTTTTAAGCGATAGTCTTGGTGCATTTCATAACCAATCTCCACTACCCCCTCAGTATCGGGAGCACCTTTAAATCCACAAGTACCTAACAACATTCTGTCCGTCTTGTGGATAGTAAAGTAACTCGCCCAATCACAACCGTTCATATTATAAGAGTGATAAAAAAAAGGGAGCACATCGAGCGCATCAGAATAAGTTGTCCAAATTTTGGGGGTTTTAACATCCAGAAGATAACCTAAAAGATGTAAATCATCTTGAAAAAGAGCTTGAAAATGAGCATCATCAAAAGGAATTAGCCTTAAACGAGCTGTTTCTATCATCGGTTTGTATTTTTAGCAAATTTACAACAATTGACTGTTGTGAAAGGTATATTCTTCAATATTTTTAAAATACTTCCAGTGTGTGATTAGTATGTGTTTTCTATACATTATCTTTGCGATGCTATTTTATTAGAAGCAAAAAATTTAATAACTCAACCAAAAGAAAAATAAAATATGGCTGAAGTAATATTAATGCCGCGTTTGAGCGACTCTATGGAAGAAGGCGAAATCGTGGCATGGCATAAAAAAGTAGGCGATAAAGTCGAAAAAGGCGATTTACTTGCCGAAATCAACTCCGATAAGGCTACTATGGATTTTGAAAGTCCTAAAGCAGGCACACTTCTTTTTATAGGTGTACCCGAA
>JANPGW010000237.1:0-4687 GCA_031424115.1 Saprospiraceae bacterium | reverse complement strand
CTCGCCAAAATCCAATATAATGCCCGACTGATTTTTAAAAGATTTTGTAAAAAGTGTATCCACCGAGGAAGATTTATCTACTCGCCAACCTTGAAATGCTTTCTCATCCTTAACCATAGTCACCGCATGAAGCGGCTTTTTGATAGTTTTGACTAAGTTGGGTTTCAAGGTCTCCGCTTTTGCCAGCCATATTTTTCTCTCATTTTGAAAAATATCTTGCCCACAAAGAGATGAAAAAATCAACGACATAAAAAGAGTGACAAATGCTTGTTTCATGATCAACTATTTGTTTTTGTAAGCTTTATCCAAAAACTCATACCGTGCGTCGTCTTTGGATTTCACCGTTTTGGATTCTACATCTATTATCATAACGGGCGGCATAGAATCGCCCGCTTTTGCAACTTCCCAGTTGGGTAGTTTTTCACCGTTCGGATTGCCCGTTTTAATAAAATTAGCAAAATAACTGAGCATGGTATCAGATACTTTAAAGTCATCAGCAGTCCAAGCATATTCTTTTACGAGGTGCAAATTACCCATACAATATTCAATTTCACACGCGTGAGGCGCACCCACAGCAGCGGGTGGTTTTGGGGCATTTGGGTCTTTTTTTACTGTTCCGCCTGCCAAACCAGAAGCCATTGAATTATCCACTAATTCGGGGCGTAACTTGCTGTATAAATAGCGATAAATAGGCTGCGAACTGTTTTTTAAATGCAAATCAGACCATTTCCAAGTACTATAAGCAATGAATCTATCAGCAGCCAAAGCCGTTGCGGAAAGTTCGATTTCTTTTTCAGAACCATGCGGATACAGTTTTAAAACTTCTTCAAAATCGGTAGGATATTCTTTTTTAACGCGTCCTGTATAATTCTCTTCTTTATAAGGCTGTCCTTGCATGAAGGCTTGACCGGGAACTTCCGCAGAGTTCCAACCCAATAAAAGGGGTACTTGCGCTTGCTCCTTGGCGTTGAAAATTTGGGGCAATGTTTTAGGTAAAAAATAATTATCAATCACGACTGGAAAACCGAATCGCTGAGATTCATCATATATTTCATAAATATCCCTCGTCGAGAGGCCCCTCAATATTTTGATGCTCGGATAGCCCGCTTTTTGCGCGAACTCCGCTCCTACCTTTTCAGCCTCTGCCAAAGGCACGGGTGCTAAAGTCGGATTGATACCCGCGCCACTTTCGCCAATTGCCCCCGCAATCATGCCTTTTGACATCGGCGATGCCATTTGATAACTCACTGAAATGGAACCTGCCGACTCACCCGCAATGGTCACTTTTTTAGGGTCGCCACCAAAGGCAGCGATATTCTTTTGCACCCATTTCAAAGCAGCCACTTGATCTAATAAGCCATAATTACCCGATGCTTTATAAGGCGATTCGGCACTTAATTCTGGGTGCGCCATAAAGCCAAATATATTGAGGCGATAATTACAAGTGACTACCACAATGCCTTTTTTCGACATATTTTCACCATCATAACGGGGTTCAGAACCATCACCTGCTACAAAACCGCCGCCGTAGAAATACACCAATACCGGCAAATCTTTCGTATTGCGCTTGGCAGGCGTCCAAACATTTAAATACAAACAATCTTCACTGACACCATTTGACCGTGAATTCATATCTCCCCAAATGAGTTTTTGCATGGGACGAGGGGCAAACCTCTTGGTTTCTTTAACTCCTACCCATTTATCGAGCGGCTGTGGTGCTTTCCAACGCAGCATGCCCACCGGTGGCTTGGCGAACGGAATACCTAAATAGGTTTGAATCCCCGTTTTGGTATCATAATTCCCCTCGATAATACCGTGTTCGACCGTTGCCCGCACAGCAAAAGCATTATTATTTTGAGCATTCATCGTCATGTTGAATAAGGATAATACGCCTATTAAAAAGCTAATTTTGTTCATTTTATGATTTTTAATTTACTAAAATTTACTTATTGTCTCAATTTGTAACAATAATAAGATTTAATTTTTATTCATTCTATTTATGTTTGTAAAATTTTTACTTTTACTGAAAATAGGTAGGTTATTTTAGCCCAACTACTTAATAGTTTTAAATATAGGATTTATGAATAGCTCTGACTTTTTACCACACATTGCATACGACTCCGTTATCTTCGGCTTTTCGGGCGAAAAACTCAAAATACTGATTATGAAATACCATAATACAGGTTTTTATGCCTTACCCGGTGGTTTTGTTCTTAAAAATGAAAACTTGAATGATGCTGTTCAGCGAGGATTAAAAGAAAGAACGGGCTTGGATAATATCTATTTGGAGCAATTTTACACGTTTGGTGATATAGAACGCTTCAAACCTGAAGTGATGCAAATGATTTTAGAAGCCAATAACATCAAAGTTAAGGATTATGAATGGATGACCGACCGATTTATTTCAGTAGCGTATTATGCGTTGATAAATTACGATAATGTCGTGCCCACACCCGATGCCTTATCGGATTCCTGCGATTGGTACGCGATTGATCAACTGCCGCCGCTTATGCTCGACCACTCTAAAATCGTCCAAAAAGCCCTTCAAACGCTCCGCGACAACCTTGAACGCAAATTGGTGAGTATGAATCTTCTCCCTACCCTTTTCACAATGAAAGAATTGCAAAAAGTATATGAAGCTATATTGGGTGAAACACTTCGGCGCACGACTTTTCAACGTCAAATACTCAGTTTAGGGATTTTGAAACGGCACGAAAAACAGTATTCGGGCAAGGCACATAAAGCGCCTTTTTTGTATAGTTTTGATAAAGCCTCCCCCTCAGTATTGTAATATTTATTACTGTAAAAAATCCATTTTACTTTCTACATGAAAAATCCTATTTTTGTAAAAAATTATTTTATGAAAAATATCACTATTTCTGAATTAGATTACCATCAATTGTTGTTTACCATTCAACAATTAAAAAATCAATTATCCAAATTTAAACCTAAAAAATCTCTAAAAAAGAAACCACAATCGTCTATCGCACAACGTTTGCACGGTATTTTGGCTATACCTTCGAGTTTTGACGAAAAGCAAATCTTAGAAGATGAGTTACTTAAAAAATACCTTGTTAATGAATAGAGTATTCCTAGATACCAATGTGATTTTAGATTATCTGTTGGCACGTTCTCCTTTTGATATGGCTGCAAAACAATTTTTTGAAGAAGCGGAATTAGGCAATATTGAAATATTTGCTTCTTCGTTGACGTTTTGCAATTTGGCTTACATCGTCCGAAAAATCAAATCCGTCGCTGATTTTCACGGCATTGCTACCGATTTATCTACACTAATGACAATAACACCTATCAATGAAACCATAATTCTCCAAGCATTGTCCGCAGGATATAAAGCAGAAAGAACGCCAAAAAGTCTATGAAGCCATATTGGATAAAAAACTCCGCTGCACCACTTTTCAGCGTAAAATACTCAATTTGGGCATTTTAAAAAGGCACGAAAAGCACTATTCTGGCAAGGCTCACAAAGCACCTTTTTTGTATAATTTTGACCACATTTCTAAATAAAATACCCCTCAGTCAAGCATGTTTTACTGAGGGATATTTATTGTTTTCTCTTTATCGAATATTTTACGGCAACGCAAACGCCACATACTGATTCCCTTTTTTAGTCCCCAATTTTGTACCACCGCAAGCTAATACAATATATTGTTTACCATTCACTTGATAGGTGGCAGGTGTGGCAAAAGCGGCAGCTGGCAATGTCGTTTCCCACAATAATTTGCCCGTTTTTTTATCAAAAGCACGGAATTGACCATCTTTTGTGGCAGCTATGAAAAGTAAGCCGCTGGCTGTAATCACGGGACCACCGTAGTTTTCAGTACCCGTATTTTTATCTTTTAAATTGGGTTCATTACCGAATGGAATTTTCCAAACGTATTTGCCTGTGTTGAGGTCAATGGCGTTGAGCGTGCCCCACGGCGGCGCGATGGCTGGATGTCCTTTACTATCCAAAAACTTATTGTAGCCAGTGCTTGTATAAGGCGTATAGGGTGTTTTGCTCGCTGAATGAGTCTCTCTACCCACCTCTTTTTTCTCTATACCAAGTAAGAAATCAATGGTTGCTTGCTTTTCATCTGCGCTCAAAGTGCTAAAACCGGGCATCATGCCTTTGCCTTTAGAGATGATATTATTGATAAAATCTCGACTCCTTTTTTTATCAATATCTACCAATGAAGGGTAATTACTGAGGGGGTTGCCTTTTCTGTCCGCACCATGACAGGGGCTACAAGTGACCGTGTATGTCCTTTCGCCCAAAGGCAAATGTGCCAATGCTTCTTCACTCGGCGTCTGAATCATGGTGAGAATCCAAGGCATTTCATTGGCATTGACGTAGAGGATGCCATCGGGGTCGGCTGCTGCCCCACCCCACTCTGCCCCGCCATCGAAACCAGGGAGAATGACAGTCCCTTCTGCACTCGGTGCGGCGAAGCGTTTTTTATTAAAAGTCTTGAATCGAGCTATCAACTCCTCACGATTTTCGGCGTAAAGGCTGATGTCTTTTTCAGTCAATTCATAGACCTGACGGGCAAAAGGCGCAGGTTTGGTAGGAACGGGTTGGGTTTTCCAAGCGATTTCACCGTTGAGTTTTGATTTAGGGGCTTTGATTTCTTTTATTGGAAAAATGGGCACGCCAGTCACTCTGTCAAACACAAAAACTTGCCCTTGC
>JANPGW010000236.1:0-9182 GCA_031424115.1 Saprospiraceae bacterium | reverse complement strand
AAAGAGGCTGACACCTATTGTGAAAACTAATAACTATTTCAAGCACGCTTTCACAAAATCCACAAAAAGTGGGTGTGGATTTTCAACTGTACTTTTCAATTCCGGGTGAAACTGAACGCCCACAAACCACGGATGATCCGGAATTTCGATGATTTCGACTAACTTGGATTCCGGATTGATACCCGTTGAAACCATGCCAGCCGCTTCAATTTGTTTCAAATAAGCATTGTTAAACTCCCAACGGTGGCGATGACGCTCAGTTATTGTCGTTGTTTTATAAGCGTCAAAAGCTTTTGATTTCTTTTTTAACTCACAATTATAGGCTCCTAAACGCATCGTTCCACCTTTGGCTGATATGCTTTTTTGGTCAGCCATCAAGTCTATAATAGGATTAGGTGTATCAGGATTTACCTCCGTTGATGCAGCGTCTTTGATGCCCACCACATTTCGAGTGAACTCCACAACCGCCGATTGCATACCTAAACAAATGCCGAAAAAAGGTACTTTCTTTTCTCTACAATAGCGTATCGCTTCATATTTGCCTTCAATACCCCGCTCACCAAAACCCGGTGCGACCAAAACGCCATCTAAATGACTGAGCAATTTGGCAATATCGGCTTTACCTTTTTCAAGATGCTCCGAATGGATTGGTTCAACTTTTACTCGACATTCATTAACCGCTCCGGCATGTATAAAGGCTTCATAAATAGACTTATACGCATCTTGTAATTCGTTATATTTGCCGACTAAACCAATTTTCACTTCTTTGTGCGGA
Organism: Saprospiraceae bacterium; assembly: GCA_031424115.1. Taxonomy (GTDB): domain Bacteria; phylum Bacteroidota; class Bacteroidia; order Chitinophagales; family Saprospiraceae; genus JAAFJT01. Next base: position 8,407 of record JANPGW010000236.1, on the reverse strand, counting down.
TTTTTAAGTTTGCCTAAAAATTCCTTCCATTTTTTCAATTCCGGCTCACGGCGGTCGGGTAATCTGAGTTTTGAAATCACTACGGCATCTAATCGCTCTTTCAACATCAAAAGTGGTACATCATAAATGGTATCGGCATCCATCGCTTCTATTACCGACGACACTTCGACGTTACAGAACAAAGCCAGCTTGCGGCGGATGTCCATACTGATGGGGTGCTCAGTGCGGCAAACAAGGATGTCGGGTTGAATACCGGCACTTAACAATTCTTTGACGGAGTGTTGTGTCGGTTTGGTTTTCAACTCTTTGGCAGCCTTGAGATACGGAATAAGCGTGAGATGAATCACCAGGCAATTGTCAGTGCCTAATTCCCAACGCAATTGGCGCAAAGCTTCCAGATAAGGCAATGACTCAATATCCCCTACTGTTCCCCCCAACTCAGTTATGACAATGTCGAATTGGTTGGTTTGACCCAAAAGTTGCGCGCGGTATTTTATTTCATCGGTGATATGGGGAATCACCTGTACCGTTTTACCCAAATAATCGCCGGCTCTTTCTTTATTGATAACAGTTTGGTAAATTCTACCGGTAGTTATATTATTTGCTTTTGAAGTGGGTGTATTCAGGAAGCGCTCATAGTGTCCCAAATCGAGGTCGGTTTCTGCACCATCGTCCGTTACGTAACACTCGCCATGCTCATACGGATTGAGCGTACCTGGGTCAACGTTGATATAGGGGTCGAATTTTTGAATTGTGACAGATAAGCCACGCGCTTGAAGCAATTTGGCAAGAGAGGCAGCAATAATGCCTTTGCCCAAAGAGGATGTTACGCCACCGGTAACGAAGATGTATTTAGCCATAAAAATAGATTTGATAAACCGAGCATTAAACCTAATCTGCGCGATTTAAGTTCTTCTCATTATGGGACACAAAGGTATATTTTAAATTGATAAAAAAACTACCTTTGCGTCAAATTTAATATCCAAATTATGACTTTTAGAGATTTAAACCTTAATAGCTCCTTATTAAATGCTTTGAGTGACTTAGGTTACAACCAACCAACGACCATCCAGGCCAAAGCTTTTCCGGTGGTTATGTCAGGTAAAGACGTGGTGGGCATCGCTCAAACAGGAACGGGAAAGACGTTGGCTTACCTTCTACCCTCTTTGCGTTTGTGGAAATTTTCGAAGGATAAACATCCCCAAATTTTAATAATAGTCCCTACCCGTGAATTGGTGGTTCAAATTGTTGAAGAAGTGCAGAAATTAACAACTTATATGAATATCATGACCGTGGGCGTTTATGGCGGCACGAATATCAAAACTCAGATGGCAGCGATGGAAAACGGCTTAGATGTTCTAGTTGCCACTCCGGGTCGGCTGCTCGATTTAATCCTGACAGGTAGTTTGCGCACAAAAGATATTAAACGGTTTATTATTGATGAAGTAGATGAGATGTTGAGTTTAGGTTTTCGGGCTCAAATAGTCAGAGTTATGGATTTGCTGCCGGTCAAACGTCAAAATTTGATGTTTTCGGCGACAATGACGGAAGAAATTGAGGTATTAATTGAAGATTTTTTTGATTTCCCTCAAATCGTTGAAGCAGCACCAACCGGTACCCCACTTGAAAATATCAACCAAACAGGTTATTATGTACCCAATTTCTACACTAAAGCCAACTTTTTGGAATTTTTATTGTCCAAAGATTCTGAATTCGCAAAGGTGTTGGTTTTCATAGGGACAAAAAAATTGGCTGACCAACTGTATGACCAAATAGAAGCTAAATTTCCGGAACAAATAGGTGTTATACACTCTAATAAGTCTCAAAACCATCGTTTTGAGTCAGTGAATGATTTCAAATCCGGTAAGAACCGAATCTTAATAGCTACGGATATTGTAGCGCGGGGTATTGATATCTCGGAAGTATCGCATGTCATCAATTTCGATACACCAGAAATACCTGAAAACTATATTCATCGCATTGGTAGAACCGGTAGAGCAGATAAAAAAGGGACTTCTATTACTTTTATCACCGAAAATGAAAGGGAATTTCAGGAAAGTATTGAAGAGTTGATGCGTATGCCCATTCCAATTGAACCGTTACCGGATGAGGTTGAGGTTTCCGATGTATTGACTGAGGACGAAATGCCGAAAGTGAATATGAAGACAATTCAGGTCAAAATTGCTAAAATCGCTACGACGAATTCTGCTTTTCATGAGAAATCTGCCAAAAATAAAAAAGTCAATTTCAAGCAAACTCGGGCTCAAAAATTAGCAGCTAAATATAAAAAACCGCAAACAAGAGGACAAAAGAAGAAATGAATAAGTTGATGTGGTAAAAATAATAGGAATATCAGATGTATAAACAATATGACACCTATCAGGGCTTATGAATTGTTTAAAGAAATCATCCGTAAAATGGTTTGATAAAAAATAATCTCTTGAATTTAGACAAGGATTAAGGTTTTTGACTATTTTTGAAGATAGATTTAAACCGGCTCTAAAGTGCTGTCATCAAGATATCGGTTTGATCGAGAAATTTTATTCATCAATCAAATCTTACCAATATGAAGAGCTTAGCATTTATTTTTACATGTTTCATACTTTGTAGTTTCTCGAAAACAGGAGAACACAAGCCTCTCGAAATCGGAGCTTCCGCACCTGATTTTAATTTGAAAGGCACTGATGGTAAAATATATTCACTGTCATCTTTCTCAAAAGCCAAGATTTTAGTCATTGTTTTCACCTGTAATCACTGCCCAACGGCACAAGCTTATGAAGAACGGCTGAAAAAAATGGTCAATGACTATGAGTCGAAGAGCGTTCAAATAGTTGCAATATCGCCAAACGACCCCCTCAGTATCCGGCTTGATGAATTAGGTTATTCGGATTTGGGCGATACGTATGAAGAAATGCAGGAGCGCGCTAAAGACCATCAATTTAATTTCCCATACTTATATGATGGAGAAACGCAGGAAACTTCTCTAAAATATGGTCCTGCTGCCACGCCACATGTTTTTATTTTTGACGAAAAACGCATTTTGCGTTATTCAGGTAGGATTGATGATGTGGAAAAACCCACAAAAACACCTAAATCACAGGATACCCGAGATGCAATAGATGCTTTATTATCAGGCAAAGAAGTTGCCAAACCCACTACAAAGACTTTTGGATGTTCCGTAAAATGGGCAGAAAAAAAAGTGTTAGGCATCCAAGAGAAGGAAGAATGGGCAAAAGAACCTGTTACATTGGAATCTATAGATGATGAGGGCGTCAAAAAACTTTTGAAAAATGAAACGGATAAACTTCGCCTCATTAATATTTGGGCGACTTGGTGTGGTCCATGTGTAAACGAGTTGCCAGACTTTTTAAATGCCAATAGAATGTACAGGCGGCGGGATTTTGAGCTTGTTACTTTTAGTACAGACAAACCGGATAAAAAAGACCGTGTATTGAAAACTCTCACAAAAATTCAAGCGTCTTCCAAAAATTATATTTATAATTCAGATGATATATATAAACTCATAGAACTCATTGACCCTAAATGGCAAGGTGCGCTGCCCTATACCCTATTAATCGAACCCGGTGGAAAGGTTGTTTATAACCAGCAAGGTTCTATATCTTCAAAGGAATTAAAAAAGTTGATTGTGGAGCATCCTATGATTGGAAGAGTTTATTAATTGACTCAACGAACACAAAATCTAAAATTTATCTTTTTATATAAAAATCATAAATCATGAAAAGCATACGTTTGTTTTCCCTATTATTAGTTATTAATATTTTTGCTTGTACGACAGCTAAAAAAGTAACCTCAGCCTACGGCGTTGCTGACGGCAAAGTCGAGTGGATAATATTACAAATGAATGATGTATATGAAATCTCTGCACTGGATGGTGGGAAAATAGGCGGTATGGCACGGGTAGCAGGTTTAAGAAAAACCTTATTGAAAGAAAATCCCAATACTTACACCGTCATGGCGGGTGATTTTTTAAACCCCTCCTTGATTGGTACTTTGAAATATCAAGGTGAAGGTATTAAGGGAAAACAAATGGTAGAGGTGATGAATGCCACCGGTGTCGATTATGTCTGTTTTGGCAATCATGAATTTGACCTCGATTTTGTTGATTTACAAAAAAGAATTGACGAATCTCAATTTGAATGGATTTCAAGCAATGCTTTTCACCAAAATGGTGATAATATTGAACCTTTCAGCCGTTCAAAAGACCCAGCTAATACCTATTTTCCCGAATATAAAATTATTAACGTGAAGGACGGCGCGTCGGGAGAATCTGCTAAAATGGGCATGTTTGGTTTGGTTTTAGACGCAAATAAAAAAGACTATATTCATTATAGCGATATTTTTGAAAGGTCAAATAGCTTGATTGAAGATGTGATTAAAAAAGAATCGGATGTGATAATTGGTTTGACCCATATTGCTATTGAAGATGATAAAGAAGTAGCAACAAAGAACCCCTCAGTATCACTCATCATGGGCGGTCACGAACATAACAATATGAAGCATCAAGTAGGTAAAACAATCATCACCAAAGCAGACGCGAACGCCATTACTGTTTATGTCCATCGTTGTACCTATTCTTTGAAAACAAAGGCATTCAGTGTCAATTCAGAGTTAGTCAAAATGGATGACAAAATTCTTCCCGACCCTGCTGTGGCATCTATAGTCAAAAAATGGACAGATATTGCCGATAATGCCTTTATTTCGGCCGGATTTAATCCTAACGAAGTCGTAGTCAACTTAAAAGAAATCTTGGATGGTCGGTCTGCAACGATTCGCTTGCAGCAGAATAACATGGGTAGTGCAATTGCAAAAGCCATGGTTACCACTGCCAAAAAACCGGTGGATTGTGCTTTTTTCAACAGTGGTTCAGTGCGTATTGATGACGAAGTGAAAGGGACTGTTACTCAAGCCGATATTGTCAGAATATTGCCTTACGGCGGAAAATTGTATGAAGTCGATATCAGAGGTATCGAACTGCGCAAAGTGTTAACTGCCGGACTGCTGAATAAAGGACGTGGTGGCTATTTGCAATGGGATAAAGTCAGCTTTAACGACTCTGATAAAACATTCACCATTAATGGTTCAATTTTAGATGACAATAAAGTGTATCATGTTATTACCAATGATTTTCTTATCAGCGGTAAAGAAACCAATTTCGACTTTTTTACCGAAACCAATTCCAATATCCTCAAAATTGACAAACCTGACCCAAATGATAAGACGGATTTAAGGAATGATATTCGTAAGGCATTAATTGAATACTTGAAGAAACGTTGAACGTATATCCGTTAGCAGATAAATAATATACGATTAGCGGATAACAGATAACAGATAAACGAATAACAAAATGCTGAACTATAATGGCAGTCTTTTTGACGACAATGAAAGAATTTTAACGGCGCAAAACCGAGCATTTAGATATGGCGACGGCTTATTTGAATCAATAAGGGTGGTAAACGGGAAAATGCCTTTTTACAACTACCATTTTGAGCGCATACTGAGGGGTATGAAAGCGATGAAAATGACGATTCCTCCATATCTCAATGTTCATTATATCCGCAATGAAATTTCAAAAGTGATTGAAGAACAGCCATTTTGTCGGATTCGTTTAGCTATTTGGCGGGAAGAAGGCGGCTATTATACCCCCACTACCAACAATATTGATTTTTTGATTGAAAGCACCTCTCTTCCGGATAAAAACTATCAATTTAATGATTTAGGCTTAACAATCGGCGTTTATAAAGAGTATAAACTCCGACAAACGCCGGTTTCCGCTTTCAAAACGAGCAATGGTTTACCTTATATATTAGCGGGCAATTATGCCAAAGAAAATAGTTGGGAAGATGTTTTGATGCTTAATACTGAGGGGTATGTTGCAGAAGGCATTGCCTCAAATATTTTTTTATTGAAAGCCAATAAACTCATAACTCCTTCAATATCAAGCGGTTGTATCGGTGGCGTGATGAGATATATCGTTATGGAAATGGCTCAGGAACTCAAAATGGAAGTTGTTGAAACCCATGTGTCGATTGACATGGTTCGGGAAGCAGAAGAGGTTTTTTATACCAATGCCGTTCAAGGCATTCGTTGGGTTGATACTTTTGAGAACAACAATTATCCTTTTGATTTTTCAAATATATTATATCAAAAATTGCTTTTAAGAGTCCGGTAGTTCATTGGTTCCCTTGTCATCGGTGTCCTCTTTGGGGGCTAAAAATTCACTGTTTTTAAAAATACTGAAAATGGTTTTTCCATAATTTCGAGAATCATAAAAATGCTGATGTTTCGCAAAATTATGATTTGGGTTGTGCTCCATCACAAACCACCCCTCTCCTCTAAGCAATTTCTTGTCAAAAATTTTATCGGGAATACTGTCCAATGCCGGTAATCCATACGGTGGGCCCGCAAATATATAATCGTATTGCTCCCATGCTCGTTCCATAAACTTGAAAACATCGCTGTTAATAATACGGATATTGTCTTTAATGTTAAGCTGTTCGGCAGTTTTACGGACAAAATCAATGGCGGGCCCGTGCTTGTCTACATATGTCACATCTTTGCTGCCCCGCGAGATAAATTCATAGCTATGGCTGCCTGTTCCCCCAAACAAGTCCAAAACTTTGAGTTCTTCAAAGTCAAAAGTATTATTCAAAATATTAAAAAGACCTTCTTTGGCATAGTCCGTTGTTGGGCGCGTGGGCCAGTTATCCGCCGGGGGATTAAAACGTCTGCCTTTAAATTTTCCCGAAATAATTCTCATATAAATAGTTGACAGTCAATGAGTTGTTAGAAGTCAGTCTACAATCTTTGAAATATAATGTGGATGAGTTATGAATCACTCAATAGTTTGATAGAAAATAAATCAAAATAAAAATGCTTGGGAACACCCGTGAATTGATTACCAAAACGCAGATACATGGGTGGTTGAACAAAATCAACGAGCCGGATATAGCGATAAATAAATTTGTAAATATCGGAGTCAGCAGTCAACGACCCGCTGATACTCAGGGGTATAGTTTCAGGGTTCAATTTGAATTGGTCATAAACGAGCATGATATAATAAATCAAATCCTGAGCAGTCTGATAAGCGTATGTATTGACAAAAATCAAATCTTTGCCATCAAAAAAAAGAATTTGAATGAACCCATCGCGCAAATTTGCAAATACCTGATGTCCTTGACGCAATTCGGCGATTTTTTGATACCCTTCAATAAGAGGTGTTATAAAATGATGTATTTTTGCTTGAGGAAAAGTTGTCTGAGTAAAACTAACAAGCTGTTTATCAACTATATACACGTTTTTAAAAGTTTGATTTTTCAGGTTATCCGCCCCTAAAAAATCATTGTGACCAATGGAAGTCAAATTTTGCAGATAAGCAGTTTTCTCTTTTTCATTATAAAATTTAGAAGGAATCAACGTGAAATGGGGCGAGGTCAAGACAATTTTAGTCGTTCTATAAGATTGTTTCAGAAGCTGATCGTCAAAAAAAATAGATTTAAAACTATCTAATTGCGGCTTCCCTTTTTCATGATCAAAATGAAAACTTTTCAACGCCAGTATATTGAGTTGAGCATCGTTAACCCAATAATAAATACTATCAGAACCTATAAGCACACTTAACTCATAGGACAATGTTGACTTAGACGAAAACGAATACTCGACAATTTCTTGATTGATTCTGCTCACTTATATTGTGTTTGTTAATACTGATGCTGTCCGTTATTAACCAATTAGACATTTTCCATCATATTTTGCTCCTTCTTCTACATGTAGTTTTTTGGCTTTGATATCACCTTTGATATAAGACGATTCCAGCAAATGCAACGTATTATCTATATTAACAGTCCCTTGAACCCTTCCTTTAATCGTTGATTCACCCGCGAAAATGTCTCCTTCAATCAGTCCACCCGCATCCATAACAAGTTTTTTTTCACAACGAACAATACCTTTGATAGTACCATCAATTCTGATGTTTTCAGTTGTCGATATTTTTCCTTCAATCACAGTACCTTTAGCAATGACGCAAGTAGCACCCGATTCAGGTGATGTCGTATTTGAGATTGACGAAGTGGGTGTATTAGGTTTTTTTTCTGAATTAAATAGTGCCATTTATGGGAGATTTATACTCAATGAAATAATTAGTTTGAATACTTTTTAGTAAAATTCTTAGTAAGGTAGAAATAATTGTATAGTTTGTTTAACTGACGAATGGTAAAATTAAGAATAATTTTGAAATACCCAAAAATAATATAACTTGACTTTGTTAAATTAGACAAAAAACTACTATGATATAAAAATTGTTTAAAAAAGAATGAATTAGAACACAACTATTGGGGTCTAAGTGTTAAAAGTATCGAAGAGATTGGGTTGAAATTACAAGATTTATTTG
>JANPGW010000235.1:0-6873 GCA_031424115.1 Saprospiraceae bacterium | reverse complement strand
ACCGCGTTCGGTAGATTTGTTACCTATTTTCCATACAGGTGTTCCAAATTTACCTCCATACCAATTGGCAACAGGTAAAGCCGGTAACCCATTGGCTGCAGGTAAACCGTTTATCAATAACTTCATTCCAACTTTTGGTGATATGTTACGTTTAAACATGGCTGTTCCTGTTACTCAACGTAGCGATCCTAACTTTAGTAGCTTAGGTTTAATACAAGCTGCAGTATTAGGTTTAACAGTACCTACTTATAGCGGTACTAGTTTACAGTTTATTCCTAACATGGATGGCTTTCCTAACGGACGACGTTTAGAAGATGATGTAACACGTATTGAGTTACAAGCTGTTTCAGGTGTAGCATTAGCCGCAATCGGTTTATGGTATGATGATTGGGCAATTGGTCAAAGCCCACTGACGCCAAAACTTTTGAACGTGTTGACATATTCCACAGGCGTTGAAAGCAATGATAAACAGTTTCAAAGTTCATTCCCATACGTCGCAATACCACATAGTGGATTTGGCGTCTGTGGCGGTATTCCGGCTGGAACAGTTTTCCCAAGCAACAATTTGCAGACAATGAATGACCCTGCTGTAAAGCCCAATAAGAGCAATCTTGGATTGAGTACGCCAAACGCTTTGATGAAAACTGGACAAAATCCATTTAAAGAAGAAACAACTTTGGATTACCACATTGCGGAAGACGCTCATGTAAGTATCGTTGTTTATGATATTAATGGTAAGATGGTGAAAATATTGGAAGACCAAGATCTTCCTGCCGGAGATTATCAAGTAAAATGGAGAGCCGGAGAAGTCACTCAAGGTATGTATATTGCCCGTATTTTAGTGGACGGCCAGCCTGTTCAGTCTTTGAAATTAAATAAAACAAATTAAAGTCAAAAGGGGCAACCTCTTTGTAGTTGCCCCTTATTTTCCCTCAATATATAAAATTTTAAAAATTAATAAATTATCATCATGAAAAAAGTTGCTTACCCAATTGTTGTATTAAGCCTTATCATCACTTTAGGTTTCGTTTATAACAAATTTGAATATAAAAAAAACGAAACTCCGTCACTCAAAGAGCGACCTATTAACGTGAGTTTATCAAGTGAATGGCTCAATGCTAAACAAGCCATTGAAGGTTTACTCGATAAAATTCGCCGCAATCCTAATGATCTGAAAGCAAAAACACAATTGGCAATGGCGTATGTTCACGAAAGCCGTGTTACCGGAGACCATGCTTATTACGATGAAGCTGCCCTTAAACTCATCTCTCAAGTACTCGTCAAAGAACCTCAAAATTATGATGCTTTGTGTGTAAAAGCTACAGTCTTGCTTTCGCAACACCATTTTTCAGATGCATTGACGCTGGCAAAAGAAATAAATCAACAAAACCCCAATTCAGCATTTCCTTATGGCTTGCTTTGCGACGCTTATGTTGAACTGGGCAATTATGACGAAGCGGTAAAATCCGCCGATAAAATGAATGCTCTGCGACCTGATTTGCGCTCTTATTCTCGCATTTCGTACCTTAGAGAAATTCACGGCGATTATAATGGTGCAAAAGAAGCCATGGAACTCGCTGTTAAAAGCGGCGTCGTTGGCATGGAACAAACAGAATGGTGTCGCACTCAACTCGGAAAATTATATGAAATGACAGGTGATACCGCCAACGCATCAAGACATTATCAAATGGCTCTTTCGGCAAGACCCAATTTTGCGTACGCTTTGGCAGGAATGGCTCGATTAGCTCGAATCGGTAGTCGTTATACTGAGGGGGGGGCATTTCTTCATCAAGCAATGAATGAAGTCAACGACCCTGCTTTTTATGAAGAACTATCCGATGTATATTTACTTCAAAATCAAAGAGTTAAGTCAGAAGAATCTGCTAAAAAAGTTATCGAACTCTTAGGCGGCAATCACAGTAACTCTTCTACGCATGAACACAATGCCAATACTCCTGAACATGGTCATTATTCCGCTAAAGAATTAGCTGAAGCGTCTCTTAAACTCGGTGATCTGTCGCACGCACTGGATTACGCTACTTTCGAATATAATAATCGCCCTGACAATATTGATGTCAACGAACTCATGGCTTGGGTATATTTCAAAAATGGAGATGATGCTAAAGCACTTATTCATATTGAGAAAGCACTCAGAACTGGCTCTCAAAAACCGTCACTTCTTTGGAAAGCAGGTACAATTTATCTCAAAAACAACCAAATTCAGAAAGGCAATATGCTGATTGAAAAAGCTTTAAAAACAAATAAATATCTCCAGCCAGAAATTTTATAAAGCTTAATAAAATAAAATATATAATCTGTTATCTCATTTATTCAGCTAATTGTACTGATGAATAATTTCTCACTTATTAAACTCATTATCGTCGGTTCAGTAATTGGCTTAGCGGTAAAAATGCTGGTATTTGAAGCCTTTACTGTACCGACTGAGTCAATGGAGCCGACGATATTGAGGGGAGATAGAGTGTGGGTCAATAAAGTATTTTTTATAAATTTTCATAAAAATGATATAGTGGCTTTTGAAAAAAACAAAGAAAATTTTATCAAACGCATCATCGGTATCCCTTCAGATTCAGTTTATGTTGAGAACGGGCTTTACCAGCTTAATTCGCCCAATAATATTTTTTTAGGTACTAAACCTTATATGTTTTATAAAATACCCCAAAAAGGGGAAACTATGGTTTTCAATAAAGACAATTTTGATTTTTATCAACCACTTATTGAAAAAAATGAAGGCGTACAAGCCGGACGTTTAATTGATAAAATATTTATAAATAACACAGAATCAAATACTTATACTTTCAAAAAAAATTACTATTTCGTACAGGGAGATAATACTCAAGCGTCCACTGATTCCAGACATTGGGGTTTAATTTCCGACAATCAACTGATTGGAAAAGCAGCATTTACTTATCACACTACAAAAAAATAGCGGCATTTATATTTTCATCAGATAACTCTACTTTATTCGCGATAGATTACCCTTTTTAAAACTTTTTTCACTTTATTTGCTTTCAGTAATAGACCGTTTAATACTGAAAAATGCTCAAAATCGCCTATTCTCCTATTTATAAGTATGAACTCCCTGATAATCATCGCTTTCCGATGATAAAATATGAACTCATTCCTGAGCAATTGCTTTATGAAGGGACAATCTCAAATGAGCATTTTTTTCATCCGACCCCTCTTGATGATGATATTATCACTCTGACACATACCCCTCAGTATTGGCATCGTTTGAAACATTTGGAGTTAACCGGAAAGGAGATTCGCAAAATTGGATTTCCAATGTCTCAAAGGCTCATCGACCGTTGCATTCATATTGCTAATGGAACAGTTGAATGCGCAAAATATGCCTTGCAATTCGGAGTTGCGATGAACATTGCGGGTGGAACGCATCACTCATTTACAGACAGAGGTGAAGGATTTTGCTTATTGAATGATGTCGCCATTGCGGCTAATTACTTGATTAAACATCAATTAGCGCAAAAAATTCTGATTGTTGATTTAGACGTTCATCAAGGCAATGGTACTGCGCAAATTTTTAAAAACTCGGTAAATAAATGGTCAAAACCAAGCGCCCAAGAAAGCGATAACACCCATGATTCAAAGGGTGTTTTTACATTCAGTATGCATGGAGCGAATAATTATCCGTTGCAGAAAGAGCAATCGGATTTGGATATTGGCTTAGCTGACGGTGTAGAAGATGCTTTTTATCTGAAAGTTTTGACGGAAAATTTATCCATTTTGATAGATATGGTTCAACCCGATTTTATTTTTTTCAACTCCGGTGTAGATGTTTTAGAAACGGATAAATTGGGTAGATTAAAGATGAGTATTAGAGGCTGTAAAGAAAGAGATAAAATCGTGTTTGAAATGTGTAAAAAGAATAATATTCCAATAGCCGTGAGCATGGGAGGCGGATATTCTACGCGGATTGCAACGATAGTTGAAGCCCATGCGAATACTTTCAGAATGGCTCAAGAGGTGTTTTTTTGAAGAATTTTTGATAAAAAAAAAGATGAATAGCGTTTTACACTTCTATTCATCTTTTTTTATCACAATTTGATTTTATCAATAAGACCAGAGGTCATGTTCGAAGTTAAAAATTTCTTGTTTGATTTTTTCACCTTCGAGCAATAAGTCCATCCCTTGCAAATAATCCTGTAAACGACGATTCTGTACATTGGATTCTTTGAAAATGTAGCTCGAAAAACGACGCATTTCAAACAAATCTTCCCATGACATGGGATTAGCGTCATTGCCTTCTATAAATGCTCTGTGACGTGCCAAATACTCACGACAATCTGGATAACGCACCCAGAAAAGGGGCTGCTCATACATAAAATTACCCATCTCATCCGTTACATCTTTCAAAGGGGCAATACCAAGAATCCGCACTTTCAAAGTAGAATATTGTCTATCAAAAAACCATTCTTCTTTAATTCTGTAACGCTTGATGTCATCTGTGTTGAGCTTATTCACCACGATTTTGAGTTTAGTCTCGTATGTAATCGGGTCCACCTGCTGAATTGTATCCACACTGCTACCAATTGTAGAAACTTCTTGCGGTGTCAATTTATACCAAAATTTATCATTGTCGGTTTTGTAGGCTTTAATGCCCACACCGGCAGTGCTATCTTGAATACCTTTTAAAAGAATTGTAATAAAAGGTTCTTCCGGATACATGAAAGGCAGATTAATTTTTTCGCGAACATCAATCACACGCCAAACACGTTTGCTCCACATAATATCCGACTCACGAACGGGCTCCCAAGGTAAAACCTCTTTTTCCAAAATGGTTTTTCTTTGAACAATGCCATCAAGCGGTGCATCATCATCAGGTGGTACATCCGTTTTATTTTCAGCTCGTTCAATTTTGATATTCTGCTGATTGCTCACCGCACCGCCACCTGTCGCTGGTGATGTAGTTGGTGGATTTTGAGGCGTTGTAGAAGGAGGTGTTGTTGTAGAGGGAGCCGGCTTATTTCCTGTAGTACCGATTTTTGTAAAATCAGGAAAATCATCGTTGTTATTGGTTTTAACATCTTCCGGTACCTGCGCAACGGCAAAAGTAGTAACCAAGGTAAACATTGCCAGATAGAGCCATTTGAAAGTGGTCTTCATGTTGCTGAATGACGTGTTTTTAATTAAAAAAAGTTCTTTTATTCGCTCAAATAATGCCCTGAATGTAAAATTCGAAGATATTATTCATTAAAAATAAAACGTGTCAATACTGCATTTAGTATTTATAAAAAGTTAAAATTAGTATTGACGCGTTTTTATTATTCTCTCATTTTTTTTTACTTGACAAAGAAACTCAAAGAACCCAATTCACGACCCGCAGCATCACCCGGGCAACGTGCTTTGATATTCATGAAACTGTATTGGTCACCGGGCTTAGCAGCTTGTGCATATCTACCGGCATCAGCATTGAATGCACCGTTAACGTTAGCCTGACGGGGATCTTCACGTCTTGCGATATGAACCATGACATAACTTTGAATACTGCATCTTGCATCAAAATCAAATCCTTCCAAATCGGCAATTAAACCATTGAAGGCAGCCATTTCTCCTGAACCAATAACGCCTCCTTTTCTTGTTCCATATTTGGCGACCGGATTAGGAATCATTTTAACACGGAATTTCTTTGTGGCTGAAAATCCTCCTTCACCTGTAACAGTGATGGTAGCATCACCGGGACGAGATGCCGTGACATTGTAATTGTTATTATCAACTTTGGTAACATCACATCCACTTCCCGACACTCTCAAAGAGTTACTTGAAATACCCGCTGCAGATACGGCAATCGGGTTAGTAACCCCAATATAAAAGACATTCATCTTTTCAGCTGAAATTGTCGCTGATTTTTCACCAACTTCGTATTCGAATTCACCTTGAGCAGTTGTTACTTGACCCGTTGCAGGATTGCGAATTGAAGCTGTGGCTTTAATAGTTTGCTTTCCAATACCACTCGGAGTAGTTTCATAATGACCTACACCTTCTTTAATTGACAACCCGCTTCCATTAACTGAAATAGATAAACCTTGACCGGGGTTAGAAGAATAGGCACCTAAATAAACATCTGCTTCAAATTTATCACCTCTAATCAAATAAGCTTTTTTAGGTGCAATAGCTACTCTGAACTGATCTAATTTAATTTCTAATTTACCGCTCACTTTATCCATAAAATAGTTTAAAAGAGCTGTTTCAGAAGTTTTAGCATCAGCCGTCATCTTAGTCAATGTAGGCATAACAGCCGCTACAGGCATATGAGCGAATTTTAAATCTACCCAAGTTTTAGCCTCGGCACCAGCAGGAATAGGATCTACTTGCAAAGCAATCATCTTTGATAGTTTTTCTCTATCCGCAGCATCTTCGATAGCCTCTAAGAATTTAGCCCTTGTCTCACCGATTTTTTTCTCGATTTCACCGCCTCTGCCTTTACCACCAGCAGTTGTTAAGAAAAGATGGGTGGGGATATCTTTATCTTTATACTTGACAGGACGACCATCAGTGTGTTTAGGATCGAGCCCGCCCGCAGCCGTTACTAATTCATTCGTTACGCCAGAGATGTATGCTTCAAACTCTTTAGAAATTTCGATAACCTTATCTGCTTGGCTTTTATATTTTGCATATTTAGCAGGATCTGTTCCAGCTTGTTTATCAATAGCATCTTTCATATCACCATTAGATTTAGAAACGATGACATTTGAGTCTTGAATCCCTTTGTTCAATGAGAAGAAAGCATTGATAATCTCAGCCGATACGTTCAAGGCAAGCATCGCGGTCAGTACGAGGTACATCAAGTTAATCATTAACTGCCGCGGTTCCTTAGGTATTGACATGTTTTATAAC
>JANPGW010000234.1:0-12430 GCA_031424115.1 Saprospiraceae bacterium | reverse complement strand
GTACCAAGCTTGCTCAATGCCTTGCACCTCTTTTTTATGCTCATCCAGAATCGCGCGGCTGCGTTGCAACTCTTGGAGTTTGTCTTGATATGCCTCCGTGCCACGGGGCAATTTGCTCACTTCCTGATACAAATCGGAGGTAGCTTTCGAAATCTTTTTCAAAGAGTTTTCAACTTCTTTTCCGTCAATGCGGACGGAAACCGACCGTTGTTCTACTTTTTCAGCCATGATTTTTATAACTTTTTTGGGGTATTAAAAAAATTTAAAAAAATCTTAATAGAAAATATTTTCAATATAAAAAAAATAGTAATATTGTGCTTTCAAACAAATAAACAAAAGTTTGAAAATTTTGTGTTTACTCATAGACCGGTCAGCTTTTAAGTTGACCGGTTTTTTTTTTGTTTTCATTTGCTTTTAATTTTTTTTAGTCCTACATTTGCTCAATTTTTGTGTTTATTTGTTTGGACAAGCCGGTTAGTGTAAAAGCTAATCGGCTTTTTTTTGGCTCAATATTGGTATTTCACTTCGGCATGAATTAAAGAATGATTGAACAGCAAACTATCTGTGAAACTATTTTATTTGTTTCTCGATTTGATTTTTTTCATGAGTTAAAGTTCTGGCATTTTTTCCGAGAAAACCGGTTAGTATGACAACTAATCGGTTTTTTTTTGCCCCGTTTTGGATAAAGTATTTCAAAAAATGTAAAAAAATATAAGCCATCTGTACAGCTTTGTTGTGTGTCTTTTGGTATGCTATTTGTCTTTTTCAACATGTTATTATTATTGCTTTTTTAAGCCGATTGGAGTAATTTTCAATCGGTTTTTTTTATTTAAGTTTCAACTCAAAAATGCCGTTCACTTTTATCTGAATCACCAAACCCAACGATTGTATTGCCTCTTCTTTGAGCTTTTCAGCCAAAAGCGGCGTTTGGGCTGCCAAAGTTTTTGCAATCCAGGGCATGGGTTTTTCCTTGCCGCTGCCTTTTTTTCTGCCGCGCCCGACGCCGTGCTCCTGAAAAATGCCGTGCCTGGCGAAGGGCCATTTTACGCGCACAATATCGCCATAAAACTTTTTAAAACCGATGCTGACCCTCCCCCTCAGTATATCTTTGCTGTCGCGCTTTTTCCATATCAACCTTTCTTTGAAAGGCAATGACCGCAACTGATACAAAAATTGGGTTTTGGTCATGCGCCCCCACTCGATGGCGGCTTGATTGAAGCGTTGTTGGTGCTCGAAGGTGTTGAATGTATCCATTTCTATAAAATTTATCAACACATAGACACATAGGACACATAGAAATAATTGAAAATCAATTAGTTTAAAGCTTTGTGTCCTATGTGCCTATGTGTTTTCAAAAAACCCAATCCATCGCAAAATCTTTCCAGTCGTTGATTCGGTTTGTCCAGCCTTTCAGGAACTTGCTTTGCGTGGCGTCGCGGTCAACCAAGCTTTGAACGTATTGTTGGCGGGCATTCAGAATGTCCAAACTCACCACCAAATGCCCTTTTTCTTGAATGGCTCGGTTGATAGCCCCAATCGTGATAGGCCCAAAAATATTGTCCGCTGCCAAGGTGTAGCCGTACCCCTGCAATACTTCTTGAATCTCCCTTTTAGCGAATCCAGAATTGAAACAAAAATCGTAACACACCGCCGCGACGACCGGATTTTTGACTTTATCCAACATCAAACGCTCCCAAATGTGGTTATAAAACTTGCGCTTTTCCGTCATGGTCATTTTTTTGAAATGTTTCAAATTGGGCGGGAATCCCAAAACAACGGAACACCAAGCCACATAAAATTTGTAGGTGATACCGTCATTGGTCAAGCCGCCTTTATCGTGTTCGACGTTGACCAAGCCTTTTTCCCATTTATACGTTTGCTGAAAAATTTTTTTATCTAACATGTTAGCCAAGGGTTTTAATGCCGATTTGCTCGGCGGTGGATAGAGGGGCAACGGATTCGGTTGGTGTTGTCCAACTGAGAGCCGTGGCATTTTGGGTCAAAAAATCATGCAGGGCATAAAAATATCGGGCAGAATAATCCGCTTTGGTTTTCATGGCGAGGGTGTAAAGGTCAAGGTTTGGGGGTTGCGTATTGAGGGTTGCGTGTTGCGTGTCGAGCATTTTGATACTGACTTGCTGACCCACAATCGAGACCACGTTTTGCTCAAAAGCCAACTCGATGGCGTATTGCCCCAGCGCATCGCGTACCAAGCCCAACAATTCGGTTTTCAGTGGATTCAAACCGTTTTCAGTTTTGTATTGCTTCTCCAAAAGCTCGTCGTATAGCGCGCCCAAAAGCGGTTTGAGCATTTGTCTTTCAACTAAGGCAATATGCTTTTTGAGCGGCTGAAACGTTTCAAAATCCAACCGATAACTGTCTATTTCGACCGTAAAGTTGAGCAGGCGAGCCGTGGCAGCTTGATACTGAGGGGTCTGTTGAAAGGCGGTATTTTGAATGGACAGATGCAAAGCGGCTTCTAAAGCACTGTAACCCGTTGACCAAAGTATATCCCGAAAATTGAATTTATCGTATTTGGCTGCCGATTGAAAATTGTCATTCGATACGCTTTGCATCCCCGAAGCGGTGAGTTGCACGGCATTTTTCAGGCTGAACCGGTGTACCGCGAAATTGGCAACGGCTTCTTTCAGAAGATCTTTGATTGGCTGCGGAGCGGCATCAGGAAAAGTTGCCCCGAAATGGGGGTCAATAAACGTCCTTTGCGCCGTGCGAACATCGGCTTCAATATCATTAAATGTGACCCCTGACGACAACTGACTGACGTATTTTCGGAGGTCTTGAATCGTTGTTATCATTGTTGAATATTTATAGAATTGTCCGATTTTTGAATACCTGTTTCCTGGTTATTGATGGTGGTATGGGTGATGTCATCAATAAAAAACTGCACATCCCAATTGCTCCAGCCGTTGGCAGCGTTAAAATCCGCCGCAATTTGAAGCGGCGCCAGCAACAGTTTTTGGACGGGTGTGTTCAGCGTCACCATGTTATTGAAGCCTTCGCGGTTGGCACTGCCGCTTTGCGTGTTCATGCGCACATTCGAGTTCGACAAGCCATACATGGAGGTCGGCACATTAAAACCACGAATAACGTTTTGATTCCCATGGTCAGCATTCGGCACCCAACTGTCGGATTTCACGCGGTCGTCAATCGCTTCTACGACGATGGTTTTCCGCAAATTGCCTTGAAAATCGCGGTCACACATCAAAGTCAGCGAAGAGAACACATTTTTAGTGCCCACCAATTTGTCTTCAATGTCTTTTCTCAAGGCTTCAAATTTGGCTTTTTGTTCGTCAGGTGTGAATTTGATCCAAGCCGCTTTACCATACAAGGCTTCAAAATATTCGATGGAAATGTAGATGATGTATTTCAAGCTGATTTGGTTGGTGCTCATGGCATGCACCACTTCCGGCACCACAATATTATTGTCCACCCAGCCTTTATCTCGGAACAAACCCAAGTGGATGGGCGTGGCATAAAAGAAACTGCGGGTTGTTTTAATCCGGTTGTGCATACCAAAAGATGCCGCTTTTTTCTTCAAAACAGTGGGGTAAAACTGCCAATTCAGCGGGTCAAAAAGGTCTAAAACGGTTGTTTTTTTGGAGTCATCCAAATCAGCGTCTTTCAATTGCCGCGCAAATTCACCTGAATAATAGAGGTATTGTCTATCCAACGATTTTTTTTGTTCGTTGAATTTGGAGACCGCCGCATACTCCGATTCTAAATGTTTGAGCTGTAAAACCTTGGTGCGCGACACATTGAAAACCGCTTGCGAAAAATTGTTGTACAACCCCGCCATATCAAAAGCCTGGGCTTGCAAAAAATCGGTTTCGATGGCATTGCGCCGCAAAAAAGAGTCTATTTCGGGGTCGTAATGGCGTTTCACTGCTCCCGCTGCCATATCTGCTTTTCGGACATACATAATGCCTTGCCCCAAGAGGGCAAAAGCTTTATTTTCGATGGCACTTGCCGCCATGGGTTCTTTTTCGATTTTGTCCAAAATTGTCTTTTTCCAATCCCATTTAGCATATCTATCCGAGCCTTTACCATCGCTTTTGGCATAAGCGGCAGCGGAGGCGGGCATCTCTAAAGCGTCCGATTTTTTACCTGAAAACGATGCGCTTGGCATCGTGACCGTAGCACCCACACCCGAAGGATTGCTCTCTACAATCATTTCCAAGATGGGTTGAAAGGATTGGGGTTTGGGGGTTATGGATTGGGGCTTTTTGCTCATGGCAATAGTACTTTTTTACCGTTAAATCGGGTCAACAAATCAAGGTGTATTTTGAGGGGTAAACCCACTGGCTTTGACCCCACACAAAAGCGAATATTTCGGGTAAAATGATAGCGGTGGCGAGGGTTTCGGCGATTATCCGTATCCGTGTCACCGCTTGGGTTATCCGTGCCACCGCTTGGGAGCGGTGACACGGTTGGGAGCGGTGACACGGTTTGGGCATGAATAGACACCGCTTCCCCGCCTGTTATCCATTTGCCCGACTTTTTAGGTCGCCGCTCATCGTATGAACAACAAATGAATGAAAACGGCAACCCGGCATCCATCCAATCTATGCACTGTCTCAGGCTAATAGTATCTTCCATTTAGTTTTTAGTTTTCACTCTTCACTTTTCCCCCGAGCACTCGGGGTCACTTTTCACTTTTCACTCTTTTAATAAGCCTTTCCGCCAGTTCAAACATATCGTGGGCAGACCTTTTGAATAAATCATCCGATTTTTGGGGGTCATAATCCGCCAGTTCCAAGACGAAGTCCAAGAAATCGCCTTTTTTGTCGGCAGCTGTTTTTTTCTTCGAGAATACTGAGGCGTACAATTCGGCAAAGCGGGACATGGCACTGGTCAAATGCAGCTCAATGGTTTTTTTGACTGAGGGGTGTATTTGATCCCGGACAATGGCGATTCGAACCCGCATTTTTTTGACGGAACTTTCGAGCGGTTGGCGCATATCGTCCGAGTCGTCATTTTGTCGGTCTTTTCGGGGTTTTTCGGGGCGATACAATATAGCCAACAACTCACAGAAATGCGTCTCTTCGCCGGACTCTCTGAACTGCTCATAGAGCGTAAAAATGCGACCCAATTCGTAGAGTGTGCAATCCCGAAAAGGATTTTCGGCATCGGAATACGCAGCAAACCATTTTTGAAATGTACCGGATTTGGCTTTTACTTTGATGACAGGCAGCGGATTTTTATACAGCGTTTGGCTCAAAACTCGCTTGTTTTCCGTATTTTCCGTTATAGGTTGAAAAGCAAACTGCACACTTTGGTGTAAAATAGTATCCAAATCTTTGAGCCAAATCTGTTGAGCGGTGAGCATATCCACATCTTGATTGCTCAAAACCGTGGCGGTTCGCCAGGCTTTCAAATCCGCATCCGTCCAGCCATTGATGGCTTTCAGGATTTGCATGTTTTGCCAGTGCATCGCCTCCTCAGCTGACCATTGCGGCATGGGCGCATTGAACACCCGCAAAACGTGGGTAATCAATTGCCAAGTCATTTCTTCCCAACTCTCGTAAATTTTGCCCACCAATTTCTTTTGGAGCATCGGCATATCAATGTGTAATTCTTTCATTTTTACTTACTTAGAATGTTTAAAGTGGGTTGCAATTGCAGGATCAGTTCTTGTTCCGTCAGGTGTGGATTATCGCTGAAAATGATGCCGAGGTATTTCCAGTGGGGTATTTTGGGTTCAATGCCTTTGGGCGTGGCGTGTTGCTTCAAACGGCTCACCAAATCCGAACTTTTGCCGACGTACAACGGGGTATCATCAGCATCCAAATACACATAACACCCGGTCTTTCTGTCCCCAATCGCCGCCAATATGAGGGCTTTGTGTTTTTGGGAGGCAAAAACATCAAACCGAACGATGAAATCAGAACGAATGGTGGTGAATGTCATGGAATAGGTTGGAGAATGATTTTTAGTGGTTGATTTTAAGAGTCTGTTAAGACTCTCACAAATAAGGTTATTTAGGCTTCGCAACAACCGTTTCTTCCTTGGCGGCTTTGGCTTTCAGATATGGGCTGCCAATTTTGACGAGCTTGACAGCCTGTGAGCGGGTGATTTTAGAAAAATTCACCTGACCGACTTCCGAGCCGAAATACAGCGTGTCTTGGGGCGGTTGTTGAACCAAATCAAAGTCTTGGGCTACCTCTTGGGGTAATTTTATTAAATCCATTGGAGGGTTAAAGGTTGAAAATGAAAAAAAAAGCTGCTGCTGTGAATAAGCAGCAGCCCGTTTCAAACATACTATGAGGGTAAATAATGAGGGCTTTTAGTCAGCCATGACCGTCACACCTAAGGCTTTCGGGTAGAGCTTCATCACCAAACCGCTTTCGTCGGCGATTTCGATGGCAGCGGCGTTTTTATCACCGGCTTTTTTACCTTTGGCGGCTTTAAACGTCACTTCTACGGGGCGAGCGGTTGAGCCAAAGACACCATAAGCATCGAACTCCGGCAAATCCACCAACACGATAGAGCCGCAAGAATCCACGATGTCCTGAATCCATTCTAATACACCCGGGTCGAATGCATTGGAGATGTCGCCCATCATTTTGTTAGCCAATGAGCGGTAGCCTTTGTCGCCAACGGTTTCAAACTCCATATCACCGGAATCAAAAACAATGTTGAATTTGGCGAATTTTTGCGCCACGCTATTGATGGTTTTCAGCACAAAAGGATCCGCAAATTTGACTTTATCGCCCGGAACCGGCTGGTAGTTTTGCGTGATGCCCATGTTTTTGTCATACACCGTCAGTGGCATACCGTCAACGGCGTTGGCATCAATGATCAGGACTTCAATGCCCGTACCGTTTTTGCCTTTGCAACCCGTTGTTTTTTTGAGATTTTTATATTGTGGCATGGATAGTTACAATTGAAAATTAAAAATTAAAAATGAGGCGTTTTGAGTTTTTCAACACCGCAATAAAACGTTTAAATATCCTCCTCTTTGGCAGCCTTGGACGTTTTGGCAGACACCTCTTTGATGTACTCTGAATCGGCTGCCAAAGCATCTACCACAATGGAAACGGCTTCTGCTTGTTTCATTGTCGTGAGTGCCGGGCTTCTTTTGTTCATCTCATCAGTGAGTTTTCCGGTTTCAGCGTATTGCAAGAGGTCTTCCATGACATACACACCTTTGGTTGTGGTGGTTTTCATTTTTGGAAAATCCGTTTCTATCTGCACTTTTTGCTCTTTGCCGTTGGTATCTTGAGCTTTGATTGTTGCTTTCACGATATAATTTTTTTTTAATTGAGTAATATCCGTGCCACCGCTTTGAAGCGGTGGCACGGGTTTGGTTTAAGCGGTTCGCGTCACATAGGTAAACTCATAGCGACGGATGCCATAGCCGCGATGCCAAGACGAGGTCAAATCCAAGCCACGGGGTCTTGGGTAAGCTTGAAGTGTTGGCATGTCAGACTTGACTTTGTGCTTGAGGGTAATCATGTTGGTTTTGCCACGGTATTTGATGTCAATCCACACCGTGTTAGCACCTTCGCGCTCAGTGAGGGTTTTGATTTGAAATTTCGGATATTCATCAATGGTCAAAATAGTGCCTTCTGCATTGTTGACGACTGCCGTTGAGCGCGGGTGAGCCACTTTATAAGCGCGGCTGTACCAAACGGCTTGAGTAGGTGACAAATAAATACAGCCCCCTTGGCGGCTGATAACTTTCGGAATAGCATCCAAAGCCGCTTGAATCTGGTCGTAAATATCCGCTTCAGTGATGGCGCCGGTGTTGATGGTGTTCAAGTCACCTGCCGTATTGAGGTCTGCAAAGACTTTTTCGAAACCATCTACCGAGCCTAACACCGTGCCGGCAGTGCCGGGCGTCGGCGCGACCCGAACACCTTTGATACTGACCAAATTGATTTCATCTATCCAACCTTCAAAAAAATGTTCATTCAAGAGTTTTTGAATGAATTGATTGTCTTCTAAGGTGGCATCACCAGCAGGGTGGTAGATGGGGAATTGAGAACTACCAAATTTTTCCAATTGCTCTTCATTGAATTCCAAATCCGTTTTCATGGTTTGCAACTTATTCGAATGAGCACCCACATGCACCAAACCGGATGGGGTAAAACCACCCTGATAGGCTTGAATCAGGTTTTTAAAATCGACGTTGGGTTCGGCGTACGTTTCCAGACAATACACACTATCAATCATGGTTTCGATTTCCAAACTGTTTTTGATAGGGGTTTGCCATTCTTGCGCCATATCCACGATATAGGCATTGATGGCGTTGGCAAGTGCCGTTTCTTTACTGATTTGAGTAGCTGGCATAATTGAGGTTATGGGCTTAAAAAATTATTAAATGGGGTTAAAAAGCAGCGTTTTTTCTATTTCGCTGTGCCGTTGATGTACTCCTGAGCATAGGTGCGGTTGAACTCTTGCCAAGCAGTCAATTTTTGGGGTTCTTCTGCGGTCGCCGGAGGGTTTTGAGCCGCTGCCACCGATGTTGCCGGGGTTTCATCTTGCCATTTTTTTAGGTCGGCTAAAGTTTTGTCCTGAGCCTCTACTTTTTGGATAAGTTTATCAATCGCTTCCAAAAGG
This sequence comes from Saprospiraceae bacterium, assembly GCA_031424115.1. Classification (GTDB taxonomy): domain Bacteria; phylum Bacteroidota; class Bacteroidia; order Chitinophagales; family Saprospiraceae; genus JAAFJT01. Next base: position 3,847 of record JANPGW010000234.1, on the reverse strand, counting down.
GGCTTGTTTTCAGCTTGTGCCGTTTCTTTAGCTTCTGTTTGAGCAATTTCAGCGGCTTTTGCTTCTAATTTTGCGTAGGCTTCCGTAGAAACAACCACGCCTTTGTCTGTTTTCTCACCAGAGAAATCAATTCCGAAGATTTTCATATTCGAGTAATAAATTGGGTTTGGAATAATACGGTTTGGTTTCGCGAACTGTCTCACCATGTCAAAGGCTTGCAAGACAGCATCTTCGTAAGACATGATGCCATCAATGAGCCCGTTGGCAACGCCATCTTGGGCTAAATAACTTCTTCCTGTCGTGACGTTTTGCCCGATTGTAGCCGGACGAACTTTTTCGATATGATCAATAAATGCTTGAGCGAGGGGGTTGATAAAAGCATCTTTGTAGGGCTGGGTGTCGCCATTCAATGCTTGTTCAGCTTCTTTGCCTTTGTCGGGCGATAAATCAGAAATGATTTCAATCATTTTGATGCCTTGCGCTTCGTAATAGGCTTTCATATCTTTGAGCGTCGTGACGATACCGATTGACCCTACCCTATCCGTTCTAAAATTGGCAATGACCATATCGCACGAAGCGGCAAGGCAATAAGCAGCGGATTGGCAAGCCCCCGAAATAAAAGCAATTTTGGGCTTTTTGATGCGGTTTTTGATGAATTCGCCCGTCGGCATCATATTGGTAGCATCACCTCCTGGGCTTGAAAAATTCAGAAAATGAGCAACCGTTGAAGCATTATTTTCAGCATGTAGCATCGCCCTTCTGAGTGCGACCGTGCTGCTCATGTTGTAATAATAATTTTCGTTATTGATGACACCATTGATGTTGTAAGAGGCTAACCCTTTTTGATTGGGTAGATTCTCTACATATTCAGACTCTACGCAATTTTCGCCAATGAAACCATAGTAGCCTTTGGGTTTATCTTCATGCACCGTTTCCACGTCAAAACTCTCCCCCCTCAGTATCTTGGCTAAAATGGGCAACAATAAATCTTTACCATCGTCACTGATGGCAAGCGGGGCGGTGAGTAATGATTGATAGGTCAGCATATTTTACGATATCATTTGAGCAATTGGAAAAGGCAGTGTCGCTTTGAATTGCCACGTCACACGGCTTAGGCTTGTTTCGGCATCACCACCGGAGACGGTGAAAAAAAACTCCGCCGGAAACTCCAACACACTGATCAGTAGTATCAGCTTGTCCGGTGTTGTGATTTTTACCACAAAACCATTGGGCGGCATCATATTGCCAAACTCGGCTTGGGTGGCGCCATCCACTTTGGGCGTTGTGCCATTGAGCGTGACTTCGTACAAAATCCCTTGGGGCGTTTCCTTGGGTTGTATCGAGTAGCTGTTGATAGCACTGTGGTTGAGTGGCATATTGCGCCAAGCGTAACCGGCATTAAAAACGGGTTGGGTCACCACTACCCCATTGGCAGCAATGCGCGCAAATTTTTCGATGCCCGACACTTCGGCATATTCTAATTTTACATAACGGCCCCTTTGGGTTTTGGTGATAGCAGCGGACAATCCATTTAACATGCTTGCAAACATATCACAGATAGTGGGCGAGGAAAAGGACAGGATTTTATTTTTGTTTCGCGGGACGTTTGCGGGCTTCGTTCATGCGCGACACATCGCGGCGCAGATGCTCATAATCGAACTCATCGTTGCCGATTTTGTATTTTTCAACAAACTGTTGAAAAGATTTGATTTTGGGGGTCTGATAGACATTCATGGCTATCTCGGCGTATTCGTGCGCAATCTCATTGCGCAGGTGAAATAGGAAGCGGTTGAAATGAGCGGTGGCTTTGCCATCCAAAAATATTTTGCTCATTTTCGACATGCTGTAATCGGGTATGAACCGGATGTGTCGGCTATATTTGCTTTTGTTCACGTCGTAGTAATTCAGCTCATCTACGGTTTGACAAAGTGCCCTCAATTCGTGTTTGATGACGCTCCTACCCCTCAAGTCCAGCACAGGATTATCCGCGTCTAAATTCTCCCTTTTCACCACAAAATCGTGCAAATCGGGCTTTAAATAAATGATGCCTAACAAAATAGTGGGATTATTTATGTTCATGTTAAAGCATTTATGTATTGAAAAAACAAAAATACAAAAAAGCGTGCATATTTTTGTTTTGACACAAAAATCATGCACGCTTTTTTATTCGTTAATTGTTATTTGTTATTCGTTATTTGTTAATCGTTATCCGTTAATCGTTATCGGTTAACGGATAACGATTAACGAACAACTCTTGCGCTGGCGGCGTGGGTAAAGGTTTTAAGAGATTCAGGACAATGTAAATCACATTCGAAAGGATAAAACTAAAGCTCGCCTGAGTATCATGTAACTTTCCCCAACTGATTAAAGCCCATAAAATAGCCCCACCAATGGCAATTACCCGAAAGTAAGGTTTGACGAAACTCAAAACATTCGCCAGGCCCGGAATCCATTGTGCCACATAAACCGATAGGAAAACCAACACACCTGCAATATAGGTTTGATATGCCGTGAAAGCCTCCACGATGGTAGCAAAGCTGCTCGCTTTTGGTGGATTCAATACCGTATCTAATACACAAGTAACACTCTCTTGAGCGTAAGGAACGACCGTCAAACAGAACATTACCAATAACAAGAACATAATTTTTTCATTGAAATTCTTTTTTTAGAGTTAGAAATTTGAAATCTGTGAAATCTGACCCCGAGTACTCGGGGGAAATCTGAAATTTAAGCGGTGGTTAAACGGAATTCGATTCGTTTCATGACGTCCTTGGTTTGAGCCATCACGTCTTTGTTTTCATCCATCAGGGTGATGAGCGATTGACGGTCTTCTTTCAGGTAATTAATTATTTCAACTTGAGCCTTTTCCAATTTGGCTTCCAAAACACCTTGGCGTTTGTTGAAATAATACACCGCCAATGCCAAAAGCGACATTGACAAACCTTGCTGCATGATCTGCTCAGTGATCCAGGTGATGAGAGCTTCCATTCAAAATGTTTTTTGGGGTTAACAGGCGTATAATTAAAGCACAAATCTACCCCCTCAGTAGGCGAGTGAAAAAGGACAGGTTTTTAGGAAAGCGTTGGGAGAGCTTCCAGCCGATGTACACCCCCATCAGCAGCAACAAGGCGGTGATACCTATCCAGAGCCGCCGATTTTTTTGCGCTTTCTCTTTCAATTCTTTCCGCTGCGCTTCAATCGTTGCAGCATCATTTGCCGCTTTCCGCACGGCTGACAACAAACTGTCTTTGAGGCTAAAAATGGTGGCACTGTCATACAGTGTTCTGTACCGTGTTTGATACACCCACAAGGTGTCAACAATGGTTGTGCCGCCGGATACGACCACCTCAATAGTAGTCGGCACCTCCGACGCCGGACAATTGACTATCCGGCTGATGGGTGGCAAAGGCGTGGTAACGCTCGCCGCGCGCACCGAGTCCACCCGCGTAGAATCCTCCGTGATGCGGTTCGGAAAACGCTCTCGACACAGCCGAGCCAACTTGGCATCGGTGAGGCAGCTGCCGAAAAATAGAGCGGTGATGATGATAAGGATGTTTTTCATGGGGTGAAGATACCCCCTCAGTATGGCGTGGGGAAAGGACAGGATTTGGAATTCAAGAAATAAGAGGTTCAAAATTAATTGAACCTCCTTTTAGTGACAATCTTGCATACTGATGTGTTTATCTGCCAGGAAATGTTTAATGTCGGTATAACAAAAATAATATATTAAAATAAACAATTTTACCTTTTTTGATATTTTAGAAAGCCCATTTTATGAGGCATAAAAAATCTGATAACTTGATAACCGATTGGTTATCAGTAAAATAAAATTTTATCATTTCCCAAA
>JANPGW010000233.1:0-2789 GCA_031424115.1 Saprospiraceae bacterium | reverse complement strand
AATCAAAAGACGATTTAAAACTCCAAATAAATAAGTTTATTGAATATTTTAACATCGTATTAGCTAAACCCTTTAAGTGGACATACAACGGGAAACCTTGTAAGGCTTGATTCATTAGCTATTTAGTGCATGAGACACTAGCCTAATTTTTGCTTTTTTTACTTAACATTCATGATACTGTACGCGAATAGTGTGCGGTGTTTAAACGATTTTATTATGAAAAAATTAGTAATTTTATTTATGCATATAGTTTTGTTTTTCAATAGTTTATATTCTCAATCAATAGATAGTCTTACTGAAAAACAATTAGAAACTGTCGTTATCTCTGCTAATAAAGTAGCTGAAGATAAACGTTTTGTGGCACAGTCGGTTCATATTTTAACAGCCGGTCGTATCGCTCAAATTAATGCCCAAACGACGGCTGATTTGTTGCAACAATCAGGTGCTGTGTTAGTTCAACGCAGTCAACAAGGCGGTGGCAGCCCGATACTGAGGGGGTTCGAATCGAGTCGAGTTTTGTTAGTTATTGATGGCGTAAGGATGAATAATCTGATTTATCGGGCAGGACATCTACAAAATGTGATGACGACTGACCAAAGTATTTTAGAACGTTTGGAAATATTACAAGGACCTTCGTCCACTGTTTACGGCTCTGATGCTCTTGGTGGAGTGGTGCATCTACACACCAAAAACCCGATTTTAGATAAAATAGGCGGTAACGCTTATGTCCGCTACGGTTCAGCCAATAGTGAAAAAACAGCTCATTTAGATCTCAATCTTGGTTTGAAAAAATTAGGTTCACTCACCTCTTTTACCTACAGTGATTTTGGTGATTTAAGAATGGGTAAAAAAACGCAAACCTTGGATACTTTATGGGGTTTGCGAAAGAATTATCAGCAATTTATCAATGGAAAAGATTCTTTGGTAAAAAATGACGACCCCTATATTCAAAAGTTCAGTGGCTATAAACAGTATGATTTTTTGCAAAAATTCCTGATAAAAACGAGGGAAAATGTTTCTCATGTTCTGAATGTACAATTTTCAACGACGTCGAATCTTCCTCGTTATGACCGGTTGACTGACCCAAAAGGGGCGGGGTTGAACCAAGGCGATTGGTATTATGGACCTCAGCAACGTTTATTGGCGGCTTATGTGTTAAATATTCAAGACTTTGGCTTTTTTAATAATATGAAACTAAATGTTAATTATCAGGACATTCAAGAAAGCCGTTATACGCGTAGTTTTGGCAGTGCAAATCGCACAGGCCGCGTCGAAAATGTGTCTGTATTGGGCACAACGCTTGATTTTCAACGTAAAAATGAGACCCACGACCTACGGGTGGGGTTTGATGTTCAATATGGAACTGTCAAATCAACAGCTTCTGCAGTGAATGTGACGACTGGTACAGTGACAGCTGCTTCAACTCGTTATCCTGATGGCGATAATAATCAGTCCAATATTGCGGTTTATGCCACGCATACATGGAAAATTACTGAGGGGTTGACTCTGAATGATGGTGTTCGACTCGCAAAGGTTAATCAAAAATCAACTTTTGTCAGTCAGGCGTTTTATAAGTTTCCTTTTACAGAAGCCAAGCAAGATGTGCTGGGTTGGAGTGGTAATTTTGGTTTAATCTATGAGCCGATTAAAGCAGTTCGCGCTACGCTATTGGGCTCGACTGGTTATCGAGTGCCAAATGTAGATGATTTGACTAAAGTATTTGATACTAAAAAAGGCTCAGTGGTGATTCCGAATGCAGATATTAAGCCTGAAAAGACCTATAACTTGGATTTTGGTTTGACTTTTAACTTATCCGATAAAATTGTTTGGGAAAATAGTTTTTTCACAACAGCGTACAGTGATGCCATTGTAGTAGGTAAATTTCAATACAATGGACAAGATTCCATTTTATATGATGGTGTAAAAAGTGCCGTTTTTGCTCCACAAAATCAACAAAGAGCTTCTATTTTAGGATTTTCAACAGGTTTGAAGGCTACAATTACTGAGGAGTTAACTTTGTCGGCTTCTTATAATTACACAAAAGGTAGAATTAATACAAGTGATGGTAAAAAGACACCGCTTGACCATATTCCACCCTCTTATGGCCGTTTGGGCGTGCAATATGCTAAAAACAAGTTAAATGCAGAGTTTTTTATCAATTATAATGGTTGGAAACGAATTGCAGATTATTTGATCAATGCCGAAGACAATGAAGCTTATGCCACTAAAGACGGTATGCCTGCCTGGTGGACAATGAATATTAGAGCAAGTTATGAGGTCATAAATGGCTTAAAAGTTCAATTAGGTGTTGAAAATATGGCAGATATTCAATATCGTGTATTTGCTTCTGGAATCCATGCGGCTGGGCGAAATGTTTATGGTACATTGCGTTATAGTTTTTAAATTTACTGCATGGCGCACAAAGAGACATATTTTATAGCCTATATGCTTCTTTGTGCCTCATGTGATAAATCAATAATTTTCCATATATCAATGAAAAAAAACCATATTTTAAGTATATTTTACCTGTTTATTGTCTTTTCGATGTCGGCTCAAAGTCGAAAATATACCTTTCAACGCCCTAAAATGGGGTCGCCTTTTATCATCGTGGCTTATGCATCGGATTCTTTAAAATTGAATGAAGCTGTTGAAAAAGCGTATCAACGAGTCGATATGTTAAATACTATATTTAGTGATTATTTTGAAACGAGTGAGATAAGTCTGCTCTCAAAAGTGCCAGCCAATACATGGCAAAAAGTATCGCCAGATTTATTAAATATGCTTAAAAT
>JANPGW010000232.1:0-23558 GCA_031424115.1 Saprospiraceae bacterium | reverse complement strand
GCAATGATTTTGATGACCATTTTACACTCGATGCGCTGTCAAAAGGGGGATTTCATGCCAACTTGAGTTATACTTGGAAAAACGCTGATTCTGATTTGGATTTTACTTCAACGGATAATGTTGGTGCTATTAAAGACGTGTCTCCTGCTCGTAATGGCATTTATACGGTAGTTGTAAGAGACGGTTTTTATAATTGTAATTTTTATGATACAACCCGTACGATTATTCAACCGTGCAAAATTTTGAAAGGGCGAACTGCTTCATCAAGCCTAAATGTCGAAGTCTTTCAGCGTCCTCTTGTAGATTCGGTTGATTGGCGATTGGTTAAAAGAGTCAATGCGAACAGATATGGAGAATATCAAGTCAGATTGCCCATGAGGGATTCGGCAAAAGTTCGCTTTAATATTGATGAGAACTTGATTAAAAATGCTTCACAGACGACTTTTCCCATGTATTATGATTCAACTTTTTTTATTTCGCAATCAAAAACAGTTCAATTAGCCAATGTAGATACTGTAACATTGAACGGAAACAGGTGGAAACAAGATAGAAATTACAAAACCTCTTCTGTTTCCGGCTATGTGTTTAATTATTATCAACCCAATGAACCCATTGAAAACTATGAATTGTTCATGGTGGATTCTAATTTTTATGCTGAAAAGCGGTTATATGGGCAGTATGCCGATGACGCTCAAATTGGTTATAATAAAACTGATTCGACGGGTCGTTTTTTCATAAAAGTAAACGAAAAGCCTGGTGTTACTTATCAGTTTTATGGCAACCGCATGGACACTAAAATTGATACTACATTAGCTCCAAAGCTCAATATTCCGATACAAAGTGCTGTGACCAATATTATTTTATATAAAAAAGATAGCTTGCTGATTGCCTGTAATGACTGTGGTCAATTCAAAGGAAATGTATTTGTTGATGCCAATAACAACTGCTTACCGGATGCTACAGATAAGAGAGCGAGCAATGCCATCGTACAGATTAACCCGGGCAATATCCTTGTTTCCGCATCCGATTCCGGTCAATTTGCTATTTATTTGAAAGCAGGCAATTATACGGTTTCGACTACCCCCCCTCAGTATTATGTCGAATCATGCAGTACAAACAGCACGAACACGGTCAATTTCACTTTAAATGGCAACACCATTGAAAAAAATTTAGGCTATAAACCTATCCCCAATATCAGTGATATTGCAACCGAACTGACCGCAGAAACGGCTTTTCGCCCGGGATTTGAAGCATCATTTCAGTTAGATGTCGTGAATAGAGGCACTACTCCCGTTCCGGCTACGGTTAAGTTTATATACCCCGATGCAGCAACGACTGTTGGGACCAATCCGATAGTTGATTCAGACAACAATAGACAATTGACTTGGACTATTCCTTCTTTGGCTGTAGGCGAAGTAAAGCGGTATCAAATTTTGATGCGTATCAATGCTGATGTGAATTTATTGGGAAAAAAAGCTGCGTTTATGAGCCAAGTTGACCTCAAAAACAATCAAGTAGATGCTCATATCGTGGATAATGTGGACAGTGTCAGTCAAGTTATAAAAGGTTCTTATGACCCTAATGATAAGCAAGTTTTCCCTAAAGGGGCATATTTGGGCAACCAAGTGTTGCCCTCGGTGGAGTCTTACGAATTTTTAATCCGTTTTCAAAATACGGGTACAGATACAGCCTTTACGGTTGTTGTGCGCGATACACTCAATGATGTATGGAATGCCGCCACTTTAAATACCATATCTTCGAGCCATCCGTATTCATTTAGTTTAGAAAAAAATAAGATAGCGGTGTGGACTTTTAAGAGCATCCTTTTGCCGGATTCTACTACCAATGAAATAAAATCACATGGCTTTGTGAAGTTTAATATTAAGACAAAAACGACCCCGCTCAGTATCGGGAGCGTTTTGAAAAACAAGGCAGGTATTTATTTTGATTATAATCCTCCTATCATCACTAATGAAATTGCTGTCAATGTGGTGAATAAATTGGTGAATGCAGTGCCAGAAATCAATCAAACAATTGCGCGCATACATCCAAATCCGGTATCCGATAACTTAATTATCGAATTGATGGATTATTCGCCCACCACTCAAATCACTGTCTATAATACGCTTGGGCAAATTTTAAAAACGGAGAAAATAGATTCTAATCAACATACTTTAGATGTTAAAAATCTCCCGAGTGGACTTTATTTATTGACTATTCAGCAAGGAAATAGACAACAGAAAATCACTTTTATCGTGCCATAATTGTTATATTTTACTTTGTTTTTATTTCTTTAACAGAATAAATCTGATTGCCTGCGCTGATAAAATACTGATTTTGAAAAAAGTTAATGCCGTAGTAATTGTCAGACTTTTCAGGAAAATTAGTGACATATACTATGGTTTTTATTTTTGCGAGCGATGCATCCACTAAATCGTATGGCAAGTTTCTACTTTTTTGATGAAATAATTGCCCATTGGTGGTTTCTACATATCTTAACAATCCCGGAATGCCGACCTTCTTCCATGTCAGTCCATTATCTGAAGAGGTGTAAAAGTCATTGGGATTAAAATCTGTTCCGTTGGCATAGAGTTTATCATCTTTTTCAAAAAAGTCTAAAGTCCATGTATTGAACAATTTTTTGACCTGCCCGTCGCTTGTAATGCGAAAGCCCCCATCTTTTGTTGCTAAGTAAAGATTACCTTTCAAATAGCGGCAGGCTTCGATTTTACCATCCGTTGAAAGATTAGGCACTTCTACTCTTTTAGCAAGCTTGAGCGTTGTAAAATCCGTTTTTTGACTATTCAGGATGATATCAAAAATCATCACCGTCGGCTTATACGCCGGATAAACGACGCCCGGCATGAAAAACTGAGTGCCGTCTGAGCTGAAAACTCCGGGTGTACGGGCAAAAACATCAATGAGGAAAGATTCATTTTTAGTGAGGTCAACAAGCTCAGAGGTGAAAAACTTTTTGACAGTTGCCGGGTTTTTTATCAAATGAAATTCCACCACTTGCATATTGTTGCTCCCTTGAGTGATGCGCAAGAAGGTATTATCCGCACAAACTGGCGTTCCATATATTTGACGGTCAGCCAAAAGAGGTCGCTTTTCAATCAATTTGAGGTTGGCATCAAGGCGAAACAATTGATTATTGGTGAGAATATCCATTTCGGTAGCGGTGCTGTGAATGGATTTTATCAACAACTCAGCGTTGGCGGTACCGAGGGGTTGCCAAGCAACGTCTTGATTGGTCGGCGTGGGATTTCCACCTGAGTTATCTTCTTTAACAAGCGGGATACACGAAGATATGGAAGCTGAAACCAGTAACAGTGTGAGGAGTTTCTTCATAATAATCAGAGTGTTTGTATTTTTTGAACAATATCATTTACTTGCGAATCATTGGGAGGAGCTGATATTCAAGTAGTATGGTTCAGTTAAGCTACAAATTTAAGCATATATTGGGGTATAAGTCAAAGAAATTTTTGTTGGATTGTTGGATTGTCAAATGTTTAACCAAAGTGCGCTAAAAATCGATAGCCGGAAAAACGTGGGAAGTAGATGCGTTTTTAGGCAAAAATCAGGGACTTATGGTTGCCGAGATTGAGCCAATAAGTGAAAAGAAGGAATTTGAATTACCGGATTGGATTGATATAGAAGTAACAGGAGACGCTCGTTATTACAATTCGAGTTTGTCTATTATCCCATTTTCCGAATGGTGAATTAAGGATATACTGAGGGGGTAAAAAAAAGCCTTGTTGACATGTCGTCAGCAAGGCTTTTGGCTTTTATAAGCCATTGATAATCAATAGTTTACAAGAAAAAATGTGGAGAGTAACGGGGTCGAACCGATGACCTCTTGCATGCCATGCAAGCGCTCTACCAACTGAGCTAACTCCCCTTTCTGAATTTGAAATCATACCGCTTTCGGAAATGCGTTGCGAAAGTAAACATATTCGTGTAAAAATTCAAAAAAAACAATTCTTAATATCTTAAAATTTTCACAATGATGCAGATTGTTGTTGTTTGTATTGCTTAGGCGTTAGGTTAATGAAACGCTTGAAAACTTTATTGAAATACGAAATATTATTAAATCCACTTTCGAAACAGGCTTCATTGATATTTTTTTTCGGATTCCGCAATAGGGTTTTGGCTAATTTGATGCGCTCAATATTGATATAATCAACGGGAGAAATGCCCAATTCGTTTTTAAAACAACGAAAAAAATGAGATTGGCTCATACAGGCTTTCCGACTCAGGATCTCTATACTGAGGGGGTCATGCAAATTTGTTTTTATAAAATTCACCACGAAAGCTAAACGAGAAGAATCTTGATGCATGTGCGCATTGTCCATAAACAAGTGTCTGGCTTCAGTTTGCATCAGTCTGATAATCAATTCTTTGAGCATAAAATCAGCAAAAATATCCTTCGAAGGGTGATTTTCAGTGAACAAAAAGATCATTCTGGCAATGATTTGGTTAACCGCCGTATCATTCATAAAGTGAAAATTATAGTCTGTGAAACGCCATTCAGTCGAACTATCCACGCGCGGTTCAGTGTCGTTCAGATATTCTACAACATTGTTGATTTTAGTATTGTCAATTCTCAGCGCGAGGCATTGAGTGGGATTTTGCATACTCGCCTCCGGAAAGTCGATTTTCATCAACTCCCCTCCCGGCAAGATGACAGATTCACCCGGATAAAAATCAAAAGTATTATCACCTCTTAAGTGCATCACTTTTTTGCCTCGCAACATGCTCGCCAATACCGGTTCTTCAAATTGAAGTTCAATTTTCTCGGCTAAAAGGTGTGTTTCGTACACATTCAGTTCAGCGTGTTTGAGCGTATAAGCAGTTCTATTTTCCACCATAGATTCAAGTCGGCGGTGTTCAAAATGAGCAGAGGTGAGCATATCTTCTATTGTATTAATTGCCAAATAAATTGTATTCTTTGATAAATAAGCAGTTCAAAAATACTGTAAAAAATGTGCTTTACCAAACTTTTCGGTAGTATGGGACATCCTTGCGGACATTTTGAGAGAATCGTTTTATATTTTGAGAGAATCGTACAAAGAGGCGCGCATACTTTGCTTTAATTTTGTGTTATTAGATGGTTGTAAAATATATTTTTACAAAAATCAAATTTTACAAAACTATTTTTCAATAATTAAAACTCAATAAAAGGTCATGTCAGAATTAATAGTACAAGAAAATCCGGCACTTGCAAAACCTCAATTTAAGGAGCAGTACGACAATTTTATCGGCGGCAAGTGGGTAGCACCTGTACGCGGCGAATATTTCGAAAATATTTCTCCGGTGGATGGTCAAAGTTTTACAAAAGTAGCGCGTTCAACGGCAGAAGATATTGAATTAGCCCTTGATGCAGCGCATGAGGCGGCGGTTCAGTGGAATGTGACTGCCGCAACGGAGCGAAGCAATATCTTGCTCAAAATTGCGGACGCGATAGAACAAAATCTCGAACTCTTGGCGCGGGTAGAAACATGGGACAATGGTAAAGCACTTCGCGAAACCCGTGCTGCCGATTTACCGTTAGCCGTTGATCATTTTCGCTATTTTGCGGGCGTTATCCGTTCGGAAGAAGGTTCTGTAGCGGAATTGGACGCCACAACCGTTTCTATTAATATTCCTGAACCTTTGGGCGTCGTCGGGCAAATTATTCCTTGGAACTTCCCTATTCTAATGGCAGCTTGGAAAATAGCACCCGCACTTGCCGCCGGTAATTGTATCGTGTTAAAACCGGCTGAGCAAACACCGGTTGGCATCTTAGTGTTAGCAGAATTGATTCAAAATATATTACCCGCCGGTGTGTTGAATATTGTGAATGGCTTTGGTATCGAAGCCGGAAAGCCGTTAGCATCAAGCCCACGCATTGCAAAAATCGCCTTTACCGGCGAAACGACTACCGGAAGACTTATTATGCAATATGCTTCTCAGAATATTATCCCGGTTACACTCGAATTGGGGGGGAAATCACCCAATATTTTCTTCAAAAGTATCATGGACGCTGATGACGATTTCTTCGATAAATGTCTTGAAGGCGCTGTCATGTTTGCTTTGAACCAAGGCGAAGTATGCACTTGCCCATCACGATTACTTGTGGAAGAAAGTATTTTTGATGCCTTCATTGACCGAGTCGTAGAACGCACTAAAAAAATTAAACTGGGTCACCCGCTCGACCCGACAACAATGATGGGTGCACAAGCGTCTAACGACCAATACGAAAAAATACTGAGCTACATCAACATCGGTAAAGAAGAAGGAGCAGAGGTTCTTTGCGGCGGTAAAGCTGCCTATAACGAAGGTTTAGCCGGTGGATACTACATCGAGCCGACAATTTTGAAGGGCAATAATAAAATGCGCGTTTTCCAAGAAGAAATTTTTGGGCCGGTTGTGTGTGTGACAACTTTCAAAGATGAAGCAGAAGCGCTCGAAATTGCCAACGACACGCTTTATGGATTAGGAGCAGGAGTGTGGACTCGGGATATGCACCAAGCTTATCAAGTGTCTCGTCATATCAAAGCGGGTCGCGTTTGGGTCAATTGTTATCACGCCTACCCGGCTCATGCACCGTTTGGCGGCTACAAAAAATCGGGTATTGGACGGGAGAATCATAAAATGATGTTGGCTCACTACCGCCAAAACAAAAATATGTTGATTTCATACAGTAAAAATGCCCTTGGCTTTTTTTAAAATGATACCAAGAGTCATAGTTACAGATGCTGCAGCCGAAGTCATTGAAACGCTGCGCGCCCAAAATGGCGACCTGATGTTCCATCAAAGTGGCGGTTGTTGCGATGGTTCTGCCCCAATGTGTTTCACGGAAGGCGAATTTATACTCGGTGACACCGATGTATGGATTGGGGAAATACACGGCTGTGATTTTTACATGTCACAAGATCAATTTGAATATTGGAAACACACCCAGCTCGAAATTGATGTTACCAAAGGGCGAGGGGCGAGTTTTTCACTCGAAATTCCTTTAGGTTTGCGGTTTTTCATAAAATCTCGAATTTTTGGTGACGATGAAATGTCTCAGCTTGTTCCTTCGCGGGTAGCTACCCACATTTGAGGTTGTTGCTTTGTAATGGAATGTAAAAATTCAAAAAAATAACTTAGAATATCTTGATACAGAATTTATTAATTTTACCTTTGCACCTCATAAATTAATAATATTCAACATTTTAATTCAATTTTTAATGATTATCGACAATAATACCGTGGTTCTTTGCCACTACACGCTGCGCGAAGGAGATGCAGCCGGTCAACTTATTGAAAGTACTGAGGGGGGTGAACCATTGGGTTATATTCATGGTATCGGAATGATGATTCCACTTTTCGAACAAAATCTGATGGGTAAGAAAGCGGGTGACGAATTTGCTTTTGGTATTCCCGCAGCTGAAGGGTATGGCGAATACGACGAAGATTCAATGACCGAAATACCCAAAGCCGCTTTCAATCTTGGCGAAATGAATCCTGATGACATTTTTATCGAGGGTGAAGTATTGCCTTTGCAAGATGAAAATGGTAATGCTATGCAAGGTATTATTGTGGAGGTAACGCCCACTACTGTCAAAATTGACTTCAACCACCCTATGGCTGGTATTGATTTATATTTCACAGGTCATATTGATTCAGTTCGTGAAGCCAGTGCTGAGGAATTGGCTCATGGTCATGTGCATGGTGCAGGTGGTCATAACCACTAATTTTTCTTTTGAAAATATATGTACTTTAACAACTCTCATAAGGTTTTCGAATCCTATGAGAGTTGTTTTTTTATCCTCCTGTTTTCTCCGTTTTTTCTACTGCTTTTAATTTAAGAGTCGGGTACTTGATACCTAATTGTTCCAAATAAGTCTTGTATTTGACCGGATTATAATAGTATTTTTTCATGTCAGGTCGAAATTTAGCCATAATCTCCGTGTTGAGCGTGATAGCCGGTTTGTCAGAAGGGGCAATCAATGGCTCATATTTGACCTCTTTTGTTTGTTCTGTTGTATAATATTTCCAAGCTTCTTCAATAATTTTTGGATCATTGAGCAAATCGAGAAGGGTTAATGCCTCTACTTTTGCGCCGGCAGTGATGCCTTTGTGAGCAATTGGCGTCGCCATCGAAACCGCATTTGCCCAATGATGACCGGGTAATCCGGGCATATTTGAAGGATAACCCAATGTGATAGTTGGCAGTGACCATGAAATATCGGCAATATCATCTGAACCTCCCCCCATAAAAGTGCGTACTTCCAACACAGTATCAATTTTCTCGGATAATCCACCTTTTTCCGGCGAGTCTAATTCAGCTTGTAAACCTTTCGCTAATGCCTGATCTTCGGGAGACCATTGAGGTATGCCCACTCGCTGAATATGCTTATACGCCACTTCTGCCATGGGTTTATTGAAATGAGAGGGCCAAGCCGAGCCGACAATTTCCCAAGTGACTTTTGTACCTGTCATCATCGCTGCTCCTTGCGCTATCTGTTTGCCATATTCAAAAAGCTCTTTCACGCGCGGGTAGGTGCGTTCGCGGAAATAGTACCACACTGTCGCTTTTGAAGGCACAACATTCGGTTGATCGCCACCATTTGTGATGACATAATGTGAACGTTGGGTCAATTGGAGGTGTTCACGTTTATAATTCCATCCGACGTTCATCAGTTCTACACCATCTAAAGCGCTTTTGCCGCGCCATGGATTGGCAGCCGCATGAGCAGCTTCTCCCTCAAAGTTAAATTTGACGGACACCAAACCATTCTGCCCGACATCACCATATTTGACTGACAACTGGCTATTAACGTGAGTAAAAATACAGGCATCTACATTTTTAAAATGCCCATCGCGAATGTAAAAAGCCTTAGCCCCAACCAATTCTTCAGCAACACCGGGCCACAACATAAGCGTTCCCGACAATTTTTCGCGCTGCATGATTTTTTTGATGACCAGTGCAGAAGTAATATTGAGCGCTTGACCTGAATTATGCCCTTCACCGTGTCCGGGCGCGCCCTCGATAATGGGGTCATGGTACGCTACACCGGGTTTTTGCGATGCCTTCGGAATGCAATCTACGTCAGAACCAAGAGCAATAATCGGTTTACCGCTGCCCCACTTAGCAATCCAAGCGGTAGGAATGCCGGAAATATTTTTTTCAATGGTAAAACCTTCTTTTTCCAGTAATTGGGTCAAATAGGTGAACGTTTCCGTTTCTTGAAAGCCCAACTCGCCGAAACTAAAAAGCATATCGTTGATTTGAGCCGATTGGTCGTGGCGTTTTTCAACTTCTGAAATAATTTCGGCGCGCAAGGCTTCTAATTTTTCGGGAGAGAGTTTCGTTTGGGCGAATGAAATAGAAGTCAGAAATAAAGCAAAAAGCAGGGTTAAGTTTCTCATTTTCATTGAATCTAATGGTCTATACAGGTTTGAATCAATACGAAATTATAACATATCGCCCTCATTTTAATTTAAAATTCGATGAAATACTGAGGGGGGGCAATAAACAGCTTTTACAACCTTTTTTTTGCCAAAAAGAATGGTGTCTTGGGACTTTACTCTTTATGAACAGATCCTATATTCGACTCAATCGGTCTGCCGCTTTGGCGAGTGTATCTTCCGTTTTGGCAAAACACAAGCGAATCACTTTGTGATCAAAATTATCAGAATAAAATACCGAAACGGGTATGGCTGCCACGCCAAATTCAGTGGTCAATCGTTTTGAAAATTCAACATCACTTTCATCGCTTATCGCCCCATAATTAAACAATTGAAAATACGTACCTTCCGATTTTAGCGGCTTGAACCGGCTGTTTTTCATCATCTGTAAAAAATAATCCCGTTTCGCTTGATAAAAATCCGGTAGTGATAAATAGGTGTTTTCATCTTCCAAAAAATCAGCGATCGCATATTGTATCGGTGTATTGACAGAAAAAACATTGAATTGATGGACTTTCCGAAACTCTGACATCAAATATTCTGGTGCCACCACATACCCCATTTTCCAACCCGTAGAGTGAAATGTTTTCCCAAAAGAAAAAGCGGCAATGCTTCTTTTAAAAAGTTGTGGATAGCGCAGCACGCTTTGGTGGTTTTTCCCGTCAAAAATGAGATGTTCATATACTTCATCACTCAAAATAAGGATATTGGTATCTTTTACTAATTTTTCCAATTCTTGTAAATCATTGTCTTTCAATGTTTTACCCGTTGGATTATGGGGCGTATTGATGATAATCATCCGCGTTTTGTCCGATATCAATGATTTAAAATCCGCCCAATTGATACTATATTGTGGAGGAGATAACCGATAAGGTTTTATGATGCCCCCGCACAATTCCACACTTGGGGCATAAGAATCATAAGCCGGCTCAATCAAAATTACCTCGTCGCCCTCGCGGACGAAAGCGGTAATTGCCGTAAAAAGGGCTTGCGTGCCCCCTGCTGTAATCGTGATTTCGGTCGCGGGGTCAATTTGTGTGCCATACATTTTCTCGATTTTTTTCGCCAGCCTACCCCTCAGTATCGGCAGCCCCGCCATCGGCGCATATTGATTCATGCCTTTATTCATGTAATGAGCAACAAGTCTTTTGAACTCATCAGGCGTATCAAAATTGGGAAAACCTTGCGAAAGATTAATGGCTTGATGCTTTTCAGCAAGTGCTGACATCACCGTAAAAATGGTCGTACCAACGTTGGGCAATTTGGATTTAATGGTCATATATATGGTTCTTTTAAAAATAAAGTGCAAAATAGCGTTTTTAAATTTTAAATGAAACTTCGTCATTCCTGAATTTAAACATAACTTTGCGCCGCCAAAACAATTCCATTTCAGAGTGAAATATCTTCCGTTTGGCACAAGTCGTTTTTATTGATTATCAAATAATTGTATCCTTTCAATTTATCATAAAATGTATAAAAAGAAGATAAAATCCGCGCTCATTTCTGTTTATTACAAAGACGGACTTGACCCTATTGTGCGTGAACTTGACCGCTTAAAAGTCAAAATATACTCGACCGGCGGAACTCAAAGTTTCATCGAAAGCCTCGGTGTCAAATGTGAAGCGGTGGAAGATTTGACTACCTATCCTTCTATATTAGACGGTCGGGTGAAAACTTTACACCCGAAAGTGTTTGGTGGCATACTTGCGCGTCGGCAAGAAGACCACGTAGCGCAATTGGAAAAATTTGATATTCCTGAAATAGACCTTGTCATTGTTGACCTGTATCCTTTTGAGGAAACCATTGAAAAAACCAAAAACGAGGAAGATATTATTGAAAAAATTGACATCGGAGGTATTTCATTGATTCGTGCCGCGGCTAAAAATTTTCGCGATGTGGTCGTCATACCCAGCAAGGATGAATACGCTTACTTTTTAAATCTTTTGCAAGAAAAAAACGGTTTTACTGAAATGGGCGAGCGGAAACTTTTGGCGCAAAGAGCGTTCAATGTCTCCAGCCACTACGATTCTGCTATTTTTAATTGGTTTGCAACTACCCCTTCAGTAGATAACGCTGAAATTATCGGATTAGAAACTAAAGCTGTTTTTAAACATTCCATTCAGCACTCTGAGCCATTGCGTTATGGCGAAAACCCCCACCAAAAAGCAGCTTTTTTTGGTGATTTAAGTAAAATGTTCGAAACATTGAGTGGTAAAGCATTGAGTTTCAACAATTTAGTGGATGTGGATGGCGCGGTGCGTTTGATGAAAGAGTTTAAAGATGACCAACCCACATTTGCTATTTTGAAACATACCAACGCTTGCGGTGTAGCCACCAAAAAAACACTGCTTGAAGCCTGGAAAGCCGCTTTGGCATCCGACCCAATTTCTGCTTTCGGCGGTATTTTGATTTGTAATAAAAAAATGGATGCCGCTACGGCAGAAGAAATCAATAAACTGTTTTACGAAGTGCTTATTGCGCCCGATTATACGCCTGATGCATTGGCATTGTTAAAAACTAAAAAACAGCGTATCTTACTGAAAATCAAAGATTTCTATCAACACACAACCAGTTTCAAAAGTTTGTTGAACGGTGTTATTCAACAGGATACCGATTTGAAGACGGAAACCGAAAAAGACCTCACTTTTGTTACGAATGTTCGCCCTACTGAGGGGCAGATTGCAGACTTATTATACGCCAATATTTGCGTCAAACATCTAAAATCGAACGGCATAGCCATCGTTAAAAATCGCCAATTGGTTACGATGGGTTGCGGACAGACTTCTCGCGTGGATGCCCTCAAGCATGCACTCGAAAAAGCGGAACATTTAGGATTTGATGTAAAAGGTGCGGTGATGGCGTCTGAGGCATTTTTTCCCTTCCCCGATTGTGTGGAGATTGCTGATAAAGTGGGTATCAAAGCAGTAATTCAACCGGGCGGGTCGGTAAAAGACCAAGATTCGATTGATTATTGCAACGCCAATGGTTTGGCTATGGTAATGACGGGTATTCGCCATTTTTTGCATTAAAAGTGTTGTAACTACAAAATGTTACGCCTATGATAAAAAGTTGGATTTTAGCTTCTACTCTATTGATATCTACTTGCAACAAAGAAGTCAACGACACTACCTGCTCTCAAAAATGTTCACAAATACCTGAAATAGGTTCTTGTAAAGCGGCTTTCAAGAAATATTATTTCGACAAAACTGAAAAAAAATGCAAGGAATTTATCTGGGGAGGCTGCAATGGTGTTGTGCCTTTTGAGACTTTAGAAGAATGTCAAGCTTGTGGGTGTAAATAAGACTATCGACATATCACTCATTGAAGAAGTTACATATTGCACTTTAATGCACTGTGTAACTTCTTCAATACCCCCTCAGTATATAATTCAGACAAGAAGCTTTTCCGCTATGACAAACTCTTAAATTTTGAGTGCTATATCTTTATTGACCTTTGACCGGTATTTTGCCCGAAACAATGAACATATAGGCAAAAAGAAGAACTGCAATCACCATCCCGAACATGAAAATATTGTAGCAATAGGTCAAATAACGGTATTTTTTAGACAGTACTTTGCCCAAAAAATAAAGGTCACGCGTCATTGAGTTGTATTGAAAGTCTGGATCACGTATCATTTCCATCATGCCCCATTGAAAATCTTCTAATTTCATATTGAAAAAATTGCCAAAAAAAAGCAAATTAGACCTTTTTTGGCGAATGTCCTCTAAAGTTACTTCTCCTTTGGTTACTTTGGGACGGGTAGAAAGCGTTGCCAAAATAATAGAACTCAAACAGACCAACAACAAGACAACCGTAGGTAGGATCAAATAAGGAGCAGTTTCTAACTTCGGCACCAGCACTGAAACCGTTATAGATATCATGATGGTATTGATGCTCAACATCAAATTGGCTTTGTGATCCGCCAAAGCGCTGAGGTTATTGTGCGTATTATAGGTCGTGCGATACATCGTTTCTACTCCGCGCCCAAGGCCATAATTTTTCAATTCTTGCTTTTGCTGTTTCGCAATAGCTTTCCATTTCATGGCTTCAGCTTCCTCTTTGTCGAGCAATTGAATATCATCAGTTGTTAAGTGATATTCTGGATTGAGACGCATTTTTTGTTTTCTTAACTGCATTATGTGTTTCACTTTTCTTCGCTCAAATAATTCGCGCGCAATAGGCGTGTTAAATTGATGAGCGAGCATAAAATTTAATTCAAAATCCACCCACTCTTCTTCACTCATCACGCGGTTTTGAGAGGCCATGAGTTCTTGACGCAATTTTGCGGTGCGCACCCAGTATGTTTTTTCACCTAAATGACTCAAATCAGCATCACTGATGATTTGTTGTAGAAGAGTTTCGGGTCTTGAAGGAATTTTGGTAGCTCGGATGCACCCGGCAATAAGGTTAATTTTATATTCGGAATAGTCTAACATTTTAAGAAATTGAGTGGCATATGCCACCGAACGCTCTTCGTGGTTTTTAGCTCCTTTATCATAACCGGTATCATGAAACCACGCTGCTATTTCCAAAATTTCAATATCATCAAGCGATAAACCAGACGAAATACCTAACTGTCGGCATACCCGCACAACATCTTCTATATGCCCAATGTCATGGTAAACATATTTTTCAGGCACATTTTCATCGTAAAACTGAATAACGTACTCTTTAACAGTTTCCTGAATATTTTTTACAATAGTCACTATATAGAGTTTTAGATAATAAATTAAAAATAAAACTTATTCAATTAATAAGCCAAAAATAACATTAAGTTGGGAACTTTGAAATAAATATACAACGCTGCACAGGATTTATTGTTATTTTTGCACTTGTTAATAAATATCCGTAGTCATGAGTAAATAATTACCTGTGAATCGGAATTTCGGCTACCGTTAAAAAAATTTCATGTTAAAAGATAAAATTAAGCACCTCGCCCAAGCCTATCACGCTGACGTTATCAGTATGCGCCGTTATTTGCACGAAAACCCTGAATTGAGTTTTGAAGAAGTGGAAACCGGTAAATATGTAGCCAATAAACTCAAAGAATATAATATCCCTTTCGTGCACGGTGTTGCCGACAATGGCGTAGTGGGATTAATTGAAGGGCGTAATCCACATAAAAAAGTCGTTGCTCTCCGCGCCGACATGGATGCGCTGCCCATAAAAGAAGCCAATGATGTGCCTTATAAGTCGAAAAAAGACGGTGTGATGCATGCTTGCGGGCATGACGCCCACACATCAAGCCTACTGGGTGCTGCTAAAATTTTGAATAATCTTAAAGATGAATTTGAAGGCACCATTAAACTGATATTTCAGCCGGCTGAAGAAAAAACGCCCGGCGGTGCCAGTATTATGATTAAAGAAGGCGTTTTAGAAAACCCTAAACCGATTAGTATTTTCGGTCAACACGTTCATCCTCCGCTCGAAGCGGGAAAAGTGGGTTTGAAAGGCGGTATTTATATGGCATCAAGCGACGAATTGTATCTCACTATCAAAGGCAAAGGCGGACATGGCGCTATGCCACAAGAGTGTATTGACCCCATTTTGATTGCAGCCCATATCATCACTGCTTTACAACAAGTGGTGAGCCGAAATGCCGACCCCTCAGTACCCACCGTTTTGACGTTAGGAAAAATCAATTCAAAAGGTGGCGCAACCAATGTCATTCCGGATGAAGTGAGAATTGAAGGTACTTTCAGAACTTTGAATGAAACGTGGCGCGCAGAAGCCAAGCGCCGAATGCGCAAAATTGCGGAAGGCATTGCCGAATCCATGGGCGGCGAATGTGTTTTTACCATTGAACATGGCTATCCGGTTCTTTTCAACGATGAAACGCTGACCCAACAGGTCAAAAAATTCATGATAGAATATGCCGGCGCTGAGAACGTAATAGATTTACCCATGCGCATGACTTCCGAGGACTTTGCTTATTACTCTCAGGAAATGCCGGCGTGTTTCTACCGATTGGGTACAGGCAATTTTGCCCGAAGCATCACGAGTGGTTTACACACCGATACTTTCGATATTGATGAAGCGAGTTTGGAACTTTCTATTGGCTTGTTGGCTTGGCTGGCAGTCAAAGAGTTGGAAAATTAGGAAAGGGTTTTACAAGAACAACCCGTGTGAGTTCAAAAAAAAGAATCCGCAAGACAACGAGTGTCTTGCGGATTTCTTTTGTATATGTAGTATGAAAAAACTTTTATGCCTCAATAGCCACCATTGAACCGACCCGAACAACCAAGTCAGCCAAACGAGCAGAATAACCCGCTTCGTTATCGTACCAACCGACTACTTTCACGGTGTCGCCAATGACCATCGTTAAGTCTGAATCAAAGATACAAGAGTCCTTTTGACTGATGATATCAATTGACACAATAGGGTCAGTTTCATAATGTAAAATACCTTTTAGGCTTGTTTCAGCAGCTGCTTTGAAAGCGGCATTCACTTCTTCAACGGTAGCCGTTTTTTTCAAAGTTGCCGTAAAATCCGTAACAGAACCATCCGGAACAGGAACACGCATGGCGTTACCATTCAATTTACCTTTTAAGTGCGGTAATACAATGCCTACTGCTTTTGCTGCGCCCGTAGACGTCGGAACGATGCTGTAAGCTGCAGCACGAGCGCGACGCAAATCCTTGTGAGGAGCATCTTGCAAACTTTGGTCAGCTGTATAAGCATGGATAGTAGTCATAAAACCTTGAATAACACCAAAAGCATCGTCCAAAACCTTGACCATAGGAGCCAAACAGTTGGTAGTACAAGAAGCGTTAGAGTAAATATCCGCATCAGCCGTGATTTGGTCATCATTTACACCCAATACAATAGTTTTTACATTTCCCGTCGCCGGAGCAGAAATCACTACTTTTTTGCAACCTGCATCAATATGCGCTTTTGCCGTGTCAGAATCTGTAAAACGACCGGTTGACTCAATCACCACATCTACGCCTAAAGTACCCCATGGCAAAGCCGCCGGATTTTTTTCAGCAATAGCGTGAATTTTTTGACCGTTGACATAGAGGAACTGATCATCAGCACTCACAGTGCCGTCAAATCTTCCATGAACCGAATCATATTTAAGTAAATGAGCGAGCGTTTTGTTATCTGTAAGGTCATTGATAGCGACAACTTCCACGTTATCCATTGTTACCAGATTGCGGAACGTTATACGACCAATTCTTCCAAAGCCGTTGATTGCAACTTTAATTTTTGCCATGATGTATCAATATATTATTGGATTAAAAATAAAACTAACTTTATAGCCGTGCAAAGTTAGTGTATTTTTGACAATAATTCAATTTTGGTATATTTATTTTTTGTTTAGGGGCAAAAAAAAAGGTTAGCCAAAGCTAACCTCAAAATTTGCAGTCCGTAGGGGAGTCGAACCCCTCTTCCTAGAATGAAAATCTAGTGTCCTAACCGATAGACGAACGGACCGAACCGCTTATTTTATTGTGCCTTTTTTCAAAAGCGATGCAAAGGTAAAGACGTTTTACTAAATGTCAAATTTTTTCTTATTTTTTTTTCAAAAAAAAATATAAATTCAACAAAAGGCTTAAAAAATATTGAGATAGTAAAGTGTCGGTATAACGCCCAAAGGCACACCGACATTTTAATTATTGGCATAAAAAAAGCGTCCAACCGTAAGGTCAGACGCATCAAAACAAAACGAAAAACCAACTTTAAACAAGTCTCTTTATGTTAGTATAAACATTATTATCAAGTGAAAAGTTCATGGAAAAGGTATAAGTAATGTCAGAATAAAGTCAGATTGTTTTAAGACTTCAATGATACCTGAATTTCTTTAACTTTTCCGTTCCTGAATACCGTTACTTTTAGAACGTCACCAATATTTGATTGAGCCACTATGCTGCGCAGTTCAACTGTAGAATTGATGGCTTTACCATCTATTTTCACAATAACATCATTAGGCAAAATACCCGCATATTGAGCGGCACTACCATCCTGCACTTCATCTACAATAACCCCTGACGCCACATTCAAGTCCTTTTCCTTCGCCACATCCTCAAAATATTGATCTTGAACCATCGAAATACCCAATTTTGGACGTCCTGATGAATTCGCTTGCGGTTTAGAGAGTGTATTAGAACTACTACCTCCGTTTTTTATGATATCATCCGCTACTTTCGACATAATATTCACCGGTATGGCAAAAGAATAACCTTCGTAACTGCCCGTGCGCGTTTGAATTGCGGTATTAATTCCAATCAATCTGCCTTGAGCATCCACCAATGCACCCCCGGAATTACCCGGATTAACGACCGCATCAGTTTGGATGAAATCATCCATCACGTTCCGGTTTTCTCTGCTGTTTCCACCGTTTATTTTCTTGTGGGTAGCACTGATAATACCGGCTGTCACGGTCGTTCCGATATCGTAAGGGAAGCCAATAGCTAAAGCCCATTCTCCAATTTTTAAATTATCTGAATTGCCTTTTTGAATAGCTGGTAAATCGGAAGCGGATATTTTAATAACCGCCACATCATAACGAGGATCTGTTCCGACCACTTTTGCCACGAATTTGCGGTTGTCACTCAATGTCACATTCACATTGTCGGCGAAATCGACGACGTGATTATTGGTTACAATATATCCATCTTTTGAAATAATTACACCGGAACCGGTACCTTTCTTTTGTGGCATGCGGAAACCGAAACCGCCGAAAAATTGGGCAAAAGGATCATTATCATATGCTTCTTGAGCACGCTTTTGCGCCGATTCTTTAGATTCAGCGGCTTCTATATATACGACAGTCGGCGAAGCAGCAGCAGCAGCATAACTCAAATCAACTGCACCTGAAACTACATTGTCGCTTGTGAATTTGGCTAAATTCGTTTTAGGTGCAACATTAACGTTTCTATTGACTAACTGAGTTGCTCCCACTACAATCAGACCACCGATTAATCCTGCCCCAATGAGAGATAATAAATTTTTCATAATGTTGCTTAATTTTGTGGTTTAATGAAAGTTAAGTTTTTTATTCAACAAAAAAAAAGGCAAAATAGTTGATATTTGTTATCTAAAACATTTTTCATATTTTTCTCTTTCCATATTCAATACGCAAAATAAACGATTTGAGTTGTTTATTGTTGAATACTGAATTTGACTTTAACGAAAGTTTAACAAAGCGAATGTGATGAACCTTAACTCGATTACTGAGCGCGATATTCTCGATATTTTACAGCCCGAAACGGACATGGAACTAACGCTTGTCAGCCATCCCGAAGTCATCCAAGGCTTGCTTTGGGGAGAACCGCGTTATGGGCATCCGGAAGGCAAGGTTTTATACCACATTCCCGAAATTTTTGACAATATTGACCGTGTTTACCCCCCCCTCAGTATAGCAGATCGTGAGACACTCAGACTCATCACTATATTGCACGATACCTTTAAATACATCGAGGACAAAAATTTCCCGCGCGATTGGACAAGACATCACAGCATTTTAGCCCGCTTATTTTCAGAAAATTACATTGATGACTCAACCATCTTGGATATCATTGAACTCCACGATGAAGCTTATTATTGCTGGCGGCTGGAAGTACTGGAAGATGAACCCGAACAAGCTTCAGCTCGCCTCGATATGCTTTTCGACCGAATTGGTGAATGTTTGCAACTTTACTACATTTTTTTCAAATGCGATACCGCTACAGGCGATAAAACCCAAGCTCCCGTCAAATGGTTTGAAAAAAAAATCAGCAACCGGGAAAATATTACCCTCTTCTCTTTCAAGAAATAAGCTTTTTAATAGATGCCAAATTTAATTCATGAATTTTTACCCGCACCACTCGGTAGCTAAGTAAGTAGTAGCGTTTAAATAAACGTGTTTTGGTTTTTACATAAAACATTGATTCAAAACCTTAGAAGTTTTTGAAACCTCGAAGGTTTAACAGCATTTATTTCACCTTTCTGCCCGATACTGTATTGGAGTTCACTTCTACTTTCCTGATTTTCCGATAATCTACCATTAAACTGGCTAAAGCAGCGTCAGGGTTAGTGAAATAAAACTTATCATCAAACCGTACCTTCCCTTGTCGGTCTTTCCATTCAGACGCTAACAAAACATACGTGCCATGCTTTTTAGGATTTGCCCCAAACATCAAAAAACGTTGATCGGAGGCAGCGTCAAAACCGATCGCAAAATTATCGTCTTTTGCTCTGAACAAAAAAACGCCCGGCGTACCTCTCGGGATGCGCACTTCCTCAACTTTTTCACCATTCACCATTTTTATGGATCCCGAAGTGATTTCACTGGTGCCTTTGGTCAAAGCGCGGCTGATAATAATATCATCTGACAGATAAAATTGGATCTTTTTTAAATCATTATCCGCCCAATTCCCTTCTTGAAGTATGTTGCTGGTGAACGGCCGCAGTTCAGGGCTACACGATGCGAATACCCCAAATAGTGTAATTATCATTAAAAACCGTATGCCATTTCTGAGATTCATAATTTTGGTATGTTTTTAGTTGAATATAAATAAAATAGATGATTTCAAAACTTATATCGTTGCACTGATTCAATAATGCCATGTAAAAAAACGAGATAAAACTTTTTTTGTATAAAGTTAGGTGAATCTCGCTTCCACAACAAGGACTTTAAATTCCTCTTAACAAAAATTAACGGATTTTAACGTCACAATTTATCCAAAAACGAATAGGCATATTTCAATAAAATAAACGTGCTTTGTTTTATTCATTTTCCAAACAGATTCCTAAACACACGTTTCTACCTATAAGCCTATATGAAAAAGATTATTTTCACGCTATCGTTTCAAATTTTGGCAAGTGTTTTTATGCTAACAGCCAATAATATTAAAACAGAATGTAGCTATCAACGCATGCTTAGCGCCGAAGAGTTTCCGATTGGAATTCTATTGTCATGGAGTACGTCAGTTGAGAATAATAATTCTATGTTTATCCTCGAAAAATCAGATAATGGCACTGATTTTCAAACAGTCGGCACTATCAGAGGCGCCGGTACATCCACAGTTGTAAAAGAATATCACTTCCTCGACCCACAAGCTTTAAGTCCCAAAATATTTTATCGCCTCAACCAAGTGGATTTTGATGGTACAGCCCATTATTCGGAAGCATTGAGTATCAATAAAAAAATTGAAACCAACGTCCTACTGGTACAACTGTCGAGCGAAACGGTGATTAAAACTTTTGACTTTACGGTAGATGCCCTTAAAGATGGTGGAGCAGTACTACAACTTGTGAATGGCGCGAATAAAATTGTGTGGCAGGGCACTAAAATGCTCACTTATGGCTTGAATAATATCTCAATTGACCTTACGCCATTCAGACAAGGCGTGTATAAAGTAGTGGTGATTATGGATAAAGACGAAAAAATGTTGACCATTCGCAAAGTAGAGGATGAGTTTGCCAGAAATTCAGGGGCGAATGACCGAAAAAAAACAGGGAGAAATTAAACATACTATTTGACAACTTGAAACGCAAAGCCCCTTGAATATACTGTTCAAGGGGCTGTTTCTTGGGTAGAACTGCCCATTTAATCTTTCAAGTATTCTCCGTACAAAGCTAATTTAACCCCCAATTCAGTGTTGCCTTTCAGAAGTTCCTCTTGCGCCAGCATGTGCAACCCCCTCAGTATATTGTCTGAATAAAGAATTTTTTGCACCCGAATATCCTTTTTAACGCTTAAAATCTCTTCTTTGTCCGGTAAAGAAGTGCAGCCCGCTATTTGAGCGATGGTGTTACCCGTTAAAAATTCACTTGTGCGGATTGTTTCCGGTAAACTATCATATCCTATCACAAGTGGTTTTTCCGGTTGTACAATCTCAAAAACGGCACTGCCACTGGCACGGGCATAGTAAAACTTACCTAATCTGCCCACAAGATCAATTTTATGCGGGTCGATGCGTTTTTTTTCGGCATCCAAAATCTGCTCGGAGATGTGCATACATAAAACTCGGCAAATAATCAGGTGTCCAGCCCCCCCCTCAGTACCCAACGGTAAAATCTGCTCCACTCGGCATTCCATCTGTACCGGCGACTCTTTCACCCGAAATGGGCGCACATTCTCAGACGCTAAGGGTGTCAAACCCGATTTCTCGAATTCATTCACGCCTTTCGGGTAATTCACACTCGTCAATGTCATTTGACGAACAATGCTGTGACTCACTGTATTGATGACACATTCCATCGTCTCCTCAATGTTGGTTAAAGTGTCTTTCGAGGTGCCATCTTGCACCCGCAAGCCTGCCGAAAAAACAACAATCGGTGGTTTGGAACTGAACGCATTAAAAAAACTGAATGGTGCCAAATTAGCGTTGCCCTCGCCATCTATCGTACTCACGAATGCAATTGGGCGCGGGGCTACCGACGCTATTAAAAACTGATAAAAATCAAGTGTAGAGGTTGTTTCGGGACGAATTGTTATCATTGATTGGTATATTTATGTGTTTTTTCGTAAAATTTCATAAAATGCTTCTCGCGAAATGGGGCGACCGCCCATATTTGTCAAATGTCGGGTTTGTTGCTGACAATCAATCATCAAAAAATTCAGCTCTTTTAATTTTTTCACCAATGTGATAAATCCAAACTTCGACGCATTCGGCACTTTTGTGAACATACTTTCACCAAAAAAAATACGCCCTAAGCTGATACCGTACAATCCACCTACCAAATCGCCCGCTTGCCACACTTCAACCGAGAGGGCATACCCTTGTTCATGTAAAGCCGTGTAAGACCTTATCATATCCTCATTGATCCAAGTGCCGTCTTGCCCTTTGCGCTGATTGAGCATACAACTGCGCATAACTCTTTGGAAATCAGTATTATAAGTGACCTGAAACTTATTTTGGTTAAAATAAGGCCGCATACTTTTTGACACTTTCAACTCGTCAGGGAACAGTACCATGCGCGGGTCAGGCGACCACCACAAAATGGGTTCTTCCTCACCCGACCACGGAAAGATGCCCAGACTGTACGCTAATAGCAATCGTTCAGGAGACAAATCACCACCAATCGCAACGACGTCGGGAGTGTCAAAATATTCCGGTTTAGGGAAATATATGTCCGTGGGGGATAGCCAGACTGCGGGCATTCAAGAGAGTTTTGATACAATTTAAAAAAAGCTTTGTGAAAGACGAACTCTCACAAAGCCTTGATTTTCAACATCTTACATAAAAATCACTTGTCAGAATCATCACCTCCTTCGATAACTGCTGACAGCCCTCTATCACACAAAGCTTCCCATTTGGGTTTGAGCACCGATAAAGTTGCCGTTTTGACGGTTGCTTTTCCCTTGAAATGAATGATATGAGCCAACTGCTCAGCTTGGTCAAGAGAATGTTCTAAAATTTCTGTAAAACAGTCGATTACCCAATCAAAAGAATTAACATCGTCGTTATAGACCAATAAAAAGGCATCGTGCCCAATATCAGCCAATTCGTCAGCAAGGTCAATTTCCTCTTCTACCAAGACGTCTTCGTGAAACGGTTTCATTTTTTTAAGATATTTTATATTTTTTCAAGAGTTTCTCTAACTGCTGCAAAGTTAGGTAATTCTCCGGCATTAGACAAGACCTCAGCGTAACGAACTACCCCCTCAGTATCCACCACAAAAACGGCTCTTTTAGAAACGCCTTTCATCCCAAAGACAAAATTTTCGTAAAAAGCACCGTATTCCTCCGAAACTTTTTTGTTGAAATCTGATAAAAGGGGAAAATCGTACTCATTATCCGCCTTGAATTTACCCAAAGTAAAAAGAGAATCAACCGAAATACCCAAAATTTCTGCATTCAGTTTCTCGTATTTTTTCATATTGTCCCGAGCATCGCACAATTGCGCCGTACAAACGCCCGTAAAAGCCATCGGGAAAAAATTAATAACGACATTTTTGCCTTTAAAATCACTCAATTTGACTTCTTTTTTTTCATCGGAAAATAATGCGAAATCAGGAGCTTGTTGTCCTACTTGGATTGCCATAAAGTTTTAGTTTTAGTTTTATATAAAAAATGATTTTTTCTAAGGACAATTTCTGACCTCGAAAAGCAGCAACAAAATTACACAATGTTGGTTTAAAATTATATTTTCACCTTTTAAAATTTAAAAACGAATATCTTTCAGTCT
>JANPGW010000231.1:0-4574 GCA_031424115.1 Saprospiraceae bacterium | reverse complement strand
CGAGGTAAAAACCTTGGTCGGAAGCATAAATAACAATGGTATTTTCAGCCAAACCCGTTTTATCCAAATAATCCAAAACACGTCCAATATTGCGGTCGAGTGACAAAATGCAACCCATATAATCGTGCATATAGCGTTGGTATTTCCACAAAGCAATCTCTTTTCGGGTCATTTTAGTGGTATCCAATTTGGCATTTTCAGACTCATAATAAGCATCCCAAGCCTCTTTTTGCGCTTTTGTCATGCGTTTCATGATACCTGTTTCATTGGCTTTTACTTTCAAATCCCAATCCCAACGAAGGTCTTTAATTTCCATTTGTTGATGTTGAGCGGCTTGTCGGTCTTTGTAATCATCAAAGAAGGTTTTCGGCACTTCAAATGTTTTACCGTCAAAAGCATGAAGGTCTTGCGCATCGGGTTGCCATTCACGATGCGGCGCTTTATGCCCAATAACGAGGCTGAAAGGCTTATTTTTATCTCGACCTTTATCCAACCAACCCAATGCTTCGTCGGTGATGATGTCCGTTGCATAACCTTCGATGCGCTCACGTGAGCTATCCATTTTAATAAAATCGGGATTGTAATAATTGCCCTGACCCGGTAGCACCTTCCAATAGTCAAAATACTGAGGGGTGTTGTTGATATGCCATTTTCCAATCCAAGAAGTAGCGTAACCGTTCTCCTGCAAATACTTCGGAAACATGGATTGCCCCGTGTTGATGCGGGTCTCCGTACGGTTGTCTATTTGACCATTGAGGTGATTGTATTTGCCCGTTAAAAGCACCGCACGACTGGGCGCGCAGATAGAATTAGTACAAAAAGTGTTTTTAAAAATCGCCCCTTCACGTGCAATGCGGTCAATATTAGGCGTTTTGATATGCGGACTTCCATACGCACTAATGGCTTGCAAGGCATGGTCATCCGAAAAAATGACGATGATATTAGGGCGTTTTACCTCTTTTTTAACAAAAGAAGAAAAACATAAAGCGGTTAAAAAAAGGTAAAATAGATTTTTCATTCGTCTGATGATATGTATTGATTGAAAATAGGGCATTTGTAATTTCGTAAATTGTTTAGTTGCTTTTAGAGCATATTTTCAGTAAGCAAGTTATAAAAATTTTGTTTTCCACCATCAAATATTCGCTAATGTGCAATATCCACACTACTTTTTCTTTTTAGCAACTATCTTTGAGGTGAAAATTATTATTGAAAACACCTCAACTATTTTATTAATCAAAAACATAATATTATTTAGATGGATTCAACAAAAACGCAGAACGCCAATAATCACAGTTCCAATCACATCATCCAAAGTCTTATAGTCAATTTACTCATTACAGTCAGTAAAGGTTTTGCTGCTTTTATGACACATTCGGGTGCGATGCTGGCAGAGACTATTCATTCATTTGCCGATTGTGCCAATCAAGGACTTTTACTATTAGGAGTAAAACAAGCACAACGTCCCCCTGACAAAAACCACCCCTTAGGCTATGGGAGATCTGTTTATTTTTGGTCTTTTATGGTCGCAATGTTACTCTTTTCAATCGGTGGAATGTTTTCGATTTACGAAGGTGTACATAAATATTCTCAACCAGAGCCCGTACATAATATACTATGGGGTGTTGGTATCTTGATTTTTTCAATTGCTTTAGAAGGATATGCCGCATTTTCAAATGTTGTAGAAATGAATAAGCGCAGAGGTTCATCCGGTTTTTTTCAATATCTTAAAGAAACAAAAGATAGCGATTTGGTTGTCATATTTGGTGAAAATTCAGCAGCTGTTATAGGCTTACTGTTAGCACTTTTTTTCATGTTAGCATCCTACTACACGGATGATGGCCGATATGATGCGGTAGGATCGTTACTAATTGGTGTGGTGTTAATTGGCGTAGCGATATTTTTGAGTGTTGAGGTCAAATCATTATTAATTGGCGAAAGTGGTGACCCTCAAATAACTCTTAATGCTCAAAAAATAGCCACAAAACACCCGAATATCAAATCCATAATCAATTGTATAACTGTACAACAGGGACCAGGTGAGGTTCTGGTATGTGTCAAAATTATGTGTGAGCCTCACCTGACAGCTTTGGACGTCAGTCATTTGATTAATGAATTTGAAAAATCACTCAGAGACAGTTGCCCCGAAGTTAAATGGCTTTATGTTGAGCCTGATTTACAAGAGTGGATACATTAGTTGTCAGACGATTTTAAGAATCATAACTCAATTCATTCATTCTTACAGTTGGATTCATGATATACGTCACCATCGAATTATCTTTCATCACTTCCACCACCCTGAAACCTTTGTAATCCGTTCCCCAATTGCCGCCAAAATGGGAATCAAACAAAAACGGTATTTTATCTACCATTTTTACCCCGTCTTGGTCGTGTTCATGTCCATGAAATACGGCTCTGACGTTGGGATATTTTTTAATTAAATCAAAAAAAGCGGGCGTATCAATGCCATTAGGCGTCCATTTTGCTTGTGGAATGTGTAGAAAAATGAAGATATTTTTACGCTTTTTATGCGCCTCTAACTTCGCTTGCATCCACGTCAAATCGGGAGATAAATATTTACCTTCTTCATTGGATGTGTCGCCTAACAGGATGGCATTTTTTTTCACCACCACATCATGGTTCAAGGGCATTTTAAAAGTCTCGTTCCAATGCTCGGAAGTGACCTTGTCATGATTGCCTCTCGTTACATAATAAGGCATTTTAAAAGCATCCAATTTTTGCTTTGCAACGGTCAGTAATGGTTTTTCATCATGAATAATATCGCCATTTATGACCGTGAAATTTAACGGATTTTGCCGATGAAAAGTGTTAATTTGATTGGTTATGGTGTTAAAAAACGCCTCAAATTCGGTTTTAGGCTGCCCATAATGTCCATCCGAAGCGACTACGAAGCGCAATTTTACTTTCTTTCGGCGTTCAAAAACCTCCTCAGCCGTTAGTGTTTGGATGCCACCACCCAACAAAATGACCGAAGCACATGATATTTTTTTAATGAATGACCTGCGTGAAATATTCATAGCGATTTATTTTTATTCATAACAATTTAACTAAAAAATGCTTGATACTGAGGGGGAGTCACTTACGCAATAAAGAGCGAATTTCCTCTTCTATACCCTCTGGAAAAGGGACTTTTTCTTCAACGCCCAAGTAAATCAAGCTCTTAGAAAGTTGCATTTTAAAGACACTTTGAAACTTACTTTTTCAAATAATAAGGTGTTTTTCAAGCCTTTTCAAGTTGGGTAATGCCTCTTTTAAAAGGGGGTTTTGGTGTAGCAATTCTAAAATGGCACTCGTTATTCGGCTTTCAAATTGTGCGTATTCTTTATAATCAATTAAATTCAGAAGGATGCGGCGTTTGATATCGTTGAGTTGGCTCGACAATAAAAGGGCATCATTGAGATCTGAATTATCTGAGAAGGGTTGCCGCATTTTGGTCAGCGCGTCTCCAATTTCATTTTTTGAAATCAATTCCCTAATATCATTTATTTTTTTCTGTGTCTCCATTTCTGTAGGGCGGAACATGTTCCGTATCAAAAAATCAATTATAAAAAAAATCAGTTTTGAAAGAGGAATTATAAGTAGTTAATTTCTTTTTTATGCGGAACAAGTTCTGCCCTACGGAGAAGGACGTAAAATTATTTTACCAAATTGTTTGCCTTCTTCCATTTTTTTAAAAGCAGCATTGCCATCTCGGAAGTCAAAAACAGAGTCAACCACCGGAATAATCTTATGGGTATCGATAAAACGAACCATGGACTCAAACTCTTCGGGCGTACCCATCGTCGAGCCAAAGATGGACAATTGATTCCAGAAAATGCGACGCGGGTCGAGATTTGTAATTTTACCCAAAGTCGTAGAACCATAAAATGCAATGCGACCACCCGGGCGACACAAATTGATAAACTCCGCAAAACCATCACCGGCAGCCGAGTCAATGATAATATCAAATCCTTGAGAAACTTCAAACAGCGTTTTTGACCACCCTTCAGTACGATAATTGGCACCGCCTTGAGCACCCAGATTTTTGGCGTGTTCAATTTTTTCTTCTGAACTTGAAGTCACCCATACTTCACAGCCTTCAGCCACCGCGAATTGCAAAGCAAACAAAGCCACTCCTCCGCCAATGCCCGAAATCAATACTTTTTCTCCCTTTTTAGGTTGACATTTGGTCATCAATGCCCGCCATGCCGTTAAGCCCCCCAATGGAATGGCAGCCGCTTGTTCAAAAGTAAGGTGAGCCGGTTTAGGATAAATATTTTCTGCTGGCACTTTTACATACTCGGCAAAAGTCCCGTTGTCGGGCAAACCCAAAATCTTAAATTCTTTAATTTGAGCCGCTGGATTATCGCCCCAATTATACCCTGAATTGATGATAACTGCCGAACCATCAGGCAACTCTCCTGCTCCGTCAGAACCCAAGATACAAGGGTATTTGATTCCCGCATATAAGCCTTTTTGAATCCATATGTCGCGGTGATTCATGGCAGCTGCTTTGATTTTGACGATCGAAAATCCAACCTCTGTAGCTGGGTCTGCAACTTCTTCGAACATTAAAG
>JANPGW010000230.1:0-3038 GCA_031424115.1 Saprospiraceae bacterium | reverse complement strand
GAATCTTTGAAAGCGTCCTTTAATAAACTCCATATCTTGCCGACTTTCCTTGTCGGTTATTCTGTCCTTAATCAATTATTTAATTTAGAAATCCCAGAACCACTCAAAGATTTAATCGAAGAAAATAAAATAAATCAGTTGACTGAGCAAAGATTATATAAACTTAAACACTATTCTAAATTAGGCTTAGATTCACAATGGAATAAATTTATCTACAATATAAAATGTCGAACGAGCCTAATCTCTCAATTAAAAATGATATATTTTCAGTTCGCCGCACCCGGTAAGGCTGAGTTAGATATTATTTCTTTACCGAGTTGGTTATCATTTTTGTATTTACTCATCCGTCCAATAAGGGTATTTAAAGACAGAGTACTTTCGTAAAAAATAAAAAAAAAAGCTGTAAAACTTATGTCTTACAGCTTTTTTGGTGCGTTAGTTTGTCCTCTTCCCCTACGCCGCAACCGGATAAAAGTATAGTTTTTTATTGATTTGTTCAAATTCATCTGGTGTTAAATGGCCTACTGAAGAGTGAGGTCTATGGAAATTGTACACTTGCCACCAGTCTTGTAAGCACTCGTTAACCTGTTCCAAAGATTTGAACCATTCTAAATTTAAACACTCTGTTCTTAGAGTGCCATTCAATCTTTCAATCAAGCCATTTTGAGTAGGCTTACCGGGCTGGATATGTTTGAGTTCTATACCATTGTCTTTGGCCCAATCCGCCAAAACCTGAGCGATAAATTCAGGCCCATTATCACACCGAATGTAGGCTGGTTTGCCGCGTACTTGAATTAACTTATCGAGTATATCGACCAACATTTTAGCGGTAATGCTTGCCTTGGCTTGCGTCCAAAGCGCCCTGCGGGAACACTCGTCCATGATATTGATGATTCGAATACTTTGTCCATCATTGATAATCCATTCGCTCAAAAAGTCCATTGCCCAACCTTGATTCACCATTTTAGGGGACAGTAAAGCGTGATAAAGCCGTTTTATCACCGCCTTTTTAGGCTTTTTTATCAAATGAAAACCGTTTAATCGCCAAATACGATATACCTTTTTGTGATTCCACTCAAAATCTACTTGCCGTCTGAGAAAATAAAATATCATCCAAAAACCCCAAGACACATGCTCTTTTATCGCCTCCTGTAACTGATGGGCAATCAATTTGTCATTCTGTTCAACTTGGTGTTCCTGTTCAACTCGATGACCTTTTTTACGAGCGTAATACGTCTGCCGACGAATGCCCAGCACCCCAATCGTGCGTCGGACGCTTTGTCTTCCAACAAAACGGTCTATCAAATCTTCTTTGTGGGCTGGGCTAAGAGCTTTTTTGCCAAACTGTAACCCTCCGTCAAAATATCGTGATCAATCTTGAGGTTCATATACATCTTCTTAAGACGTGTATTCTCTACCTCTAATTCCTTTAACCGACGCTTGTCTTCGTCATTGTGGATAGCCGCTTCTTGCTTCCAATTATAAAATGTAGCAGGGCTAATTTGGTGTGACCGACAAATCTCTTCTATGCTCTTGCCACTCCCTTGCTCTGACAATATCAACAACCTTTGACTCTCCGTAAATTGTTTCTTTTTCATTTGACCAAATTTTAAATAAAGTTACAAAATATTGTTTTACTCTAACTAAATTTGGTTGCTTACTGGGGGGAGAGGACAGGTTCTTTATATATTTTGGTAATTTTCTAATAAACTCATGAACTTTTCCAAGTTCATTAAATTCTTTAGTATTCAATGTCCTTTTTCTAATTATTTTGAAGACAGCATCTTCAATCTTAGCCACGTCATTTTCTTTAATACCTAATTCAACCTGTTTATCTTGTTTTTTGAGACTTCCGTAGTAAAATTTACTATAATCTAAAAAAGCTAGCCAACGCCCTTCTTTGTCTCCTACCGATTCAGTAATTGTATTGTACATCCTATCTCTTTCAAAAAGATTTAAATATCTATCTACACATTCTAACGGTTTTAAAAATTCATCCTTAATTTTATTGACTTCCTTATCAAAATCTTTTTGAGATAAATTATGATATTTTGGATCATCTTTCAATTGAGCATGAAGACTGAATCCATTTTCTATATTTCTTTTAATAGTCAAAGCTCTATTTAATCCTTGATATTCGGATCTTCCATCACTTTGAAGTTGAATTCTATTTTCAAGTTTTTGGATTTCTAATTCTGAAACACCTTCTGGAAGTATTACTACTCGCATTTTTTCATATTTAGAATCTTGATTACTTGTTTCGAATAATTCTTCCAATGCCAATTTCCTTCTATTACCATCAATTAAAAATCCATCACAGGTGATAATTGCAGGTTTAAGTTGCCCTTTTTGTGAAAGCAATTGTTTTAATTCTTGATTTTTATTACGATCATTTTCTCTTAAAAATTGTTTTAAAATGTCTTGAGTAGATTTATCCGATTCATCCAATATAATATTATTCTCTTTCTCATAACTTTGTACATCGGCAGCAATCCGACCATTATCTTTTCTGAATCTCAAATATTTAGTAGGTATTATTTCAATATCCCTTTCAAAGCCTCGTAACAGTTCATCATTAAAATCAATGACTTCCCTAGAAGGCGAACCTGCTTTTTGTTTGCATTTGTCTACAATATCTTTAAACTCAACGACAATTTTTCTTGCATCTTCTATTCTAAAATCTTTTTTACCTGCTTGCGGATATTGGTTTATCGTTAAAACTCCAATTTGATTTTGAATATTTTGATGCTTAGCCTGATTATTGATTTGAGACCCAGAGCCTTCATTTTTATTTTCCTGTTTCATATAATTTTCAATAGCTTTATCAACTGTATCATCTGAGACAGTAAATTGATTGGTTAAAAATTTATTTTCATGTTTAGCCTTGATGTCTAAAAGCGTTGTACTTGTATAGACTACAACATTATTAGTAATTTTATGATGATTACTACAAAAAAGTACCAAGTTTTCAAAAGCTCTTCTTTCTTCATCATTAGAGTTCGGGTTATATCTTTCGCCACCAAGCTCGGCACCTTCAA
>JANPGW010000229.1:0-32326 GCA_031424115.1 Saprospiraceae bacterium | reverse complement strand
ATACGCCACGTTCTTTACCAACGCATCCGCAATGACTACTTTTTTGAAAAGCCCCCAAGTGAATTGCATGATACCGTCTTCGGTCATTTTCCAACTCATCGCTCTTTGTCGGTTAAATTGTGGCAACAAATGCGTGGCTTGCGCAATAGGCCCCGACAATACATGTGGAAAAAAACTCAGATAAGCCAAATAAGCCACCACATCTTTAGCCGCTTGGACTTTGCCGCGGTAGACATCAATCACATAACCGATGCTTGAAAACACGTAATAACTCAGTCCGACCGGCAACAGCCATTTCAAATTCTGAATTTGCCATTGAATCCCAAACAGAGAGACAACGTCATGTATAGAATTTAAGAAAAAGTTATAGTATTTGAGGACGCCGAGCATTCCGCCAATGAAGAGGCAACTTGTCCAAACTCCTATTTTACGGTCTAATTTTTTCTCTGCATTCTCAATAATACCCGCACCAATCAAACTGATAACTGATATGAGGGCTATGATAATTAAAAATTTCCAACTCAACCAGCCGTAAAAAACGTAATTGCCTATCAGTAGAAGGAGATTTTGCCACTGATATGACCCCCTCAGTATCCAGTATAAAATCAGGATAATGGAGAAAAATATTGCAAATGTAGATGTGTTAAAAAGCATAGCTTTCTCATTGTATGTATGTATCAATCATATTTACAAATAATAAGCCACGACTTTATAATTTTATATGTCTGTTAAAAAACATGCTTTTTATACCCTTTTTTTAATCGGTTCATTAGTTACATTTAGCGGATTTTTGGGGCTATCTATAAATTGAATACCGATATTTTTGCTTTAAAATCAATATTTTACAAATAAAATAAAATAAAATTATTTTTTTTTAGGCAGTCATAGTTTTCAGCAAAATAAACAAATACCGTATTTTGAGGAATGATTTTAAGTCTTGGAACTCCTAATTCACAATAATAAATTAAGATTAAGAACAAGATGAGACTAAAACTTAAAAATCTAACTGCCATTATCATTTTGGTATGTGCTGCTCTTCAGTACTCCAATGCGCAAAATTTTAAATTTCTCGGTACTTTCAACAATGTCGGTACACCGGGCTATTTAATAAATCCGAGTGATATTATCACTTCAGATTTCAAAAAACGCGTTCAGCGATCATTACCGGAATATTATTCCGTTCCTCAGTACAATCCACAATATCTGAATAACAACTTGACGCTCGATTTGCAGTTGATTGAAGACAGCGACGTGTGGCTCACTTTTGTGGACGAAGGAGCCGGTTACAAAAATGTCATTGGTTTTTATACATATACCCTCAGCACACCGCCTAAAAAAGCGCCTAAAAACAGTGAAATAACGATTGTTTTCCCAAATATCTCGTACGAAGACAATGCCCTCAAAAGCGGCAATAAGGTACGCTTGGGTAGGTTTTCCAAGAATACAGGTATTGGATTTGTTTTGATAGCCGATGGTTTTAAAAATGGTTTGGTTACTACCGGTAGAAATATTTTTTATTCCAATCCCACTTTCAACCCCGAAAAAGACGCTACTAAACGCCAACACAGCGTTTTATTGAGAGACTCTTCGGGTCGTTTAGTCATGGGTTTTGAGGATATCCGCCGCGACCAACAAGCTGATAATGACTTCAATGATGCTATTTTCACGCTAACGACTAATCCTGGCTCTGCCATTTTGGGCAATATGCCGGTTACGGTTGGCTCCGGTTCTCTTATCACCACTATCTCGTCAGGGAACAGCGGTGGCTTAGAAAGTGACGGTTGCCTCGCGGAAGCTATCGCCTTGCGCAATTTCGAGCGTGTCAAGACCCCCTCAGTATCTTATGAACAACCTGAAAATTTGACCCTCTTCACGGCTCCTCACAAAGGGAGTTTAGACATTCGGGATGATACCGAGTTAGCGCAATATATACCTGAAAAACCTTTTTATGAACCGGCAACGGCGCGTATTTCTACACCCAAAGATTTGTTGGGTATCACAAATGCTCAAAAAGTGCTTTCAGTAGATTATTTTGATGAAGCCACCCAAGAACGCATGGCGGCTATTTTGACCACTAAAACGCAGAACAAGGTGTATGACCACACTAAAGTTGTGTGCGACCGTTTGGTGGGTTCCACATTATTATATACGGAAGTCATCACGATTGATGAAAAACCGTTCATTCGTTCGGTTTTGCAACGAGAAGATGGTACACTCGAATACAATATTAGCTTTTCATTGGCTTCCGAAAGTGTATCAACCGCCACCGTTTTAAGCCGTTGGTCAGTAGATGATTATCCTTCAAAACCCAATTTTTGGAATTTTCAAGTGTGGGCGGAAGCTCCCCATTTAAGCCAAAAATTAGTGGAAGACATTTTGACAAAAATGAAAGAACAATACCCGGATTTGACAAGTACTGGAACGCCGGTTGTACCACAAGTCTTTGTCAGAAAAGGTAACTATGATAATGGCATTTTGACTTTGACTATTTCTAACCCTCTTTCTGCCACCTTATTGACCTTGAAAGGCAACCAAGCCAATAGCGAAACCGGCAAACGTGAAAATTTCACTAAAACGATTGCCCTCAAAGGAGAGCCGGAAGAGACCATTCAAGTATTTGTCGGAAGCATTTTTGACATGGGTTTCAGTATCCGCAACAATAAATCAACTGATTATGACGCCTTGTATGTGGCGGACGGTGCGTGGGGATTAGAATACAACAAAGCCCAATCCAAGGTGGAAGGATATGACATAAGCAATTCTATTCTAACGGTAGAGCCGAGTGTTTTCACCGTCGAGCGCAATCCGACGGTAAGAGGTCAAGTCAAAGATTATGTTTCTCTTTTCCGTTCTCTTCGCCCGGCCGGAACGGTTACTAACTTAGCGACTTACAAAAACCTTTCATTTACAGCAAAAGGTACAGGCATAGTGGAAGTGATGTTGGTTAAAAAATCTATCACCGACTGGAAAAAACAATATAAAACGGAATTACGTTTATACGATACTGAACAGGAATACAACCTGCCGCTCGAAGACTTTTCAAATGGTACCCCTGACCCTTTTGATGCCAACGACTTGGTTGACATGGTTTTTACTATCCAAGGAGACGGCAGAACGTTAAGTACCTTCGAAATGTCCTATTCCAACGTTGTTTTTAATAATAAACCGTTTAAAAATATGGGCACAGGTGGCGCTTTGACTGCTTTTCCGAACCCAGCGTCTGAAATGACAGAATTGGCATTTGAATTGCCTGCAAGAGGTAAGGCGGTTGTTCAATTGACAAGTGCACAGGGCAAAAACGTCATCCAATTGACCGATGAGTTTGCGAAAGGACGTAACCGGGTGGCACTTGAACTCAAGCAATTGCCTTCAGGTATGTATGTCGCTTCGGTGATTACTGCCACCGGAAAAATGACAACCAAGGTGATGATACCGTAATTCTGGTTTGGGTTCGTAGCCTTTGATTTAATGTAAAATAATTTACAACATACATAGAGAAAACTTTACACACATTTTTCCCTCTTAATTCTTTTAAAACAGAGGGCGATTTTCAAAATTACGCACACAAAAAAACACAAAATAGGGTTACAACGATGGATACCTATGTTTTTTTGTGTGCTTTTTTGGGAAACCCTTCGTTGAGAGGATGCAATATGATTTAACTGAACAAAGAATGATGTCAGACAAACTTAATACAAAAAGGCTAAACGAGATTGCCGGAACCAATCACGACATCAAGACTCTCTTGAATGGAGTACTTTGTATGTCGTCATTGCTTGAAGGCACGCCCCTCAGTATTGAGCAAGCAGAAATCGTTCATTTGTTAAAAAAATCGGCTGAAGAATTAGAAGCCATTATGACTGTTGCGCTTGAAAAATCAAAACCGGATGCTGCCCAAACAAGCCCGAAAAAAAAATCTTTCAAGCTCACCGAAACACTTGATGCGGCTTTTAATACCTTCCGGCTAACTCTACAAGATAAACCCATCGAAACTTTACTGATAACAGAAGGCAAAGTGCCGGCGACTATCAAAGGCGATCAATCTGCATTGATTCGTATATTGTCTAATTTGTTAAACAATGCCGGAAAATTCACTCAGAAAGGTAAAATCGGGTTGCATGTGACGGCTGAAAAGCAACTCAATAATAAAGTTGTCATTACTTTCAAACTAAAAGATACCGGTATCGGCATTGAAAAAGAGAACATTGGAAAAATTTTTAAACATTTTACCAAATTCAATTCCGATGGCTACGGCTTGGGTTTAGCCACCGCCAAAGAGCTTGTGGAACAAAACGGCGGAGCCATCAACGTGGAGAGTACAGTGGGACAAGGCACAACTTTTAGCTTTTCACTCCCTTATGAAATTACACATTACCGTTCGTCACATAAAATCTCCCCCCTCAGTACGGCGGCTTTGAAGAATACCCGAATCCTGATTGTGGATGATGATGAAGTATATATCAAATATCTGACAACCATATTGAAACAATGTAAGACAGAGTTGACAATTGCCACAAATAGCCAAGAGGCACTGGAAAAAAATGCGCATCAACGCTTCGATATCGTGATGCTCGACTTACATATGCCGGATATGGATGGCTACGAAATAGCTTACCACATTCGAAATACAGCGAATATCAATCGCCATGTGGTATTAATTGGTATGACAGCGGGTGACATTGAAAAAGAAAAAGTCATTATCAGCGATATGAGCGATGTTTTTCCTAAGCCGCTCAACGCTGAGAGCTTGGTAAATCGTCTTCAAAAAGCATTGAGTCAGCGTCAAGTTGATTATAGTAGTTTGGCGTTTAATTCCAAAAAATCGGAAAAAACTTTCGATTTTAGTCATGAATTGAATGTACAGCACCTAGGACAGTTGTATGGCAACGATTTGGAACATGCCACACTTATGTTTAAAACTTTTTTAACTGAATCTTTGAAAGAATGGTACGATATTTTGATGTTAGAAAAGGAGGATGATTTTGTGACTATCAAAAACAAAGCGCATCGCTTAAAACCTGCTTTTTCAATGGTCGGGTTAACTCAAATAGAAAGTATGTTGGTGGATTTAGAAAAAAATATGCCCCATTATTCAACCGCAGAAATCAGAAATATTTTACTAAAAATTGATATCCTCGTTGAACAGATGACACCGATTATTGAAAAAGAATTGAATCGATTACAATACGCTTTTACATCTGTTGCCGCGTGAAAATTTTTAATCTGACATTTCGGATTCGCCTTAGTTGAATTCGATATAATTGAAAAAATTCGAAAGATGCCAACTACAACTTTAAGACCACTAAATCATTACGAATCTAACAATGAAAATTCTTATCGCCGAAGATGAGCCGATGATCCTTAAAACGCTTCATCTTTACCTGAGTCGAGCCGGTTTTAATGTACTAACGGCGACAAACGGACAAAAGGCTATCGAAATTTTTGATCAACAACGACCCGATATGGTGGTTACAGATTTATTGATGCCCTATGCCGATGGGATGGAACTCATCAGCCATATTCGCAATATCAAAGAAAGCAACGTTCCAATCGTTGTAGTTTCTACTGTCGGATTAGAAAGTTCTGTAATTTCGGCATTAAAATTGGGTGCAGATGATTACATCGTAAAACCTCTCAGGCTGAACGAAGTTGTGGCACGGGTTAATCGCTTTCTCCGCGCTTGATAAAAAACAGATTATCACATAACTGAGGGGTTTCAAGGATACTTTTTTTGTTCACTGAAACGATACCCTTAATCTGATGATATATTCAATTATTACTCAACTCATAGCACAAATTAGCCTGAAACGACACCGTTTCATTGCAGTTATCTCTTTTTCTATTCTGACTGCCACCCAACTCTCCGCTCAATCCCCGGATACACTTTTCAAACAAGGTCGTGAATTGGCTTACCGAAATCAGTTCGATTCCGCTTTAATTTTTCTCCATCTGGCGTGTGCCGCACAACCCCGCGATATGGACATGCGTCTCACTCTCGGTCGCGTATATGCGTGGAAAAAAGACTACAAAAATGCCGAAATCAACGTTCAAGTCGTCACTACCCATCAGCCCAACAATCGAGAAGCGTTGGCTGTTTTGGCGGATATTTATCTCTGGTCAAGAAGCTGGGCGGAATTGGATAATATCACTCAAAAAGCGTTAAATTTTAATAACTCTACTCCAGAAATAAATGGTGTCAAAGATTCAGTTGTTTTTATCCAAAAATATGCGGCGGGACTTATAGAACAGAAACTGTATAGAGAAGCAGTGAATACGATGAAACCCTTTCGGGTGGAATTAAAAAAACTGTGGGATATTGCCATCAAAAAATTAAGATACAATACCCTATCAGTATATGCCGGTTATTATGATTTCAAAACGGAACAAACCGATTGGCAAACGGCGGCAGTGGAATATATCCGACGCCAAAAACGCGCCACTTACGTCGGCACGCTCAATTATGCTAATCGTTTTGGCAAACAGGGCACTCAATGGTTGCTGCAAGCGTATCCCAAAATCGGGAAGCAAGCCTACGCGCAGTTGATTTTTGGCTATTCCGAGGGTAAGGTGTTCCCCAACTTGACGTATGGTGGCAGCTTTTTTGCGGGCGTTGCCAAAAAATGGGAAATTGAAGCGGGTATGCGTATTTATCAAGTCAATACCCCACAACTTGCTATAAAAGTGGAACGAGCCACGGTACTGAGGGGGGGGCTTTCTTATCAAAACAAGCAACACCGAATAGCTTATACCGTGTCAAAAATCAGTGGCATCAGCACAAGTGGTTTTGCGCACACCCTTTCTTATCGGCATTATTTGAAAGATGCCGAGAGCTATTTCCAATTGGCAATCGGGACAGGGACCAATATCAATAATCAGATTTCACCGCAATTTGACAATTTTGCGCTCAATTCAAAAGTAGTTTCATTCAC
Source organism: Saprospiraceae bacterium (assembly GCA_031424115.1). Taxonomy (GTDB): domain Bacteria; phylum Bacteroidota; class Bacteroidia; order Chitinophagales; family Saprospiraceae; genus JAAFJT01. The sequence goes on along the minus strand of JANPGW010000229.1, from coordinate 25,397 downwards.
CTTGAATCGTTGGATAAATGACCGTTGGCGAGTCATGGGCAATGCGGCATGGGAGCAAAATAAAAACAAGGATGGCATTAAACAAAATCGAATGACTTACGACTTAGGCGTCGGTTATCGGTTTTAATTTTTACTCTACAGAGCTACTATATGGATTTTTTTATTCAAGCACACGACGCCATGAAACGGGTTGCCGGCACTTCTCAAAAAGTACAGCATATCACCGCTTTTATCAGTGAAGAAAAACTGAAATATGGCTTGTATTGCTGCATCGTCGGTTTTTTAAGCGTGGCGTCGGTGATTTTATTTATGATTCTTTTAAGGCGGACTATTCTCATCAAACAAGCTAAAACTGCCAAAATTTTGAGAAGTAAATACGAAACGCTATTGGCTGAATTGATGTCTTATATCTACGAAAATGGTAAAATATTTGAAAAAAAAGAGTTGAGTGTGTATTTGAATCATGAAGATAAAACCCGCCCATTCAATAGAAAAATACTACTTGAACAGATTCTTTTGATGAAAAAACACGTCAGTGGTGAAGAAGCGAGTGTGTTGACTAATTTTTATAAAAAATTAGGATTTGAACGTGAAGCAGTGAAAAAACTTAAAAGCTGGAGTTGGTATGTGCGTTTTGAAGGATTAGATGAATTGATTTTGATGGAAACAACTGCTATCAATTCAATTTTTCATCACATGACCAAAGATAAGCATCAACTTGTTCGAGTAGCGGCTCTGCGGGCTTTGATACTGAGGGGGGGGGATTGGCAGCCCACTTTAATACGATACAACTATCCGCTCAGCCCATGGGAACAATATCAGATATGCGATGCCTTGAGTAAAAAACAAGCCATTCAATTGCCTGATTTTACCCCATTATTAAAATCTTTGAACCCTACGGTTATCAAATTTGCCTTGAAAATGATTCAATATTTTCACAGTTTTGATGCTGTACCGAGTGTCATCCCATTACTGAAGAGCGAAAACCCTGCGCTCGTGGAAGCAGCAACTGAAGTTATGAAGCAATTCGGTATGGATGATGAAGAACTCGTCAGCGCCGATTTAGAGGTGTTCGAGTTGGTATAATTCGTTATTCGCTGTGCCGAATAACGAATAACGAATAACGAATAACGAATAACGAAACAAATAACATCCCATGTGGAACAGTGTCATAGATAAAGCCATTTTTTACTTTGTTCAGTTCACCGAATTGTTCATATTTTTCTATGCGCTGCTCATATTTATTTCCTATATTCTACAAAGTATTTTTTCGGCGGAAGGGGTGATGAAATACAAGCGAGAGATGGAAATAGTGGATCTTGATGGTCTGCTTTCTTCTCCTTTTGCGCCTTCTATTTCGGTCGTAGCACCGGCTTACAATGAAGGCTTAAACATTGTGGACAATGTTCGGTCATTATTGTCTTTGCGCTACGCTAACTATGTCGTGATTGTGGTGAACGATGGTAGTAAAGATGATACGCTGGACAAAACAGTCAAGGCGTATGATTTAGAAAAAATGGATTTTGTGTATGATATGAAGCTGGAAACCAAACCGGTAAGGGGTGTTTATAAATCCCGAAATCCAGCATATCACAAACTTATTTTTGTGGATAAAGTTAATGGCGGCAAGGCTGATGCCATTAATGTAGGTGTCAATATCTCACAAGCTGACTATTTCGCATGCATAGACGTGGATTGTATCCTTGAAGCCGACGCTTTTCTCAAAATGGTGAAACCCATTATGGTAGAGCCTGAAAAAAGAGTTGTTGCCGTCGGCGGCATTGTCTGGCTGACCAACGATTCGGAAATTGAAGGCGGCATGCTCAAACAGGTCAATGCTCCCCGCACTTACATCGCCCGCATTCAAGTGATTGAGTACATCCGAGCCTTTTTGTTGGGGCGCACAGCGTGGGCGGCACAAAATGGGCTTTTACTCATTTCTGGCGCAATGGGCTTGTTTGAACGCAAATTATCCATCGAAATCGGTGGTTACAACCATAAAACCGTGGGTGAAGATATGGAACTCGTGATGCGGATGCACCGCGTCATGCGCGAGCGGAAAGAACCTTATCTCGTGGCTTATGCCCCCGAACCTTTGTGCTGGACGGAGGGACCCTCCAGTTACAATATCCTCAGCAAACAGCGCAACCGATGGACACGTGGCACGATTGACTGCCTAAAAATGCATAAAAAAATGTTTTTCAATCCTAAATATGGGATTATCGGCATGGTAAGTTACCCCTACTGGTTTTTTGGGGAATGGTTAGCACCGCTTTTAGAATTTTTTGGCTTATTTTTCTTCGCTATCGTCATTATTTTAGGGTTGGTCAATTGGGAATTAGCCTTATTGCTCATGCTTTTTGTGTATGCTTTTGCTATCTTTTTTTCTACTTATGCTCTATTTGTCCAAGAAATCAGTTATTTTAAATACGAAAGTCGTCGCGATGTTATCAAACTTTTCCTAACGATTCTGGTGGAGCCTTTCTACTATCATCCCAAAGTCGTTTGGTGGGCAGTCAAGGGCAATTATGATTTTTTCATTAAAAAATCGCATGGTTGGGGAGAGATGGTCAGAACGGGGTTCAATACGCCGCCGAAGAAACCGTGAGGATTTTTTTTTACTTTCCACACTACTTGTATCTTTTAATGCCCATAAATGGTAAAATCAATATAAAGGCTGCTTTAAATTTTTATAAAATTATAGTGCAATCTTATGCTCTTTTCCCAATCGCTCCAAAGAGTCCACAATGTTTTCACTTAATTCTACTCCATTTTGAAGTTGAGCGGCTTTTAACGCCAAGCCTTTTTGGCCCGGTAATCGGACAGGGTTATTGACATTAATAGGTTCTGAATGAAGACAGGCTTCTTTGAAGAAATTCATTTCCGATAAAAAAGGTTGGGCAGTGCCATATACTGAGGGGTCAATAATTTGAAGAAATACGGAGGCTCCCCAATTCGTAGGATGTTGTGCACGACCAAAACCGCCCAAACCATTCGTCAAAGCCTCTACCATAATCCCCAATCCAAAGCCTTTGTAGCCGACATCCATGCCGCCTAAAGGAAGAATCGTCGAGGCCGGCGTTTTGAAAAATGTTTCAGGGTCTTTTGTGGGCTTACCTTTTGGATCTAAAAGCCAAGCGTGAGGCAGTTTTTCACCCCGTTGCTGTTTTTGCGCAATAACGGCATTAGCAGTTGTGGACATACTCACATCCACAATAATCGGTTGCTCCGAAGTCGGTATGCCTACTGCCAAAGGATTAGGGCTATAAATGCCCGTTGTGCTGCCATAAGGAGCCACGGTTTTGTTGCGGGGGTCGGAACAACTCAATATCATCATCAAATTTTGTCGTGTAACAACTTCCATAAAAGCTGCCAAACAAGCAATATGGTGGCTTTTTTGAATGATAATAGTATAGATGCCTTGTGTTTTTACTTTTCTGGTAGCTCTATCTATTGCTTTCCTGACCAACCAGATACCCGGCAAATATTGCCCGTCCCAAACTTCAACGGCTCCTTTCTTATTGATAATGTGCGGTTGTCCGTATCGGGTCATACCACCGTTTTTAACTTCATGGATATAGGCTTCCAGTAAGGCAAGTCCGTGGGTGCGATGCCCTATGAGGTCAGCTTCAAGGAGTGTCTCGGCGGTCGCAAAGGCTTTTGCCTTGGGTAAACCCGCTTTTATCAATATACGGGTGGCAAAATTCAGTAAGGCAATGCTACTAAATACTGTATTCATGCTTGTTATTTTGGGTAAAAATAAGATTTTTATTGAAGAGTTTAGAAGCATACTGAGGGGAACATTTTGCGATCAGAGAACACAGAGGTTTTACGATATTTTAAAAAAATAACATCTACGAACCTCCGTATCCTCTCTACGCAAAAAATACGCCCAAGTGGTCATCAGCAATGTACCCATCTCGAAATAGTTAAACCCTCTTTATCCGCCCATCTGTTGACGACTTTCATCTCCATTTCTGAGGGCAACTTATTGTATTTGCCCCGCACTTGCACAATGGTATTGTTGGGCATACTCAATTCGATAGTCAAAAGGTTACTTTTAGAACTATTGCCCTCTTGAACAGTCATGGACCAGATAGAAGTACGACCCAATATACAGGCGTGGGTGTAGGTGTAAACACAATGGTGCATCATACGACCTTCTCGCAGCAAAGCGGGTGACGTGACCAACTGCTCAATTTCGTACATTTTGCAGGTGTCATCGTTAGCACCCTCGCGATGTCTGAAATTTCGGATGGGCGCAGCCTTCCAAAAAAGAGGTTCTTTTTTAGTTTTTGAACCCGTACTCATATACAAATCTCGGTGCCACGCATCCACAGCGGCTAAAACGGAAACTACTGTACGACCCTTCATGGTATAATGAGGCAATGCCGGTTCCATTTCAATGATTTCATTGTAATTGTGAGGATTCCACATGGTACGCCGTTCGAATTTCACGTGCTGGATATAATCCACAATCGGTTGAATATGGCTGTGTTCCAACATCGGATTTTGAATGAAAAAACGAATAACGGTTTCCCAAAACTCATCATTTTCAAAATATTGGCCCAAACGAGTGCCTAAAAGAGTACGAACCAAGCGTTCATTACCCCCCATATTGATTACCTGAGCGTACCGAAGCGCTTCAGTCACTGAATACTTAGGGGGTGTCTGAATAAACAGATGCGCCATTTTAGCCGTCATTTTGACGGGGCACTGAGGCAATTTTCGCACACTTCCGCCTTGTGCCAGATGAATAAACCATTTGGCATACAGCGGGTTGCTGTGAAAAAAAGCGGAATCCATGAATGTAGGAATCGGAAATTGGCCAAAAAGATGCCGCACCAATTCAGAAAATATGCGGTTGCGATTATATGACTTAGGTTTCCAATCTTTGACATCCCGCAAACGGCAGCCTAAATATCGAGCTACCATCACATATCCCCGCAGCAATTCGTCATCAGCATACAAATCAATGCCTTTTTCATGCAAATCATTGAAAAAAAATAAAGCGCGGTGCCGCTCATACGTTTGAAACTTATGTTCAGTAACAATCTTTTTCAAGGTATCATCTTCATTACCATTTTTACCATCAAAAGCCGCAACAAGCGCCCATTTGGAGGCATTATTAGGCATTTTGGAGCGAGATGATTTAATTATTTGGTTGTATAGATACTGGTAGTTATCTGTATGTAGCAGATCTACGGATTTTGTTGAACGTTCCATGTCCTAAAAAATAGATTTTTTAATTAAAAATTAGGGACATTCGGGCGAGACATAAAAAGACCCGAAATGCACATTGAATAGGCATTTCGGGCGGGAACGTTCTTTTGTTTATTGTCCTGTATCAGGAATTTTTCATTACAAAAAAACGACTATCTCCACCGGATACGCCTATGGTATCTGGGGCAACTCAACTGTTGGGTCAAGCATTTGCCTATTACGGATTTGGATAGCCGGACTTTCATTGTTTTATTTTATAATGAAAAAATGTTTTTTTATTGAATGAAGTATGAAAAACCTTGTTGATTGAAAAAAAGTTCGTTTGATAATCAACAAAAAATAACTTGGTTATAATTTTTTGCGCAAAATGAGTATTAATCCAAATACCTTTTCGTCAAGCCCGCATAATAGTCAATGCGCCGGTCTCTAAAAAAGGGCCAGATGCGGCGAACATCTTCGGTGCGCTGTTTATCAATTTCGATAACCACATTTTCTTCATTGTCCCATGATGATTTGTGCAAAAATTCCCCTTGAGGACCCGCCACAAAACTTTGTCCCCAAAACTGAATGCCGCCTGTCACACCTGACCAATCCCGCTCCTCTCCTACCCTATTCACCGTGATGACGGGCAAGCCATTCGCCACTGCATGACCTCGCTGAATCGTTTCCCAAGCCCCATGCTGACGGGTTTTTTCTTCCACATTATCGCTGCTCTCCCACCCTATTGCGGTGGGATAAATCAGCATTTCAGCCCCCCGCAACGCCATCAAACGCGCTGCCTCAGGGTACCATTGATCCCAACACACCAAAACGCCGAGCGTTCCGACGGATGTTTTAATGGGTTCAAAACCCATATCGCCGGGCGTGAAATAAAATTTTTCGTAGTAAGCCGGGTCATCCGGAATGTGCATTTTGCGATATTTACCCGCTATAGAACCATCTTTTTCAAAAACCACGGAGGTATTATGATAAATGCCGGGCGCGCGTTTTTCAAACAAAGACGTCACCAAAACCACATTATTATCTTTAGCGGCTTGACTGAAGAACGCCGTTGAAGGCCCCGGAATGGGTTCCGCCATATTGAATTTTTCGGTATCTTCGGCTTGACAGAAATAGATGCCCGTGTGCAGTTCTTGCAAAACCACCAATTCAGCCCCTTGAGCGGCACAATCACGAATCCCTTTTAGGCTCTTTCCCATATTTTCTTCCCGGCTTTCCGTGCAAGACTGCTGTACGATGCCGACTTTTAGTTTATTATTGGACATTAGATTGTATATTTTAACCACAAAGATTTACTACGCTTTGATAGAGTTTTGTCTCTTTTTAAAAAGGATATTATGGATTAATAGACATGATATTTTGCTTAAACCAGTCTCGACATTCATCCAGAGTGCTTTCGCCGGAAGCTACTTTAATGACGAAATTAAGGAGTTCAGGTTTGGGTAAATCTTTGCGTAATCGCTGCCCGTTGAATTTTAAAAACGCTAAAGCAGCTTCTAAACCAGTTCTCTTATTGCCATCTAAAAATATATGGTTACAAACTATATTGAACAAATAGACCGCCGCTTTATCGCTTATTTCGGGGTACATAGGCTCCCCAAAAATGTCGGATTGGACGATGTCCAATACATAATACAAAGATTCTTCTTTCAAAATATTGAATGGCGGAGTATAATTGCCACCATGCGCCGTAATAGTTTGTTCATTAATTAAAATTATGTCTTCTTTATCGAGATATACCATAAAAGGATAAATTTAGGCAAGTGCTTTAAAAACTTCGTCGTATTCTTCGAAATCTTCTTTGATAATTTTTTCTAACTCTTTGCGTTTCTCCGTTTTATTATTTTTTAGTAACTCTGGGTTATTTTCAGTTATATCATGAAAAACCTCAGCACATAATTCATCATCACTTTTTAAAAGTGAAACTATTAACGTTCTTAAACTTGCTCTATCCAAATTCTTTGTCATAATCTTTAATTTTAAACTTATTTAAAAGATAAAAAACAACCAAACCTTAAAATCAGTTTCAATGCCATACAAATTTAAGGGTTTCCTATTTAAACGCCAAACAACTTATACCACCCCCGCCGGATATTGCATAGTAATACAATGTAACGACCCATGTTGCCAAATCAACGGACGACAATCCAAACCAATAATTTCTCTGTCAGGAAATACCTCCCTCAGTATGTCGAGGGCTTCGGCGTCTTGTTTAACGTTGTATGTGGGAACTAAAACTGCTCCGTTGATGATTAAAAAATTAGCGTAAGTAGCCGGCAAACGCTGCCCTTCTTCATCATAACACGCATCAGCCATGGGTAACGCAACCAAATTGTAAAGCTCTCCATTCGCCATTTTAAAGGCTTTCAACTCTTTTTCCATCACTTTTAATGACTTATAATGTTCGTCTTTTTTATTCTCACATTTGACGTAGGCAATTGTATTGCTACTGCATAAGCGCGCCAATGTGTCAATGTGCGAATCCGTATCATCCCCCGCCAAATAACCGTGATTGAGCCATAAAATACGTTTTACCCCAAAGAGTTTTTTAAGGCTTTTCTCCAATTGTTTTTTAGTCAAGTGCGGATTGCGATTCGGAGACAGAAGACACTCGGCAGTCGTCAAAAGCGTGCCTTCGCCATCGCTTTCGATACCGCCACCTTCGAGGGCAAGTCCGGTTTTTTCAAGGCGTTTCACCTTAAAAAGGCCTTTTTTATAGAGATTTTCAGTGATTAAATTATCTTTATCCGCCGGAAATTTTAAGCCCCAACCGGTAAACATAAAATCTAACAGAACTGGTTCACCGTCTTCAAAAACGGTGATACCGCCGTGGTCACGCGCCCAAGTATCATTAGTAGGCAGTTCTACCAGTATTAAGTTTTCTTTTTGAGCCCCCCTCAGTATATCAGCCGTTTGCTCTATATTTTTACAAACGACTAAAGCTTTTTGAAACCGTGTGACGGTTTCAATAATTCGAGCAAAACAGGGTACAACTTCGTCCATAATCGGCGCCCAATCGCTGTCTTCGTGCGGAAATGTGAATTGAATGGCACTTTGAACAGCCCATTCTGCCGGCAAAAGTCTTGTCATAAAAGATTTTTTAGAAAACGTCTATTGAATTTGATTTGTCTTTTTACTCAACACCTTATTAGTTGCAAATGTCAACATTTTTTCAGTAAAATGCATTTTTCACAAAAGGAACAAACACGTTAAAGGCACAGTTTTTCGGACTAACATTGTGTTTGTCGAAATATACAGCCTCATCTTTCAACATTTTACGGAATTAAACGTCTTTGTTGTTGTATTCCAAATTTTTTAATAAACTAAAAAGTATTTTAATGAAAAAGGTCATAACACTTTTCTCTATTATGATGTTCGCCGTAGCTATATTGGCTCAAGGTGAGAAAAAAGCACCCGCAAGTCCTCCTGCTAAAGCGGAAGGCAGTATTGCCGGTAAATCCATAGTCATTAATTACGCTCAACCCGCCGTAAAAGGTCGTAAAATTTGGGGTGATTTAGTGCCTTTCGGTAAAGTTTGGCGCACAGGAGCCAATGGCGCAACAACTATCACTTTTGATAAAGATGTCAAAATTGAGGGTCAGGCGCTTAAAGCCGGCAAATATGCCATTTTTACTATTCCGACTGAAACTGAATGGACGGTCATTTTTAACAGCAAAACTGATCAATGGGGCGCTTATGATTATAGCGATAAGGATGACGTTTTGCGTGTAAAAGTAAAAACAAGCAAGTCAGCAGCTTTCAACGAACGCATGACTTTTGCCGTTGACACAAAAAAAGTAAAGTTGATGTGGGAAAATTTGGAAACGGGCTTCACTGTTGAATAGTTTTTAATGTGTAGTTTTTGGTGTGTAGTTTTAGTATTTAGATGGGAGGCTACACACTAAAAACTACACACCAAAAACTTAAATAAGTATGTACTTATTTACTCAATAATCGTATTTCTTCTTCTAAAGCGGTGATTTGTGGCTTATACGCTTCTTCAATGCCTTTGAAAAAATCTGGATTTTGGAGTTGAATTTGGTGAATAACCAACCCCCTCAGTATTTTATCCTTTCTGAATTCATCAATAGACAAATCCTCCGGCTTCATTTTCTTGACAGTCAAGTACATTTTGTTTTCGAGTTTTACTGCCTCAATAGCCTTTTCGGTAACGGCAATATCGCGTACAGTCAATTCGCGAATGACATCATTAACCCTCGACTGAAACTCCTCAACAAGGGCTTCTCGCTGAATATTAAGTTCTTTCAAGCGATTTTCTTTAGCTTGCTGTTCAGCTAAACGTTTGTTTTTCTTTTTTTCTTCCTCAAAGCCTCTACTGGTATATCGATTTTTAACGGCGTTAATAAAAAAACCCGCGGCATTGTCTTTAATTTTTCCGGCTTTTTCTTCCCATTTAGTATAGGATAAACCTTCTCGGATAGCTGCTTCCGGTTGTGTTTCAATCAATAAATTGAGGACTTCAACACTCACGCCCCAATGTTTTACTAAGGGAAATATCTCCTCAAAAAGCGTGTTACTTTTGAGGTTTTCAGCATCAATATTAATATACCCCTCCGCGGGTGGCGACTTCAAAATCCCATTGATAGCCGGTTCTTCCACCACCCCAAAGTCCAACATGGGTTGCAATATTTTGATTTTTTTCTGTTTGGGTTGCTGTGCTGGTGTATTTTGTTGGATATTAAAAACCAAAATTTCAACGGCTTTTCCCTTTTTGACCTCTGTATAGGTGAACTGAATATCCGTAAAAGTCTTCAAATCGCTCTGCGCTTTGTCTATTACTCGGTCTTTAAAATGCCCATACAGTTTGTATTCTCGATTGATTCCCAATATCTCTTTCAGTTCTTTTACCGCAAATTTGCGTTCTCCTATGCGCTCATATTGCTTCAATAACTCATAAATTCGGATAGAATACGTACTTGGTAATTTTAAAATGTTCTTGACATCATAGACTAAAAAGCGGGATTTCAGTTCCAATAAATAGGGTTTCATGCGCGGGTGGAAAGATACCTGAACGAATTTTCCTTCCTCATCGTGCAAGAAAGTTTCCAAACCTGCCACTACCGGCGTTTCAAATTTCATGGTCTTCCCATCTTCGGTTTTGTTGAAAATGGTCACTATTTTTTCCATCAATTTTCGAGCACCTTGCCGCAGCCAACGGTAAGATTCTTTATCCCCCTCAAGCGAATAGTCTTTAATAAAGTCTTTTAAATATATTTTATAATCGTGGAAATCTTCATCCTCGGTCTCAATCATCGTTATCATTTTGCTGAATACCCGCATTTCCCAAATATCAAATTTGTAACGCGCTTCAACCAGTTCATTGGCTTTTTTGATGAGTTTTACTCGATTATTCGGCTTCTTTTTCTTGATTATTTTTGCCATATTTTTAAAATCTTGATAAAATGAAAGAGTTTTATTGCCCTGTTTTATCCCTAAATTCGTGATAGTTGGCTAAAAACTGATATAATAATACCCTAAATTTGTGATACATTATCCCTAAATTCGTGATAGTTGCAAAACTAATACTTTTCTTTGAAATATTACCCCTAAATATGTGATAATTACCCCTAAATATGTGATAGTTGCACCCTAAATATGTGATAGTTGCCCTCACAACTCATTGTTTATCAATGAGTTGTGAGGGCTGAAAACAATACTTAAAAGAGTTTAAAAAAATACAACAACAGTTTGTAGGTTGTTGTATTTTTTCAAATTCAATACTTGTTTTTTATGATTTGCTTGTTTTTTACGCCGCGCCCCGGAAAATTTAGCAGCAGGAAATGATATATTTTGAAAATGGTTTTTTGATACTTATATACTTATTTAAGTGTTTAAGTAAATAAGTACTATCCTTTTTAATCATGATGATTTTTCTTAGATTCAGCATTTAGCCATTTAGGCGCATTTTAAGCCTTTTTTTTTATTGTCCAGTAATCTATCGGAATGTGAAATATAAATGGCTTAAATCGTCTTAAAACCTTGAAAAATTGAATTTGGGGAGGGTGATACTGAGGGGTATCAATTATTCTAAATCTTTTGCGATAAGTTGTACCACATAGTCGATGAGGGTTTGTTCAGTATCGGCAATTCTTTTTTTCATTTTTTTATGCATGTCTTTTGACACATCAATCGAAAGACGCACTTTGGGTGCTTTTTCCTCAATGGGCAAAGCCACCACTGCCTCGGCAGTTGGCTTTTCGGTCGGCGTGTCCTTTGACCCGGTTTTGGCAAGCACTTGTTTGTGCATTTTTTCGACCTGCTCAGGAGTTATGTCATTTTGTATTTTATCCTTTTGCAATTTTCCGGATAATAAACTCTTTTTCATTTTTTGAACTTGATTTTTTACTTTTTATTATTACGTAGATAAGTATTTACTTAGATACTTGATGCAAATGTAATAATTTCCTTTATTTTGATAAGTATTTACTTGTGTAAGTATTTACTTGTTTGTGTTTTGCCTAAAAATATCTTCTTTTATACTTATTTACTTAAATGCTTATTTAGTTAAAAGTGTTTTTGATGGAAAATATTTAAGTAGATAAGCAAATACTTATTTACTTTTTTAATGTTGGCGTTTTTTGCCAAAAGTATATGCGTAGATAAGTACTTACTTAAGTACTTATGTTAGAGCACAACTTTATTTTAACTATTTACCTTTTGGGTGGTTCAATTTTAAAATACCGGACAACTCATTGACGAGATTTTGTATCTCGGCACCGGCTTTTTTATCACGACCCTCAATAACACCTCTTCCTTGAGGCATGGCTTCCCGATAAGCAATGCGATTGAATAAACGACTATTGAGCACATTGATGTCAAATCCTTTGAGGACTTCTATTACCTCACGGTCGAGGGTTAGGCTTTCACTGTATTTGTTAAGCAAAATATACGCATCTACCGTAGCGCCCATGCTTTCTTTGACCAAACGTGCTTCTTCGAAGCCTTTAATGAATTTTTCGAGCGTCCAAATGTCTGCAATGCTGGGCAAAATTGGCATAATTACCAAATCACTCAAAATAATGGCTCGGGTGGACAGTTCGAACAATGCAGGCGTACCGTCAATCAAGATGATATCAAAATCCTTTTTGAGACCAACAACTGTTTTCGATAATTCATCATTTTTGACGGGAATAACCTTTATAGGCAGTAAATCATCCGTTCGCTCTTGTCCCCATTTAGTAGAAGTCTGTAATTCAAAATCCGTATCAACGATACAAACTTTTAGCTTCTTGTGAGCAAATGCTACGGCAATATTTTGAGTAACAGTACTCTTGCCCACTCCACCTTTCAAATTAGTAACCGAGATAATCATAAATGTTTTTGGCTTTTTTTTAATGATGCCGCAAATCTAAATAAGTTTTTGAGTATCTGAGTATTTAATGAAATAATTTTTTAATGCAATACTTAAACAAGTATATACTTATTTAAGGTATTTTTGAAAACTCTGTTGCTAAATTTTTCTAAAAATATTGCCACTTAGATATTCAATCTTCTAAAAATAGGTATATTTCGATTTTAAAACGAAACAACCATTGTATTATGAATTCTAAATTATTCTTCTGGTCAATAACTGTCGCTCTGGGCGGCTTATTATTTGGTTTGGACACAGCCGTTATTTCAGGTGCCGAACAAGCCATCCAAAAATTCTGGCAATTGGATAGTTGGACACATGGTCTGGCAGTTGCCATTGCGCTTTATGGTACTGTCATCGGTGCCTTGTTTGCCAGCGTTCCAACGGACGGCATCGGTCGTAAAAAAACGTTGATGTGGATAGGTATTCTGTTTTTCTTTTCTGCTATTGGTGCGGCAATGGCACAGGACATTTATGTTTTCATGGCATTTCGATTTATGGGAGGGGTTGCCATTGGGGCTTCATCAGTGACTGCACCCGTTTATATTTCTGAAATTGCGCCGGCTAATAAAAGGGGATTTTTAGTAGCACTTTTCCAGTTCAATATTGTTTTTGGCATTTTGTTAGCCTACGTTTCCAATTATCTATTGGCTGATGTCGGACATGATGCTTGGCGTTGGATGTTGGGTGTAGTCGCGATTCCATCTTTGTTGTTTACGGTGATGATGATTTTTGTCCCTGAAAGTCCAAGATGGTTATTGATGAAAAGGAATGATGATGAAGGTGCGCGCGCCATTTTAAGAATCACTGATCCTGACGATACTGAGGGGGTCTTGCAATCCATCAAAAAAGGTATTGCTGCCCAAACAAGTCAGACAACAGTGACGGAATTTTTTGGTGGTAAATACCGATTGCCGATTATGTTGGCAATTTTGTTTGCTGTATTCAATCAAGTTTCGGGTATCAATGCGGTAATTTATTTTGCGCCGCGCATTTTTGAAATGACCGGTTCAGGCAAAAGCGTGGCGTTGTTGTCCACGGCTGGGATTGGCGTTGTGAATTTAATAGCAACAATGCTCGGTTTGGCATTGATTGACCGTTTTGGTCGGCGCTCATTAATGTTTGTGGGTTCGGTTGGCTATATTATATCGTTGGGTTTGATTGCCAATGCCTTTTTTACCCAATCTTATGGAGGAGTTATTATTTATATTTTTATGTTTATTGCGTCTCATGCGATAGGGCAGGGTGCCGTTATTTGGGTTTTCATCTCCGAAATATTCCCGACGCAAATGCGGGGCTACGGTCAGTCGTTGGGTAGTTTCACGCATTGGATATTTGCCGCTATTATTACCAATGTCTTTCCTCCGCTTGCCGAATCATTAGGAGGCGGTAAAATTTTCACCTTCTTTTGTCTTATGATGGTTCTACAATTGCTGTACGTGTGGTTTTTAATGCCAGAGACAAAGGGCGTGTCCTTGGAAGATTTGGAAAAAAGAATGGTGAAATAAGTTTGACTTAACAAGTTTCGAATTTTGTTAATAGGCTCTATTATGATTCTTACAAGCCTCGATGTAACTTTCAATCATCATAAAGCCTTTTAAAAAAAGATTGTCTTATGAAGCGTTTTTTATTATTCATTTTAATATGTTTATTGGTTTCTCTTCAAATAATAGCACAAAAAAAAGTCTATTATGGGGAACAACACCGCCCTCAAATACATTTTTCACCCGAAGCACACTGGATGAATGACCCCAACGGCATGGTGTATTACAACGGCGAATACCATCTGTTTTATCAATATTATCCTGACGATATTGTTTGGGGGCCCATGCACTGGGGTCATGCAGTCAGCAAAGATTTGGTGTTTTGGAAACATTTGCCTGTAGCTTTGGCGCCCGATACGTTAGGGTACATTTTTTCGGGCAGTGCGGTGGTGGATTGGCGTAATACGTCGGGGTTCAAATATGGGCAACATGAGCCATTGGTGGCTATTTACACCTATCACGATATGGCGGGTGAAAAAGCCAATAAAGTAGATTTTCAATACCAAGGCATTGCTTACAGCACTGATAAGGGGCGCAATTGGACAAAATATCAAGACAATCCGGTTATCAAAAATACTGGGGGGTTGAAAGATTTTCGAGATCCGAAGGTTTTCTGGCATGTACCCTCCAGTCAATGGGTAATGATTTTAGCAAGAGGTAATCAGGTTCGGATTTATAACTCTCCCAATCTTAAAGACTGGACTTTAGCGAGCGAATTTGGGCAGAATCAAGGGGCTAAGGGACTTCCTTGGGAGTGTCCTGATTTGTTTGAATTGCCTGTTGATGGCAACCCTAAAAACAAAAAATGGGTGATGTTGGTGAGTCTGGGGGATGGTTCCCCAAATGGTGGGTCAGGTACGGAATATTTTATCGGCTCTTTTGATGGCAAAGTTTTTAAAAATGAGAATGCACCCGAAGTGACACAATGGGTAGATTATGGGCGCGACAATTATGCCGGTGTGACTTGGTCGAACGTGCCACAAAACGATGGTCGGCGTATCTTTTTGGGTTGGATGAGCAATTGGAAATATGCTCAAAAAGTGCCCACATCTACTTGGCGCAGTGCAATGACAATACCACGAACTTTGGGTTTGAAAACCACTGAAAAAGGGATAAAATTGGTTTCAAAACCCATTGATGAACTGAAAAAATTGAGACAGCGTTTGGATATATCCATTATGCCGCAGAAAATAACTGAAGAAACAAAGCCAAAAACTTCCCTTACCAATACTGTTCAGAGTGGGGAGTTATATTTGGAGTTTGAAAAAGGAACGGCTTCAGATTTTGGGGTTAAATTATCCAACGGCAAAGGGGAGTTTTTACTGATTGGCTTCGATACGCTTTCTAATCAGTTTTTTATCGACAGAACCTTTGCCGGGAAAAAAGATTTTTCACCGGAGTTTGCCGGAAAACATTTTGCGCCTCGTTTTTCAAACGCAAAAAACATCAAATGGCACATCGTTTTTGATAAATCGTCGGTGGAGGTTTTTGCTGATGACGGTTTGACAGTCATGACGGATATTTTTTTCCCGAATGAAGATTTTAATAAACTCACTTTTTTTGCAAACAATGGGTATGTAAAATTGAAATCGGGTAGGGCATATCCTTTCAATAGCATTTGGAGAAAATGATATCAGTAATGATGAATATTTTGATTACCCATTTTTTGAAAATATTCATCATTTATCATTACTTTTTAGCGATGTACTGATTTGCCCTTTCGTTTTTCTCAGCAAGGCTAACGATTTCTGCAATACGTTTTTGACGAGTTGCCTCTTGTTTAGCATTCAGGAGCCATTCTAAAATATTCCGTTTGACAGAACGCGGGAAAGCGTCAAAATTCTGTTGAGCGGCAATATTTGCGTCGAAGGCGATTTGTAAATCACAAGGATTAATAAGATTTTCTACATCATCAAGGGCAGCCCAAGCACCATTTTTTTTAGCTTTTTCGATAATATCGTAGCCAGATGGCATCATCAATCCCGAGGCAACCAGTTTTTCAATTTTATTTTTATTTACTCTGCTCCAATTACTTTTAGGATTGCGGCGGGCAAAAAACTGGAAAAAGCTATCATTATCCCGTTTATTTATTTTGCTATCAATCCAGCCGAAACACAGAGCTTCATCCACGGCTTCGTCGTAGGTGACTGATGGTATGCCGCTTTGTTTTTTGTAAATGATGAGCCAAAGATTTTTTTCAATATCATGGTGAGCCATTAGCCACTCTCTCCAAGCTGTTCGGCTGATTGCATGAAATGTTTTAATACCGTCTTTTTCCATAAATAAAAAATTTAAAAATTTTACCTACCGGTCGTTTGGTAAAATAAAAAAAAGTTTATACTTTTGCTGAGTAAAGATATGAAAAGAGTTAAAAAATGCCCATTCAAAAAATTTCAAAAGAGGATATATTACATAAATCGCGGGAAGTGTTTTGGCGACAAGGGTATTTTGATACTTCGATGAGTGAATTGGCAGCGGCTTGTGGCTTGTTTAAAGGCAGTTTTTACCATCATTTTTCGAGTAAAGAAGCTTTGATGGTAGAAATTTTAGAAATGACGCGGCAGGAACTCCAAGCGGATGTTTTTTCAATAGCCGAAAATCAGAGTTTGACACCCCCGCAAAGGCTGTCCAAGATGCTGATAAAGTTAGGTAAAATGCTGCTTTTACCCGATACTGGTTGTTTTATTGGCAATACAACGATTCAAACGGCTCATCAAATGCCTGAATTTGCAGATATACTGAGGGGGGTATTTGATGACTGGAGAAAGGCGATGGCCCTTATTTTTGCATCCCGATTTTCACCCGAGGAAGCTGCCACATTAGCCGATCAAACATTGATGGAACTGCAAGGGGCGGTGATGCTGAGTAATTTATACAAAAATCAAGACTATCTAAAAGATGCTTTTATGCGAGCGACCAATCGATTAGGAGAATAATTTTTTTATTATAATTTTTACCAAACGTTTGGTAAAAATTTTTACATATCACTTATAAAATTGTACAACATGACAAAATACGACATCCAAGATCAATTGAAAAAGACTATTGCTAATTGTCGTTCAGCGGCTTTAACAGCAGACGCGAATTTGTTTTTCAACAATTATAACAACAAATGGAGCATTGGCGAAAACCTGATGCATTTAGCTAAATCAGCTAAAGGGGTCAATAAAGCATTGGCTATGCCCAAAGAGCAATTGGTCGTTTTTGGCAAACCCACGCAGCCGTCCGGTACTTACCAAGATGTAGTCGATAGGTATCAAAGCGTTTTAGCGAATGGTGCAACGGCAACGGGTGGGTTCGTGGCTCAATATACTGAGGGTGATACTTTGGAGGACACTTTGTCAAGATTTGATGCCCAACATCATACTTTGGTGAACGCTTTGGACTCTTTTTCAGAGGAGGATTTGGATGCCTATCAATTGCCACATCCGGTTTTAGGTAATATGACACTGCGCGAAATGTTTTATTTCATGAATTATCATATCGGACATCATCAAAAGGCTATTGATAAAATAGTAAGTAGATAAGTATTTACTTGAATAAACATAGTTTTCTTATAAAAATCGAGAATGAGTTTAGAAAGGGACATCGCCCAGAAAGTTCAGGAGCCAAAGCCCTGATGTTGATAACCCATCGCGGTATAGGTTGTCTTATGCGGTTAAGCCGCGATTTAAACAGGTATCAATCAAGATTTCTACCTAACTTTCGGAGCGATGCCCCTTACTTTATGAAAAACTAAGCCTTTTCGACCGCATGTCCCCCAAATTCATTACGCAAGGCTGCCACGACTTTACCGGTGAAAGTATCGTCTTGGAGAGACCGATACCGCATAAGCAGCGAAAGCGCAATAACCGGTGTCGGTACGCCCAAATCCAAAGCTGTTTCGAGCGTCCACCTGCCTTCGCCCGATGAAAACATTTTGCCCTTGATGGACTCTAATTTTGGGTCTTTTGAAAAAGCATTGGCGGTGAGTTCCATCAGCCAACCGCGAATGACCGACCCTTGATTGAACAACTGGGCGATGGCTTCAAAATCCAAATCAAAGCCGCTTTTTTCAAACACCTCAAAACCTTCGGCAATTGCTTGCATCATGCCATATTCGATGCCATTGTGCACCATTTTTACAAAGTGACCGCTGCCACTTTCTCCGGTGTACAAATAGCCTTTTTCAACTGAAATATCTTTAAAAACGCTTTCAACATGCTCAAAAGCCACTTTATTACCGCCAATCATCGTGCAAGCCCCATGCCGTGCGCCAGAAGTGCCGCCCGACGTGCCACAATCTAAATAATGAACGCCAATAGAAGCCATATCTTGGCTCCGTCGAAGGGAGTCTTTGAAATTGGAATTACCGCCATCTACGACAATATCGTCGTCTAAAAGCAAGGGTTTTAATTCCCTTAAAACGTCATCTACTAAGGGCCCCGCGGGTATCATCAGCCAAAAAACGCGGGGGGTAGTGAGTGATGCTGCCATTTCAGTCAGGCTATGAACGCCTTTGGCTCCTTCTTGGCTTATTTTTTCGACGAGGCTTTTATCAATATCATAGGCAACAACCTCGTGTTGATGCTCCAAAAGGTTTTGGACAAGGTTGAAACCCATTTTCCCGAGACCAATAAATCCGATTTGCATAAATTCTGTTTATTAAAATGTTTGATAATCAATGGATAAAAAGACTCAAAAACAGCACGCCTGACAAACCCACCAACGAGACTACCGCTTCCATGACAGACCATGAACGGAAAGTTTGCCCGATGGTGGTATTAAAATATTCTTTGAACATCCAAAATCCGGTGTCATTGACATTAGAAAAAAAGATACTGCCAGCACCGGTGGCAAGTGTCAACAGTTCGCGGCTCACGCCCGAACTATCGGCAATTGGAGCAATCAAACCCGCAGCCGTCAAGGCAGCTACGGTTGCCGAACCCAACATAACGCGTAGAGTAGCTGTGATGCCCCACGCTAAAATAAGGGGCGAAACGGGTATTTGAAGCATTGAATCCGCAATTTCTTTACCGACGCCACTATCCACCAATACTTGTTTGAAAGCGCCACCGGCTCCGATAATCAGTAAAATCATGGCTACTGCTTTTGCTGCTTGACCAATGCTATTCATCAGCGAATCCATGCTTTTACCTTGCCGAATGCCTAAAAAATACAAAGCAAAAAGAACGGATAACAGCAAAGACATGGAAGGATCGCCTATCAACGCTCCGGCATTGTATAGGATGCCGGTTGGGTTGAGCATTTTTAAAGCCGACCCGACGGACATAAAAAGAATGGGAGAAATAGCAATTAATAGACTTATACTGAGGGGGGGTGGCGGCGGTGCATCTTCTGCCCGAACCGGAATAATGGCAGGTATTTGGGTATGTATTTTTTTCATGGCGGGCCCCGTCAATATCCCGCCGGCGATGATAGCTGGAATGCTGATTATCAAGCCATAAAATATCACTAAAGTAGTATTGGCTTTATAAATATTACAAATGGCAGAAGGGGCAGGGTGGGGCGGCAAATAACCGTGCGTGACTGACAGCGCCGCCACCATCGGAATACCGAGATAGACCAAAGGCAAACCTGTTTTTCGGGCTAAAGCATACACGATGGGTATGACTACCACAAAAGCAGAATTAAAAAACATCGGAATGCCGACCACAAGGCTCGATATAAGAATTGCCCAGCGAATATTTT
Source organism: Saprospiraceae bacterium (assembly GCA_031424115.1). Classification (GTDB taxonomy): domain Bacteria; phylum Bacteroidota; class Bacteroidia; order Chitinophagales; family Saprospiraceae; genus JAAFJT01. Next base: position 5,567 of record JANPGW010000229.1, on the reverse strand, counting down.
TTGTCCCAAAAAAGCGGATTAAACTGTCTGAAATGCTTTGAACCGCCCCACTTTCGGACAATATTTCACCCAAAATGGCACCAAAGCCAATCACCAAAGCCAATTGTCCGAGTGTCCCGCCAATGCCCATTTCAATGGCTTTAATGACTTTTTCGATGGGTAATCCCAGTGCGATTCCGGTGCCGACGGAAGTGACAATAAGCGCTAAAAACGCATTGAGGTGCAGTTTCAGCATCAGGTATAACAAGACGCCAATGGCGATAATGATGATTAAAATATTCATAGCTATACTGAGGGGGTCATTTGAGTGACCGCTTTTTTGTATTTTTTGTAAAAGGAAATATATTTTTTATGATTTGTTAAATCGGGTGACACTAATTTTGCGGGTTGCAAAATAGCAATAATTTCTTCTAAACTATTATAAATTTTTAACGCTTTCATTGCAATCATTATCGCTCCGATAGCGGCACTGTCTTCGCTTTCGCGCACATAAATGGGTTTGCCGGTAATGTCTGCCAGCATTTGAACCCAAAAAGTAGATTTTGTAAACCCGCCGTCGGCATAAATCGCTTGCGTGGGGCTGAGTTGCGTCTCTACAAGTTCATGGATATTTTGTAAATTGAACAATATCCCTTCGAGTGTTGCCCGCGTGAAATGCGCTTGCGTATGCTCAAAAGCGACATTCAAAAAAGCACCCCGAGCTTTGGCATCCCAAATGGGTGCGCGTTCGCCGAGAATAAAAGGTAAAAATAACAGACCCTCACTGCCAATCGGTATTTTTTGGGCGTCGGCAACCAGTAGTGAAATATCCTGTTGAAGTAAGTTTTTGGACAACCATTCGAGCGCAATGCCGCCGTTGTTGGTAGGTCCACCGACGATATAATGGTCTTCATCAAGGATATAATTGAAAAGTTGCATTTGGGCATCGGACACAGGCGTAGTCGTCGTGCGTCGTACCGCTCCGCTCGTACCGATGGTTAGCGTAGTGATATGGTCGCCAACGGCACCCGAACCCAGATTCGCGAGAGTTCCGTCAGATGCCCCGACGACAAAGGGAACGTTTTCCCACGTCGGAATGAGGTTGTTTTGCCCTAAAACCTCAAAATGATAAGGGGATACGATGGTTGATAATTGTTTTTCTGAAATATAGGCGGCTTTAAGTGCCGGCTTAAACCATGTTTTTGATAGAAAATCCTGTAGCCCTGTAGCCGAAGCCAGGGACATATCAATGATTTTTTTACCAAAAAGTCGAAAAAAGATATACTCTTTGATGGAGCAAAACCAAGCCGTTTGATCAAAGATAGAGCGCTGTTTTTCCCAAAACCACATAATTTTGGGTAGCGGAGACATGGCGTGAATGGGCGTTCCGGTATGTAAAAAAATGGTTTTACCCACTTCGGTGTTTTTTAATTTTTCGGCTTGTTTTTCAGCTCGATTGTCTGCCCAAATGATGGCATTACTGAGGGGTATGCCTTGGGCGTCCATCGCTATGAGACTGTGCATAGCCGCACTGAACGAAACAGCAATGGGCTTTCCCCGCTGCGAATGAGCGATTTTATTGAGTAATTGAAGGAGTTGCTCAAAAACAAATGCCGGGTTTTGTTCCGCATAAGTGTTTTTGGGATGCAGAGTAGGGCAGGGGAGCGTATGCTTTTGCAACATATTCCCTTTGCTATCCGTAACCAATGCTTTTAGATTGGAGGTGCCGATGTCAATTCCAACAAAGTATTCACACATAGAGCGGTCAGTATTTTTAGTAGTCAGTAGCCAGTTGTTTATTGTCAATCCATTATTCTCCCAAAAAAATAAGACATAAAGAATAAAATGTGCAACCGCTATAAAAGTCTAAAAAACACACCATTTAATGGAGTGATTGTTAAATAATTAAAAATATAATAATTATTTATTTGTTTTTTAAAAATAACCTTTATTATTGCATAACAAATGCAACAACTCATTATTAATTAACCGACATACAAACGATGTCAAAAAACGCTTAACATGAACATTTTCAAAAGCTTACTCACTCTTGTGTGTACTGTTGTCTTTTCGGCTTCTCTGTTTTCGCAAAAGTTTCCCATTAAGTTCGGGAAAATTGATGACAAGGATTTTTCGATGACCGTGTATAATAAAGACTCTTCCGCTTCGGCAGTTATTTTATGCGATTTTGGGGATACCCGAATGGAGTATAATACCGTATCAGAAGACTTTGAAATGATATACTACAGGCATATGCGCGTCAAAATATTTAAAGCTGACCAAGATGTTACAAATTATTTTGCCAACATCGAAATCCCATATACCGTGATTGATGGTTTGAATAAAGATGTCATAAGTGATTTAAAAGCTGTGACTTACAATGCCGAAAACGGTAAGATTAAAGAAACGAAGATGGATAAGAGCAGCACTTTTGATAAACAGCTTTATAAATCTCATTATTTAAAAAAAATTGCTTTACCGGGAATAAAAGATGGGTCAATTGTGGAATTAACATATACTATCACTTCTAATTTTACTTTTTACCCCAATACATGGAATTTTCAGTATCCATATCCTGTCATATGGTCAGAGTATCGTTTCACTTATCCAGAATATTACTATTATGCTTTGAATCAAGAAGGGTACAACCGTTTGGCAATCAATGAAAATGAGAGCGGTTCAAAAACAATTCAATTTAAAAATGGTGACAGCCACACATATGTGCAGAAAGAATATCGATGGGTGATGCAAGATAACCCCTCTTTGCGTTCAGAAGCATATACTACTAAGGCTTCCGATTACTATGATAAAATTGAATTTCAATTACAAAGTTACAACTTCCCTGGGCGACTTACGCAGACGTTTAACGATAATTGGAATAAATTTGTTAAAAATTTGATAGAAAACAATGATTTCGGGACGAAATTGCGAAAAAGGGGCGCTGTTGAAGATTTAGTAAAAACTATTGTTGAAGGAAAAGTTACTGACAAAGAGAAATTGCTTGCCATCACTGATTATGTCAAGGCCAATATTAATGTCAAAACGGAGAGTGGTTTATTATCAGACCGTTCACATAAAAAAGTGTTGGAAGAAAAAGTGGGAACAGTGGGCGATGTCAATCTATTGTTAGGTGCAATGTTAGCCGAATCCGGAATAAAAGTGAAACCCATCTTACTTTCTACCCGTTCTCACGGACGCGTAGCCCTCAACTATCCTTTGCTTGAGAGATTCAATTATGTCATCATTCAAGCTCAGGTAGATACTTCTTCGATTTTATTGGATGCCAGTAATCCCCTCTTACCTTTGGGTATTTTACCTTTTGATTTACTTAATGGTCAGGGTCTTTTGTTAGATGTTGAAAAACCACAATGGATTAATTTGCAAGCGGCAAAAATGACGGATTTAGTCGTGGCAGATATGGCGATTGAAAATAAAGGCACTTCAGAAAAGATACTGAGGGGATCACTTCAAACCACTCAAAAGAGTTATAAAGGCTTCGACAATCGCAAAAGGATTTTAGGAGATGGTGAAGAAAAACACGCTAAAGTGATGCTTGAAAAATTGATTACAAATGGCTCTTTAAAAACGCAAGAATTCACCAATGTTAAAAACCCTTCGGAATCGCTGAAAGGAAAATTTGAATTTGAAACAACCGATTTTATGGATGTCAACGACGAGCACATTTATTTCAGTCCGATGCTTTCTTATGGATGGACCAATAACCCTTTCAAAAAGGCGGAACGGCTTTATCCTATGGATTTTGCGCATCCATTTGATGAGTTGTATAATTTTTCATTAAAAGTGCCCGAAGGATATATCATTGAGGAATTGCCGAAGTCCACGAAAATCCAATGGGAAGATGGCTCGGTTGTTTTTCATTATATCGTAGTACCCATGAATGAACAAGGCATTGTCAAAATCAATAGCAAAATTCAATTTAAAAAACCTGTTTACGAAGCTAAGTTCTATGCCGATCTGAAAGGCACCTTTGACCAAATCATAGCCAAACACGCCGAGCAAATTGTTTTGAAAAAACAGGCGAAATAACAATACAATCATTCATTTATCAGCTAAATAAACAACTCATGCGCTTCAAAACACCCATTATCCTGTTCTTTTTGTCAACAGTCACTCTGTCTGCTCAGGTATTAAAATTGGATAAAACAGATATATATAAAGCCGCCACCATCCCGAATGAACTGCTGACCAAACAAGCGAATGCGGTGATGCGGGAATACAATGAAACATATACTTATACCGCATCCGACAAAGCCACTTCACGGATACGCTATATCGTCACTATACTTAAAAAAGAAGGGGAACGGTGGGCAGAATGTGGCGTTTTTTATAACAAATTGAGAAAAATAGCGCATTTTTCGGGGAAACTGTATGATTCGGAGGGCAAATTTGTCAAAAAACTTAAATCATCTGACATTCAAGATATTGCCATCGGAAGTGACGGTGATTTTGCCACCGATCATCGAGCGAAAGTGGCGGAATTTAATTTCGGTCAATTCCCTTATACCGTTGAATTTGAGTATGAAACCGAATACAACAGCCAATTAGGTAGGGAGGTCTGGAGTCCACAATCAAGCCCAACTTTAGCGGTTGAAAATGCCTCTTTTGAAGTGCGGGCACCCCATACTGAAGCAGTGCGTTTTAAGACTTTTAATTTGGACAAACCTGAACCGGTAACGCTGAAACAAACCGAAGACGGGCAACTGTACAATATCTATCAATGGTCGGTTCAGAATATGAAAGCTTATACGCCCGAACCTTATATATCCAAAAGTAAAATTGATCAGCCCACGGTCATTGTTATGATGGAGCATTTCAAGATGCAGGGCTATGAAGGCTCAAATGCCAGCTGGCAAGAACTCGGCAAGTTTTTTTATCAACTCAATCAGGGCCGCGATAAATTGCCGGAGCCTTTTATCGCGCAAATAAAAGACCTCGTCAAGGATTGTCCGACGCCTCTCAGTAAGGTAGAAAAACTATATGCCTATTTGCAGAAAAACACCCGTTATGTGAGTATTCAATTAGGTATAGGTGGTTTACAGCCTTTTCCGGCGACTGATGTCTGCACCAAAAAATACGGCGATTGTAAGGGTTTGACTAATTTTATGTACGCCATGTTGAAAGAACTAAATATCCCTTCTTTCTATACACTCGTTGGGGCAGGAGCCGATCATTTACCCATGCAAAAAGACTTAGTGGGCGATTATTTCAACCACGTTTTTTTGGCTGTGCCGATTGAGCAGGACACGGTGTGGTTAGAGTGTACAAGCCAGACCAATCCGGTGGGGTATTGCGGCGATTTTACCGGCGATAGAGAGGTGTTGTTGATTACGCCCGAAGGCGGGAAAGTAGTTCGGACACCCGCTTACAAAGAAAAAGAAAACGGACAAATGCGAAAAGCTCTTTTGACCTTAGATACTGAGGGGGGGGCTTTGGCGGAGTTAGAAACCCAATATTCAGCTTTGCAACACGATTTGCCCGGTATGTTGGCATCGCATAACAATGAAAAAGACGTGCGTGATTTTTTGTATAAACAACTGAAACTATCCAGTTTTGAAATAAAAAACATG
>JANPGW010000228.1:0-2839 GCA_031424115.1 Saprospiraceae bacterium | reverse complement strand
GCCGGTCGAGTGCATTTTCAGTAATATTAGTAGTGCCTCCGTCAAACCACTTAACCTCGTGCGATACAAAATCCCAATCAAGAACTTTGTCCCATTTTTTATGCCACACAAATTGCTCCGCTTGATCTGACCAGAAGCCTTCAGGGTCTTTTGTGCTGCGAACATATTCCTTTTTGTATTGAGAAAAAGACTTAATAACGTTGCTCATAACTTGGTTCTTTTGAAATGATAAAATCAAATGCTAAAATATATAATAATCTATATAATTGCATAGAAAAAATCAGAAAAATGATTTTTATTTCAAAAAGACAATTTTTATTTTGAAATAAAAACAATTACCCAATAAAATTTTAAACAGGGAATAAAATCAACCGAATTCAACTAATTCATTAACGATTCCAATCAACTCTTCGTTATCGAATGGTTTGGTGAGATAATACTCGCCACCGGTAGAATAGCCCGTCATTTTGTCCTCCTGCGTGCCTCGGGCAGTCAAAAAAATGATGCGAACGTCTTCATTGCCTTCAATGTTGCGAATCCGGCGAGCCACTTCGAAACCGTTGAAACCGGGCATCATGACATCCAAAATGACGATATCAGGGCGAAATGAGTCCACTTTTTGCATCGCTTGATGACCGTCAAAAGCTTTTTGCACAGAATATCCTTCTTTAACTAGCAAAAACTCAATGGCTATCAAAATATTAGGTTCATCATCAACAATGAGTATTTTCTTAGATTTGTTTGCGTTTTCCATTTAATGTAGTTCAAAATAAAGTTTAATGTTGTTTAGTGAATAGCGATATAAAATTACGAAATTTTCTGAAAATAAAGAACAAATAACGAAAATTATTAAACAATAGGCAATTCGATGACAAAGCAGGCGCCGCTCATTTCTCTATCATCCACATAAATGCGCCCGTTGTAGTGTTCGATAATGCGTTTGCTGATGAAAAGACCTAAACCACTTCCCGTCGGTTTTCCTTCGTTGGGGTCGTCAATTTGGGTAAAACGCTCAAAAATCATTTCTTTTTTATCGTCCGGAATACCTTTACCATTATCTTCAACTTTGATGGTCACGATACCCGCTGAATGTGCCAAAGTCACGCCAATTACCCCCCCCTCAGTATGCGCGAATTTTACGGCATTAGAAAGTAGATTTACCACGACTTGGGTAAGACGGTCGCTATCTCCTATCACATGCAAATTTTCATCCGGCAAAACCATGTTAAATTGAATATTTTTTTCTTGGAAAAGAGGCGTAAAACCTTTACAAACCAAACTGACCAAATCCTTAATATTCAGTTTTTCAAGTTTCCAATCATACGAATTGGATTGCAGTTTTTCAATGTCCAAAACTTGATTGATGAGCCTTGTGATACGTTCTGTTTCGAGGACAACAATATTTAAAAACTCATCATGTTGTTCCTTAGGCAAATCTTTATTGTCCAATAAAATCTTTGAAAGAGCCTTGATAGAGGTCATCGGCGTACGCAACTCATGAGTTACAGTTGTGACAAAATCAGCTTTGAGCCTATCAAGTTGTTTGAGTTGCTCGTTGGCGAATTGAAGTTGTTCCGTCATTTCGTGAAGTTCCTTTGATTTTCGCTCCAACTCTTTATTACTGACAATGATTTCTTGGGTTTGGTCAAGCACATTGAGCATTTCATCCAAACTAATCGGATCTTCTTTCACCACCGAAGCGATAATAATCTTGGCCGATGAAGCCCCTAACGCACCCGCTAACTGGGTTTCAGCATAAGCGACGATTTCAGCATTGGCAATAACGACTTTTTGAAGATTTATATCATTCTCTTCCTCATAGCTATTCCACAAAATATCGGCGCGTTCTTCACCTAAAAACCGATTTAAAAGGAAACGTAAATCTTCCATTTTGGCTTCTCGGCGAAGTACTTCAAATTCATTACCGACATTCAGATATTTGTAAATATTGACAAAATAATCAGCTTGAGCGATTTCTGTCGGCGAGGTTTTGGAATAGAGAGATACTATAATGAAGACCGAAATATTAAAAAATAAGCTCCAAAATGCCGAATGCGAGATTTGGTCGAAACCTTCCAAGCCAAACAAGGCATATGGCTTGAGCCAAGAATAATCAAAAAAACCCTCCTTTATGATACTATCTGACAAAATTCCGTATTCACACAATGTTGGAACGGTCAAAGTGATTGCCCAAATAAAAAAACCGACGAGTAGTCCTGATATTGCGCCGGCTTTGTTAGCCCCTTTCCAAAAAAGCCCGCCAATAACGATTGGCGCGAATTGCGTGACCGCAACAAAAGAGACTAAACCGATAGATACTAATTCCCGATTGGTGGCAATGGTACGAACATAAGCAAACGCTAAGAGTAAAATAATGATAATACTGACACGTCGAACAAGGATAACCAATTTTGAAATATCTACTTTTTCATTTTTATATTTCGCCAAATTATTCAATAATGGCGGCATTACAATATGGTTGCTCACCATAATGCTCAAAGCAGTAGTTTCTACAATGACCATGCTGGTAGCAGCCGATAATCCACCAATAAAAACGAAAAGGGCAAGCAGATTTTGTCCTTTCAACAAAGGTAATTCCAGCACATAATTATCGGGTCTGATATTCATCCCCTCAAATTGCATGAGTCCTGCCATGGTTACGGGCAAAACGAATATGTTTATTATCAATAAATATAACGGGAATAGCCACATGGCTTTTGTAACGTGATTGGGGTTGATATTTTCAACAACCGCAATATGAAATTGGCGCGGCAAAAACATAAAAGCGCACATCGAAACGATGGCAAGCCAAAACCATTCACTGGGGGATGTATTGCCT
>JANPGW010000227.1:0-6254 GCA_031424115.1 Saprospiraceae bacterium | reverse complement strand
TGACTGAACACACACCCAAAGAAGGGCTACCGCCCGACCACGTCTGGGCAAAAAAAACCTCAAAGGGTTCTTTTCAAAATATATTATCGACAAAGTGTTTACATTCTCATTAAAATTCCTATATATTTGTTTAAATATTTGACTTTGAGTTAATATAAATACTTAGTTTAGGTATTATGGGCACTGGCGAAAAAAAGAGTTAAAACTCAAAAAGTTCCTTAATATATCTTGGGTTTTCTTCAATACGCTGAATATCGTTTCTTAGCTGATTTGAGATATAGCTCTTTTGCATCTCTGTTATCTTATCGTGTAGGTTGTTGTTTGAGTTGGCAATATCAATCAAATTTTTTTGTTCCATTTTTTTTGAAATGAAGTCCATGCAGTTCAAAAGGTTTTCAGTTGGCGAAGCATAAACACCAAAATTATTTTCTGACATCGCATCAACAACACATTGCTCAACCATCAATGTAGGTAACGGCAAAGTGTTTCTATTTCTGTATGTTTTCAAAAGTTTTATCACAGTCCTTGCTTCGGGTTGATTTACAGTCATTCTTTTTTGAACACCAATATTTGTTTTGAAAGAACTTCCCCTTTGCCAAATCCAATTAGGTTTAACATACAAGTTCAAATCCTTTTCAACTGCGTAATTATTTATTTCCCTTCCTGGAACAATGTCAAAGTGAATTGGATCGCCGTTATTTTCAAAAGTAAGCCCAATAGCTTTTGTTTTTTTGGTAACAGTAGCACTTCTGCCAAATTTTTCTCCTACAATCTCATAAACCTCATAATACATTTCTTCCAACGAGTTGTAACTACTTCGCTTGAATGGAAGCACAATATCTAAATCGTAGTTTAAAGAGATTGCAGTTCGTTTGTAAAACGAGCCCGTATCTTCGGGTAAGGCAACAAGTTTGTTTTCGAATTTATCAACCATCCATTGCTTTACTCTTTCACGGGCAGCAACTACACTTTTAAAAGCAGCAGGATTTGCTTTCAAATGTTCTTCAGTCAAAATCTTTTTTACATAATCATCCGAGTTAAACGGCAGCTTTGCTTCCTCACTTATTTGGTAGTGGTAATAAGCATAACCCAAACCACCACCAACGGCAGCACCCACAAAAGAGCGCTTAAAGGTTCTCATTCCATTGTAGCTATCCCAAGTAAAGTCAATTCCTTTGTCCTTATGTTCCATCCATTGCAAAAAAATATCTACAAGTGCAGTAGAACCGCCAACGATTAAAGCACCGTTTATTATTTGTCTGTCTTGTCTTCTCATTTTTTTTTTGGTTTTAATTTTATTGGGTGCTCACCACCGCCAAGCCATTCACCTGTTAAGTGCCACACTTCATAATAGTAGAGCCACAAAGATGTCCACGGAATTATTGTATCACATAAAAAGTCTGTTCTGTTAAACTCACGGTATTGCGGATGATACAAGCAAAGGTTTTCGTTAGAGTAAAGGTGCGGTGCTTCTTCACCCTTATCATTTTTCATCAATACAGGAGAAATGATTTTTGTTTTAGGGCTATCTGCCAAATTATATTTCAACACAAACTCATAAGCACCACTTCGTGAGGTTGGTTGTAACACACCTGTTACTTTCATGCTGCTATGTGAAGTAAAGACAGTTGTAAAGTGAGGATACTTCCACCGCATGGAAGAAACTTGTTCAGCTAATGTTTTATTTCTTGTTCTATAATTACTTTTCATGTCCACCAAAAAATGTGTTTGGTTTTACAGTAGCAGTACCAAAAGAACTTAAAGAAGAAAGTATTCCTGTATTTCGAACAGAAGCTAACGATTTGCTCTTTCTTAATTCCTCAATTAACATTGCCTGATTTGTTTGCGCCTTCATAAAAATATCATCACCGAACAACCCTTTCAGAACTATACCTTCATTCAAAACACCATGCTGCATTTTCAGTTTCTGCCATTCATCGTATAAATGACTTGCAAATTTTTTAAACGCTTCATAGTATTCGGGTTCATTATCCCATTTATCGGTAAAATCTTCTTCTGCATTTACAGGGTTCAAAATTTTTAACCTGCCTGTTGGCTGGTTTACATGAGTGCTAATAGTAGATATGATATTATTTACCGTATCAAAAATACTGTCCTCTCCATTATAGTATTCTCCTGCAATTGTGGTGAGAATGATGCTTGATGTTTTGTAAGTATCATCTTTCTGAAAATAAATATCACGATATCGTTTTATTAATTGCACAGCCCGTTGAAGTGGTTTTTTATGTTTGAAATTATCGGCAGGAAGTTTTTCGGCTCTCATTGATTTTTCAAGCAAACTTTCTTTTACCAAATTTGCTTTGCCCATAAACCAAACACCATAGCCCCGCGGGTTACTGCTAACCCAATCTCCTAATTGACGGTCTGGAACCTTTATTTTGTTTTGGTCAAAAACTTTTTCTTGAATCCCCGGCAAAATATCCATGTGAAAATCCCCTGCATAATCCAAACGGATGCAACGATTTTTTGCTTCAATCTTTAACCCGTGTTTTTTAGCGTATGCTTCCATACATCTTTTCAATTCTGCATAAATCCGTTGCGGTGTGTGTGGCGTATTGCTTTTCAGGTGAATAGCAATATCCAAATCAAACTCATCATTACCAAACGGCTTCACGGTAGTAAGTATTCTTACCGAACCGTGAGGGTAAACATCGTAGTTGTATGGCTTAAAAAATGTTTCATCATTTTCAATCCAGTCCTTTACGGATTCATAACTTGTTATCATACGGTCATATCTTGTGTCATCAAGTTGAACAGCTTCTGCCATTTTATCAAGCAGGTCATCAATCTGCGTTGCTTTGTTTTCTATTGAAATCATTATTTTAATTTTTTGTTTTGAAATATTTTATAAGAATGCTGAGTTATTGCCTTGCCGTCCTCTGTTCTCCTATTCTTTATTTCAGCCTCAGTAGCCCAAACATATTTATCACTTAATGTATCTCGTAAATTTTTTATTGCATTAATTTGTTTTTCATTTATACATTTTGCCACAAAAACATCAACATACTTAAATGTATCAACTCTAAATCTTTCATCAAAATGTATTCGATCATAATGTTGCCCTACTAATTCATAGTGTATATATTTAAAATCCTCAGGGGGTAGAATGACCGTTGCTACAAGTTCTTCATAGAATTCACGCCATGGATCAATTTCTCTTTGTGTTTTTTGCATAAACCAATCCAAGAATTTGGGCAGGTTACATTTGTTTTTCAATTTTACTCTCAAATCATTTTCACTGTCTTCGTCATTCTCAATAGAATTATCAGTTATAATACCAATTTCATTAAATTTTGTGGTAGTTTCTGGATGAAAATATTTATAAACACCCCCAACAGGTTGATAAGTATTGGCTATCCGATTACTTTTAATAAGCAAATATTTACCATTATTTTCAATCCTAAACAGATATGCAATGGTTAATCTTATTTCTTTTTGACCCCAAGGTTTATAACTATCCCAATATAGTTTTAAAAACCCCCAATTGCTATTTAACAATATAATACATTCAATTAAGAAGACACTAATCGTCCCAATGGCCATGCCTTTTAATTCTGGTTGTAAATTAGTATCTTCCGTAAAAACACCCCATATAAAAAAAATTATCGCTGTTAAAAGTTCTAATATTATTCTTACCATATTTCTGTTATTTATAGTTTTATTTCACTTATAACTTAGTATGCTAAGAATCTAATTATATTTGCCAATGGTGGCAAATATTTTTAATAATTTAGCATACTTTAGAAAGTAGTAATGACTTTAGAAGAAGCACTCCATAATAACGATATGAATTACATCATTGACAGCATGACTGCCTATGCATATAGTCGTTTAAAAACAATTGGGGTGAAAGACTTAGAAGGTAAAACCCCTGAAGATTTTGTAGGAGAGGTATTGATGAAAGTCGCAGAAGGTGAAAGAGATTGGCAAAAAGCAAAATGTTCCTTTAAGGTTTTTCTATTCGGTTGCTTAAAAAGTCATATTTCAAATTACTTAGTCGCTTTTGAACAGAAATATGAGTCGGAGTTATCTGATATTGAAAGCGGAGAAGAATCAAATAATGAATCAGAGTTAAAACAAATTGCAATTCAAAAACTAAAAGAAGATGGTGCTGACCAAGATGAGGTTGATATGTTTGAGTGCTGGATAGATGACATAAATAAACCTTCAGAAGTTGCCGACCTGTTAGGAAAAGATGTCCAAGCAATTTATAATATACAAAAAAGACTTGAAAGGAAAATGCCGAAATTACGTACTCTAATAATAAAATTCATATGAGCAGAGAAATCCAAAATAAAATAGATGATGCTTTGTTCAACTTCTATTTAGAAGCCGACAAAGACACAATTAACGATTCACTGCAAGAGAATATTCAAAATCTTGTAGAGTATGAAAAAAAGAAAAAGCAAATTCTGTTTATGGCAAAAGCTACCGCCAACAAAAAACACAATGAGTCTTTGTTGCAATTAGTAAGTAAGTTTCAAGAAGCATTACTACTGAATATTGAAAAGCCAATTGCGATTTTGAAACAACTAGTTCAAGGTAATCCTTCCTTTGCTTTATATAAAAACCTTGATAAAATATCTAAAGAGGATATAATTGAAATCATTAAGGATAAAAACTTTGTTGAACTTATTGAACAAATAGAGGAAGATGAAAAGAAGCACTAATGCACATATACAAGCACAAGAACTTTTGGCTAATTGTGGGTTAGATGAAATCACTGATTTGCCAATGGACTTATTTGTTGCAGGTTTGAACGCAATTTTAATTGAAGAGGAACTGAAGCATTGTGACGGAAAAATAATTTTCGGGAAAAGCAAAGCAGTAATCAAAGTAAATTCTCTAATACAGTTTCAAGAACGAAAACGATTTGTTGCAGCTCATGAAATTGGACACTTGCTAATGCACAAGAATATGCAACTGCCTGACGATACTTTTCAAAACTTCAACATCATTGCAGGAATGGAGAAAGCATTGAAGTTTGGAAAACAGGAATTGGAAGCAAACGAATTTGCCAGTGAACTTTTGATGCCAGAAAAACTATTCCTCAAAGAAGCAAAGGGAAAGAAATTTACACCATTACTTATTCAACAACTTGCAGCAAGATTCAAAGCGAGTTTGACAGCGACAGTTTTTCGCTATTTGCAATTTGATGAACTCCACCCTCTTTGCCTTGTGTTTATTGATAATGGAATTGTAAAGTATTGGAAAAAATCAGAGGACTTAAAAGTTTGGCTTGGTGACTACACACGATTAGCGCCACCCTCTGATTCAGTTGCTGCCGAATACATAAAAAAGGATTACGAATTTCTTTACAAATTAGACGAGAAAGCACAGACAGTAAGTAAATCAACATGGTTTACATTGAACGAATACGACAATGAGGACACCGATTTTTACGAATACTGCATTCCAACAAGGAAATATAAAACCATTTTGAGCATTATTTGGGAGGACTAATTTTTTCTTTGAAATCTGCCCCCCCCCGTTCGATTAAGTGTTAAGTTTTATATTATACCCGAGTGCTGTTATGTTCCCCGTTCGATTAAGTGTTAGGTTTTATATTATACCCGAGTGCTGTTGTGTTCGGTCTCTGACTGAACACACACCCTCCATAGGAGTCCTTTGGTCAAAGCAGGGCTACCGCCCGACCACGTCTTGTCGGCAAAAAATTCTAAAAGTGGACTATTCTCCCCCGCTCGCGCCATTTCTCCGAAGCGGTGCACCCATTCTCTGGTCTTCCACCCAAGTAATTAAAAAGCAACTACCCCTCAATCACTTCTTCTCGAAATGCACTGTTTTTATCACCACCCCCCAAGCATCCCCCAGATGCTTTTTTTACGCCCTCAAACATCTCATTTAGACATTATTTTATACTATTTGGTATTTTATATTTCATTTTGTAATTTTAACATTAAATTTGCAAGGTTATTACCCCCGAGTGCTCGGAGGCATTTTTAATCTAAAACTCATTTCAAGATGAAAAAAATCAGTTTCCTTATTTTCACCGCCCTCTTAATCGGGGTAACTGCCTGTAACAAAACCGCCGACAAACAGGCAGAACCCGTGCAGGAGTTGAAGTCGAAACCCATCACCCTCGCCGAAGCCCACGCCCTCGGCGTGTACGACGATGCGTCACAAGACGTCGAAGAACCGCTCACAATTGATGATTCGCCGATCGTCGATCTCAACACCCGTTCGGGTGCATTGGCAATTTCGTCCGTCACGTC